>JANMJO010000200.1:0-7121 GCA_031371425.1 Verrucomicrobiales bacterium | reverse complement strand
CGGGGATTTCGATGAGGTGGAGGATGACGGGTTGGTTCGGGCCGAACATCGCGCCGGAGGCGATGCGGAACAGGAGTGAGTAACCGATCTGGCCGGCGGCGCCGGTGATCGCGACACGGATGGGGGTGATGTTCATAATTTAATAAAAAATGTGCGGCAGTATGCGAAGATGCGGTGCAGCGCGCAAGTCCATCTCCGCGTCCACCGCGTCATAATCGTAATCCTACTCGTCATCATAATCGCCGGGCCGGGAATTCATCCGCAGATTTCGCCGATGCTCGCCGATTGCGAAAATCTGTGCATGAAGTTCATTCCTCAAACAACGCCTGCGCGAATTGCTTCGCGTCGAAGGGTTGCAGGTCGTCCGGTTGCTCGCCGAGGCCGATGAATTTGATGGGCAGGCCGAGCTCCTTCTGGATCGCCACGACCATGCCGCCTTTGCTCGTGCCGTCGAGCTTGGTCACGATGAGGCCGGTGAGGGGAACGGCTTTGTTGAATTCGCGCGCCTGGTTCAGCGCGTTCATGCCGGTGCTGCCATCGAGCACGAGCAACACTTCGTGCGGCGCGCCCGCTAGTTGCTTGCCGATGACGCGATGGAGCTTGAGCAGCTCTTGCATGAGGTTGTGCTTGGTGTGCAGACGGCCTGCGGTGTCGATGAAAAGGTAATCCGCCTTGCGTGCGGTCGCGGCGGTGACGGCGTCGTGCGCCACGGATGCGGCGTCCGCGCCGTAGGCGCTGGCGATGACGTCCACCTTGAGGCGCGCGCCCCAGAGCTTGAGTTGCTCGATGGCGGCGGCGCGGAAGGTGTCGCACGCTGCGAGGAGGACGGTTTTGTTTTGCGATTGGATGAGGTGCGCGAGCTTGGCGGCGGTGGTGGTCTTGCCAGCGCCATTCACGCCGACGATGGAGACGATGGTCGGGCCGCTGGCGGCTCGGAGCAACGCGGGTTTGTTCGTGGCAAAAATATTTTCGACTTCGGCGCGGGCGATGGCGAAGACGTCGTGGCCGGTCGTGCCCTGGGATTCGTAGGCGAGCTTGACGGCGGCGATGATCTGCTGGGTCACGGCCACGCCGAGGTCGGCGGCGATGAGGGCTTGCTCGATTTCCTGGAGCGATTCGCCGGTGAGTTTGGGCGAGCGGGTGACGATGCGCTTGATCTCGTGCGTGAGCTTGCTGTGGGTCTTGGCAAGGCCGGCTTTGAATTTGGAGAATAATCCCATGGGAAAAGGAATCCGCGAATTTCGCTAATTGACGCGAATGATTTTGTCTTCTTCGCGAAAATTCGCGGAATTCGCGGATGATTTTTTTTCAGCCCGGCGCTGTTTCATTTTCTCGATGTAGCTGTAGTCGAGTTTCACGGTGCCGATGAGGGGGCGGCCTTTGCTCATGCCGTGGCAATCGCTGCCGCCGGTGACGAGCAGGTTGTATTTGTGCGCGATGTCCATGTAGCGCTTGTTGGCGGCGGGGCCGTGCTTGGTGTGGAAGACTTCGATGCCGTCCAGTCCGGCCTCTATGATGGAGGGGATGATTCTATCGGTCTGGTTCAGGGCCGGGTGCGCCATGACGGCGAGGCCGCCGGCTTGGTGGATGAGTTCGATGGCGCAGGGGGCGGACATTTTGAATTTGGGCACGTAGGCGGGGCGGTCTTTCTTGAGGAAGCGGTCGAAGGCGACGTCGAGGCTGCGGCAGAATTTTCCGGCGACGAGGGCGCGGGCGACGTGCGGGCGGCCGGGTGAATGGCAACTGGCGAGTTTAAAAACTTCGTCCGCCTGCAGGCCGATGCCGAGGGCGTTGAGTTTGGCGCACATTTCGCGGATGCGGTTCTGGCGGACGGCCTGGAATTTGGCGATCTCGGCGAGGAACGCGGCATTGGCGGTGTCCACGAAGTAGGCGAGGATGTGGACTTCGATTTCTTCGTGTTCGGAGGTGAGTTCGCTGCCGGGGATGAATTCGATGCCGACTGCGGCGCAGGCGGCGGCGGCGCGGGGGCAGCCTTCCACGGTATCGTGGTCGGTGAGGGCGATGGCGGTGAAGTGGTGGAACTGCGCTTGCGCGACGAGTTCTTCCGGGGTGTAGGTGCCGTCGGAAAATTTCGTGTGCAGGTGTAAGTCCGCGAACATGGGTTGGCCTTTGGACTATTGAACGATTCTCGCGGGGCGCATCAACTCGCCTTTGACTTTGTCGAGGAGGCCGTTGACGAATTTGCCGCTGTCTTCGGTGGAGAATTTTTTGGCGATGTCCACAGCTTCGTTGATGCTGACGATGGGGGGGATGTCCTCGCGGTGAAGCATCTCGTAGATGGCGAGGCGGAGGATGTTGCGGTCCACGGCGGCCATGCGGTGGAGGTCCCAGTTCTCGGCGTGCTTCTTGATTTCGGCGTCAATGGCGTCGCGGTGCTGGAGGGTGCCGCGGATGAGCGGCTCGGCGAAGAGGCGCATGGCGGCCTCGTCGGTGGTGGGCGGGGGGAGGGTGACGGGTTCGTTCCAATTGGCCTGACCTTTTTCCTCGGCGATGGCGGCGGCGCGCTGTGAATCCCAGAATTCATTGAGCGCCGCCTCGATGTCTTCGGGCGGGTTCAGGTCGTGCTGGAACAGAAATTGGACTGCGCGTTCGCGCGATTCACGTCGTTTACCCATGGATTGAAGTCTAAAGTCCAAAGTCCAAAGTCTAAAGCCTAAAGTCGAGCCGCCCGCGTCATTGGACATTGGACATTGGACATTGGACTGGTAATTTTCGCGTATGAATTGGGCGAAAAAACTCCTACACACGCGCTACCGCGTCAACGATCTCGAACGCACGGTGAAATTTTACCGCGAAATCCTCGGCCTCGAGGAAATCAAGCGCCACAAATCGCCGCGCGGTTCGGAGCTGGTTTTTCTCAAGACGCCCGGCAGCGAGGAGTTGATTGAGATCACCTATTTTCCCGGCAGCGGGCCGGTGCAGGTGCAGGCCGATCTCACGCATCTGGCGTTCGAGGTGGAGAGCTTGGAGGAGTTTGGTAAACATCTCGCCGCGCATGGCCTGAAATATTCCGATGGTCCGACGACGAGTTCCTCCACCGGCACGGTCTTCGCATTCATTGACGCGCCGGAAGGTTACGAGATCGAGCTAATCCAGCGCGCGCAGACGGCGGCGTGATTCAGCCGTGGCGGCCGTGGTGATGGCCGGCGTGCCGACGCCTGTTGCGATGCTTGCGGTGGCGGTGCGTGTCAATGACCGACAGCACGAATATGATGAAGCCGCCAACCAACAGGAGGATTATCGCAGGCTTGTATTGCCAGACATCGCTGAAGAACTTGGAGTAGTCCACATCCATGGTGATTCAAGTTACACCATATCTGCCGAAAGCAAAGCGTTGCGCCGGGCGCGCGGCGTCCCTCTTGAATTCAGCCTCGGTGCGCCCTATGCTTCGGCCATGAACAGCAACCCCAACGGTTTCACCAAGGAAGACCCGTGGCGCATCTTCCGCATCATGGCGGAGTTTGTGGACTCGTTCGAGACGCTCTCCCGCATCGGCCCGGCGGTCACCATCTTCGGCTCCGCGCGCATGACCAAGACCAATCCCTATTACAAGGCCGCCGAAGCGCTCGCCTACGGCCTGGCCAAAAACAACCTCGCCGTCGTCACCGGCGGCGGGCCGGGCATCATGACCGCAGGCAACAAAGGCGCGGCGCGAGCGCGAGGCCGTTCCGTCGGCCTGAACATCGAACTGCCGCACGAGCAAACGGGAAATCCCTACGCCAACATCCCCATCAACTTCCACTACTTCTTTTCTCGCAAGGTCTGCTTCGTCAAATACAGCATCGCGTTCGTGTTCATGCCCGGCGGCTTCGGCACGCTCGATGAGTTTGCCGAAGTCATCACACTCGTGCAGACCCAGCGCATACCCCAGTTCCCGCTAATTCTTTTCGGCCGCAAATTCTGGGGCGGCCTGCTCAAGTGGATGGAAGCCGAGATGGTCAAGCCCGGTTATGCCGGCCCCAACGACCTCAAGCTCGTCACCATCACCGACGATCCGCAAGAAGCCATCAACGTCATCCTCGACTACGTCCGCCGCGTCGGCCCACCCGAAACCGTCCCGCCCGCGTTTGCGTGAAATGTCCTCCCTCATCCACGAAATCCAGACCGCGCACACGCCCGAGACGCTCGTCGCACAACTCCACGGCCTGCCGGGCGTGATGTTGCTGCGCAGCGCGCTCTTCGATTCACCGGCGGCGCGTTACTCCCTCGTCGTCGCCCGCCCGTTCCTCACGTTCCGCTCCTCCGGTTCGCGTTGTGAAATTTCCAACTCCCAACTCCCAACTCCCAACTCCCAGTTCGGAAATCCGTGGCACATCCTCGACAGCCTCATGTCCCGCTACGAACTCCTCGACGAAGCCGACCAGCCGTTCCCGCTCGGCGGCTGCTTCGGCTACTGGGGTTACGACCTGAAAAACTTCGTCGAGCCGCAGCTCCCGCGCCGCGCCATCCACGACCTCGAACTGCCCGACTGCCACGTCGGCTTCCACGACAGCCTCGTCGCATTCGACCATCAGCTTGGCAAAACCTGGATCGTCTCCACCGGCCTCGCCGCCGACGGCTCGCGCACCGAAACGCGGGCGCGGGAACAGGTGGAGTTCTGGCAGGCGAACCTTTCGGAAGAACCCGCCGCAGCCCTCACCCCAGCCCTCTCCCATCCGATGGGAGAGGGAGTAGTGAGTGGCGTCCCGCAAAATTTCGACCCGCGTGAATTGCCGGACGCGCATTCGTCTTGCGATCAAGCGACGCCTGCTGTCCCCCTCGCCCGTCGGACGGGAGAGGGGTTAGGGGTGAGGGCCGGCATCGCCTCCAACCTCACCCGCGCCGACTTCCTCGCCGCCGTCGCCCGCGCCCAGCGCTACATCCGCGCCGGCGACATCTACCAAGTCAACCTCTCCCAGCGCCTCACCGCGCCGTGCGAGTTCAGTGGTTGGAAATTGTTCCAACGCCTCACCGCCGTTTCCCCCGCGCCATTCGCCGCGTTCCTCGACTGCGGCGATTTCCAAATCGCGTCCTCCTCGCCCGAGCTGTTCCTCCGCGTCAGCGGCGCGCACATCCTCACGCGCCCCATCAAAGGCACACGCCCCCGCGACACCGAGCCTACCCGCGACGCCCAGCTCGCCTACGAACTCCAGACCAGCGCCAAGGAACTCGCCGAACTCGTGATGATCACCGACCTCCTCCGCAACGACCTCGGCAAAGTCTGCGAATATGGCTCCGTGCAAGTCCCGGAACTTGCCCGGCTCGAAAAATTCGCGCAAGTCCAGCACCTCGTCTCCACTGTCGAAGGTCGGCTGCGCGGCGACATCACCCACTTCGCCGCATTCGCCTCCTGCTTTCCCGGCGGCAGCATCACCGGCGCGCCCAAGATCCGCGCCATGGAGATCATTGACGAACTCGAACCCGTCACGCGCGGCCCCTACACCGGCGCGCTCGGCTACCTCGGCTTCAACCGCGAAAGCCAGTTGAGCATCCTCATCCGCGCCGCCGTCTGCAAAAACAACCTCGCCCACTTCCACGTCGGCGCGGGCATCGTGGCCGACTCCGTGCCCGAAGCCGAATACGACGAGACCCTCGCCAAAGCCGCCGGCTTCCTCGCCGCGCTGAATTTGGAATCCGCGAATTGCGCGAATTTTCGCGAAGAGGAAAAACAATTCGCGCCAATTCGCGAAATTAGCGGATGAAAACTCCGGTCATCTTCCTCAACGGCCAGTTCGTCCCCGAAGACCGCGCGGTCGTCTCGGTGTTTGACCGCGGCTTCCTCTACGGCGACGGCTTGTTCGAGACCCTGCGCGTCGTCAACGGCCAGCCCTTCCGCTGGGCGCAACATCTGGAGCGGCTACAGCACGGCGCAGATTTTCTGAAAATCAAACTCCCATTCGCGCCCGCCGCGCTGCGAGGGTTCGCCGCCGAACTCATCGCCAAGAACGCCATGCCCGACTCGCTGCTGCGGCTCACGCTCTCGCGCGGCGTCGGCGTTCGCGGCTACTCGCCCAAAGGCGCGGACTCGCCCACGCTCGTGATGACCCTGCATCCCGCGCCCGGAACGATGGCCTCCGGCGCGGCCCGTTGGAGTCCAAGCTTCAGCTTGTCCGGGGACACGCTAAAGCGTGAACTCCAACTTGGTTGGAAACTCATCACCTCCTCGCTGCGACTACCTGCGGGCGATTCGCTCGCGCGGTTCAAGACGGCGAACAAGCTCGCGCAAATCCTCGCCCGCGCCGAGGCGGATGCGGCGGGCGCAGACGAGGCGTTGCTGCTGGACACGAGCGGCCACGTTGCCGAAACGTCGGGCGGAAATTTATTTTGGATCGAGCGAGGCGTGGTGTGCACGCCGCCGCTGACGGCGGGGATTCTGCCCGGCGTCACGCGGGCGGTGGTTTTGGAGATTTGCCAGAAGCTGGATTTGCCGGTGAAGGAGATGAACATTCTCCCCGCTCAGCTCCGCACGGCGGATGGAGTTCTTGTTTCATTGAGCACGCTGGGTGTGGTGGAGGCGGACTCGCTCGATGGAGTGGGGCTGAACCGCGCCGCGCAGGTGGAGGCAATCCGGCAGGCCTACGAAAACCTGCTGCGCGCCGAGACAGCCTAGAGCGGTTTCAATAAAACTGTAGCCGGTAAAAAGATTAACGATGAATCCAAGCCGTCAACGCCGGTTGCGTCTGCTCGCCAAGATTGTTCCGGCGATTTTCATGCTGATTGTCAGCCTCGTTGCCGTGGAGATTTTCGGGCGCATCGTTTATGGCAGGCCGACGATGCACTTCGGGTTGGAGATGTGGAAATACGCGAAGAATCTGAAGATGCGCGCCGCCGACCCGGAGATGTCCCACCAGCATCGGCCCAATTCGCACGCGTTCTTGCTCGGCGCAGAGGTGCAGATCAATTCGCTCGGCCTGCGCAATCACGAGATTTATATGAACAAACCGCCTGGCACTTACCGCGTCGTCGTGCTCGGAGATTCAACAACGTTCGGCTGGGGCGTTCACACGGAAAAGCTGTATCCATACCTGCTGGAAAAATCCTTCAACGCCAATCCGCCGTCGCAGCAGATCTGGACAATCTTCAACACCAGCGGGTAAAGATGACTCACCAAGGCGCGGCCA
>JANMJO010000177.1:0-5953 GCA_031371425.1 Verrucomicrobiales bacterium | reverse complement strand
GTCATACATCAACGTGCGCGGGATCAAACCGTCCGGCTGAACGTAGATGCTGTTGATGTCCATGTAGAAAATAGTTTTGTCGTCCGCCAGCTTCGATGCGATCTCGTTGGCTTGGACGAACACGGCGCGTTCCGGCGTGGGTTTCTCGCGCCGCTGAAAAATTCCCAGCAGAAGAATCTTGGTGTTCGGCAGCTTGGCGCGGAGTTTTTGGACAATCGCAATCACGCCCTCTGCAATTTCTTCCCCGGTGTTTTTCCCGCCGTTGTTTTGACCGATCATCACAATCGCCAGCTTCGGCGCGAGGCCGTCAATGTTTCCATGATCGAGCCGCCAGAGAACGTGTTCCGTCCGGTCGCCGCCGATGCCGAGATTCAAGGCGTTGCGTGGAGCGTAGTATTTTTCCCACACTTCTTTGCCTTGAGTGTCGAAGTGTTCCACGATGGAATCGCCGACGTAGATCAGGTCAATCTTTCGCTCCCGCGCCTGCTGATTCATGGACTCATGCCGCTGAATCCAACCAGCGTTCGTCCGCGCGACGGGAACGATGGCGGAGTTGTCAGCGAAGCATGTCCCAGCCAGCGTGAGTGCTGCCGTGATCAGGAAGATGGAAAACCAACAAGTTCGCCAGCGAGGGTTTTGTGTTTTCATAAAATAAATAAAGTTCTCCGCTATTTTCGGTGGCGTCGCCGGTGCGAATCCCACAGGTATTCTCCAGATGTATTTCCGAGAGTCACCCGGTTTAGTGCTGGTGCACATGGGTTGGAACATTGCCGCCCGACTTCATGAACGCCAGCAGGTCCAATATCTCCTCCGCCGAAAGTGAGTTGAGCAAGCCTAGCGGCATGGGCGAGGACTTCTGCGGTCTTTGAAATTTGAGGTCAGACTTTTTCAGCTCTTGAATCAAAGTTGCCGCCGGGCCGGTCTGCACTGTGAGAACCGCTCCTTCTTCCTTCACGATCATGCCGGACAACTCGTCGCCGTTCACGAGTTCAAAATCGAAACCACGGTAACGATTGCTGACAACCAGCGACGGCTCGATGATCTGGCGCAGAACTTCAACCGGGCTGTTCTGAAATCTCGCGAACACATCCGTGAGTTCCGGCCCGTAATGGACTCCTTCCGAACCGAGCTTGTGACACGCGGCGCACGCCAGCCTGGTGAAAAACTCTTTTCCTCCTGCGAGATTGCGGCCGGATTCCAATTTGGAAACCTGCGAAGCAAGATCGTCCGTTTTCCATTCCGTGATTTTCGGCTGCGCCGCCGCTGCGTGGCTGGCGAGATACGCCTCGACGTTTTCGACCACGGCCAGCTTGCCGGCCATGAGCCGCCAGTGACCGGGGAACGTGCAGACGTATTGGTAATCGCCCGTTTTTTTTGGGGCGGTGAAACTGAGTCTGGCTTGTTGTCCCGGCTCAACGAGCTTGGTTGCGTGCAGCACCTTCGGCGAAGCGGGAACGTAAACCCGTCCGCGCGCGTCGGCTTCGGGCGACATCTTTTCTGCCGCAGCGCCGATTTCCTCGAGCGCGCCGGGAGACGTAATCACAAGGTTGTGAGGCATGGCATCGTCGTTGATCAGAACGATGGAGACCGGCTGGCCCGCCTCGACGACGATCAACGTCTTGTCGTAAATCATCTGCTCGGGAATGGTGCGAATGACAAAAACACTCACCCCCAATGCGCGCAGCGTCTTGCTGATGGCACTGGCCTTCTCCAGTGGAAGCAGTGACGTCAAATCGGTGGCGAACTGAAACGCGCTGACGGCATCCGTCTCCGTGCGTTTGTCCACGGGCACGGCTTGCAGGTAGGTCAGGACGCTTTCGATCAATGTCTCCGCCTGTTCCTTGGGCCAGGACTTGCGCGGAATTTTCTGGAGGCTGGCAATTGCCGCGTCGCGCTCAGTTCCTGATTTCACAAATGCGGCCAGGGTCGCAAACGTCTGCGCGTCGTGACCGGGAATGGCTGGGATGGCGATGATCGCGGCACGGCGAACTTCCGGTGGGTCGGCTTTGTCGAGCAGAGGGGCGACCTTTGCGTGAAACGCGGCGCGAACATTCAGGTCGCGAATCAGCGGAATCGCCAGGAGCAAATCGGTGACTTGGGAAGGATTCGACTCCGCAGACTTCCACGCCCGATCAGGTGAGGTGTCCGCAGTGACGATGGCTGCGAAGGCGATCTGGCGGGTGATCGACAGTTGAGATTCCAGCGCCAACTTTTCCATCACGTCGCGCTTCGCCGACAAACTCTCCGGCTTGAACTGGAGCAGGACGGGCAACAAATCGCGGAGCACGGCTTCCGATGAGTCACCTTTTTTGTCCAGTTCGCGCAAGCCCCGAAGCAGTTCTGTCAGCGCATCCGTGCCGCGAATCTTCGCCAGGCCTTCGATGGCTTCGACGCGATACGTCCGTTCAAGACCTTTCCGCTGAAGCAGGGCGACATACACGAACTCGCCGCGTGGCGCAGCACCCAGCTCCTTGTTCGACAAACGCCCCAGCACATACGCCGCCGCCACCGGACTCTTTGGCAGGAGGAAAGTTTCGTTGGTCGAGTCCGCACCACGAACCAACGGCGCGAATGTGACCGCAACCATCACGGAAAGAAAAGCGACGCAGACAAATCTCCCGCACCTGATTGGCCACCGGGCGCATCTGGTAGTCTCCCTCGGAACGCCGCCTTCAGGCGGCAGTAATGAGCCAAACCCCGCTGCTGCCGCGTGAACGCAGCGTTCCGATTCCAAGGCATTGTCCGAATCGGGGGAACCTTCAAGATGCACACTAGGCCGGCTTGATCGGTGAACCATTTGTTTCATTTTGTCTTCGAGCGATTTCAAAGCCGGCTCAAGGCGCTGGCTGATTCTTCGTGTAATTGTCGAGCTGCCTCATCGTCTCATCGAGGCAGTATTTGATGTAGTAATCCGGCTTGTCGGGATCGGCCTCCTTGTCGAGCACCGCCAGTGCGACTTCCACCGCTCTCGCAGTCTTGAAGAAGCTGCACGCGCGCACGGCTTCGAGGCGGACGCGCGGGCTTTCGTCTTTCGCCTGAACTTCGAGCAACGCCAGCGGGTCGGTTACCCGGTCGCGCCAGTAACACAGCACGCGCGTCGCGGCGGCGCGGGCGTGATAGTCCGGCGAACGCAACACGCGCTTGAGCAGGTCTGCGTCCACGACGTTGTGCCACTGGTTCACCCACAGCGCCTCGGTCATGTGATGTTCGTAATCCTTGTCCCCCGGATCAAGCGACGCAGCCCACTTCTTCACCGCCGCAATGACTTCTGTGCTGTCGTGTTTGCCCAACTCAATTTTCGCGCGCGTGCGCACGTCGTTCTCCGGCGTCTTGAGCAGGTCGAGCAGTTTCGCAATGGGCTGGCCGTCCACCCTGCCCGGCTTGAGCAACGGGCGGCCTTCATACGTCATGCGGTAGATGCGACCGTGGGACTTGTCGCGATGCGGATCGCGGATGTGATGCTGCATGTGGCCGATCAATTCTTTTGCCCAGTCACAGAAATACACCGAGCCATCCGGTGCGACACCCACTGCTGTGGGACGGAAGTTCGGATCGTCAGAACTGACCAAGCCTTCGATCTTTTCCACTTCTTGACCTTTGGCATTTTGAACCTTCGTCACGCCGAGCGTCTCGCCTTTCAGCCCGGCCCCGTCTTCGCTGACTTTGACGCGATAGATTCCCTGGAAGCCAATGACATTGCAGTTGAGAAAATTCCCCTGAAACTCCTCCGGGAAATGGCGGCTGGAGAGAATCCCTGTGCCGGGACACGGACGGGACGGACGATCCCAAAACTGTTTCATCTGCGGGTGCTTTGCCGGAGCGTCAAGAAATCCGCTGAAGGCCGGGCCAAAAAAACTTTCGTTGCCCGTCGCGTCGGTGATGATGTCATTGCCCCAGTAATCGAAAACGCGTCCGTGCGGATTTGCCAAGTCGTAGGCAACGTAACGCTCGAACTTGCCCGTAAGCGGCTCGAAGCGGTAGATGCAACCGTCGCTGTTCCGCACCGGCCCGATGGCCGTCTCGACTTGCGTGCGATGAAAAACTCCGTCGCTCAGATACGTCGCGCCGCCCGGATCAAGCACCATGGAGTTCGCCGTGTGATGCGAGTCGGCGGAGTCCAGGCCCATCAGCACACGCTCTTTCCAATCCGCCTTGCCGTCCCCGTCGGTGTCGCGCACGAACCACAGATCGGGCGCTTGCATCACCAGCACACCGTCTTTGTAAAACTGAAATCCAGTCGGACAATTCAGATCATCGAGAAACGTCGTGACCTTGTCGGCCTTGCCATCGTTGTTCGTGTCCTCGAAGACGAGCAGTTTGTCGCCGATGGTGCTCGTGGGCGTGCGCTCTGGATAACTAGGCCATGCCGCAATCCACAGACGACCTTTGGTATCGAACGCCATCTGCACCGGACTGACGAGTTCGGGGAACTGCTCTTCACTCGCGAACAGCGTCACCTTGCAACCCTTCGGCACGGTCATGCGCTTGATGGCTTCTTCTCCGCTGAGGAACGGCGAGATGTCCGGCTTGTTCGATTGCAGCGTCTTCACCGGCGGCAGATTGGAGTCGTCCACTTTGAAATCGCCGCCGCGCGCCACGGCCCAGACTCGCTTGTCGCGATTCGCCGTCTTCACATCGCGCTGGGACATTTCCTCCTGCATGATGTCGTAGTTGGTGATCTTGGGACTGCCCCTTCCTGCTGTGGGAAAATCAAGTTGGGAACGTCCGCCAAAGACGTTGTAGCCGTCCACCGTGCGATAACGCGCGTGCCACTCGACGTTCTTTTCGTTCACCGCCGCGCGCAACTTCTCGATGTTGGCCGAGGGAGCTTTCTCGTTTAACAGCGTTTCAAAAATCACCTGCGCCAGAAGTTTGTCTCCCGTCTCCGTGAGATGCAGCGTGTTAAATGTCAGAGCACGTCCCGACTTGGCCGCCTGCGCGTAGAGCCTCTGCGAAACAGTGAACAGATCAACAAACAGAACGTCGTTGGCTTTCGCGACCCCGGCCATCGCGGCGGTATATTTTTGCAGGTTGGCGTTGTTGGCCGACGGATCAGGCTGGTTGGGGTCGTTGAGCTTTTCGTTGGCGATGGGCGAGAACAGAACAACGAGCGGCGCGCCGTTGCTGCTGTAATTCTTCGCCTGGGTGGCTTTGAGGAATTTATCCAAGTTCTGTTTGAACTTGTCGAGGCCGGCGTCGCCGCCAAACGATTCGTTGAAGCCGAAGAACGCGAAGATCACATCCGCCTTCGTTTTCGTCAGCCACTCGTCCGGCGTCCCGAAGTTTTCCGAGCGATGGCGTCTGACTATTTCATCCCCAGCCACAGCGAGATTGCGGAAGACGAGGTCGTGCTTCGGGAATTTCGCAACGATGAACGTCTCCAGCCATCCGTCATGCTGCATCCGGTCAGCGAGCGTGTTGCCGATGATCGAAATGTGGTCGCCCGGTTTGAGCTGGATGACGGCGGCGGCGGCGCGGGCAGGCGCTCCGCCAACGAGCAGCAGAAACAAGCACACCAATAAAGCAAATGGGTTCAGCCGAATCCATGCCGTTGGAAATCCGGGTAGCACAGCCGACCCGGCTGTGCCGAGCGGCGACCCGCCGCTCGGAACGGGGAAAGCATCCGAATTTTTTCGCACACCGGTTTCCAGTGCGGACGCCCTCCCCGTTCCGTCCGGCCAGTGGCCGGACGGCACAGGCGGGTCGCCTGTGCTACCCATTCCTATTTCGGATTTCAGGTTTAGTTGTCGCCACTGCAAATGTTGGAGAGCCATAAATGTTTTGCGCAGGGTCATCTGAAAATGACGGCCCTGCCAGCCTTTAACTTGAGTTCCTCAACCTTGTCCCCGCAGCGAACCTTGAACGAACCATCCTGCTTCGGATGCAGCGTGGCTTTGACCAGCTTGCCGTCCTGCCATTGTATATCCACGTCGAGATTTCCCCGGGCGCGCAG
>JANMJO010000096.1:0-5550 GCA_031371425.1 Verrucomicrobiales bacterium | reverse complement strand
TTTGTCCGTCAGCGAGAACTTGATTCCTGCCTGCACGAGATTGTTGCTCACGGAAATTTTGCCGCAGTAAGCATCGCGGCGGCGCGCAACATCGAGCCGCTTGAGATCGTCGGGGTAGCCTTGGATCAGCACAGGCACGTTAAGGCCCGCGAGCTTAAGCGTGTCAGCCACGCCCTTTTCGTCGCCGAAGTTCGGCAATACGACGAGCACGCCATCAATTTCTTCACGGTGCTTCTTGAACAACTCCGCGCACTTCCGCGCATCAGCGTGCGTCTCGACGCCGCCGAGCTTCGAGTCCTGTTCGCCGAGTTGAATCGCTTTGATGCCAAGTTGGGCAAAAAGTTTTGCGATGTCCGCCCGCGCTTCTGTGACGAGAATGTCGGGAAAGAAATCGCGGTTGCCGTAGATGACGCCGAGGGTGGGGTTCGTCTTGTTCATGCAGTTCATGGTGATGAAAGAATTACTCAAAGGCCAGTCCGCTTGTCGCCGTCAATCGCCGCAGAAAAGGCCGAGGTCAGGGGAATGAGGGTCAGAGGAATAATAGAGGGTGTTACGAAAGCCAAAGTGTGAAAGGTAGATTTCATTGGGTGTTTAGCGGATTCGTGTTTTGCGTCGGTAAAGTTGACCTCACGGCCTCTATCTCCAGTTCCAGCGGGAGCTGAACGGGCAGCAGGCCCGCCAGCAACGGGCGCAGGGGTGGACGCCCCAACAACGCTCGCGCCCGCAGTAACACCACCGCATCCGCCAGCAGTGCCATCACCCAAGTGAACCGCAGGCTGTTGAAGAACACGTCGCTCAATCCGAGTTGGTTCTTCTCAAACGATTGTGCGGGTTCAATCCACGGACGCACCTGTCGTAATACTTGTTGCGCCACCCGGCCGGCCAACGGCAGGCGGCCCAGCAACGTCTCGTGCTGTGCGGGCGGATGCGCAAACTGCCGCGGGCAGCGCGCCGCTTCCCAACAACAGCGGCAAAATTCGGGTTCCGCGCTGACGCCAAACCAGTGTTCCCCGGCCCGGCCATCGTAGCCCAGCCACGTCAACGGTTCGCCCTGCGGGCAGGCGGCCTGATCCCACGCCACATAGGGTGGCACCAGTTTCAGGTCGCTCCGCAGCTTGGTCAGAACCGCCACGCGCCACCGTTCACGGCATTGTTGTTTGGCTGCCGCCGCCAAATATCCCATGTCCGCCACGACCAGCGGCGGGCACCAATCCCATTGCGTCTGGCAATAATGCAGACTGGGAACCAACAGCCCGCCCTCGGAAACATTGGCCGGAGTCACCCAACTGACGAGCGGCACCAGTTGCACTCCGACCGGGTAATGGTGCAGCCACAGGCGCAGCGTGTGTTTCTTGTAACCGACGAAGCAGCGGCTTTGTCCGGTCTTGAGGGTGCGCCCGCCCAACGCCGCGTGCGCGGCAGAGAACTGGCCGGTGCTTTTTTTTGAAGCCGACACAGGCGGCGGGCAGATCCGTGGCATCAATCAGTCCCACCGACCAGGGCTGCCAGGCATAGGAGGCGAGCAACGGTGACAGCAGATGTTGGTTGATCGTCCGCAAGCCCGCCACGCCGACGCGAGCGCGGAACTCATGCATCATCCGCACATCGGGCACCCGGCCTTGACGGCGCAGACCGGCAAACTTTCGCCACGCGCGTTGCTCCGGCAGCATTTTGACCAGCAGGTTCACGGAATGAACCGGTGAGAGCAGGCACAACAAGTGAACACGATAGAGTTGTGCGGCGGTGTGTTCGCAATGCCGCCCGCCGGTGGGGTTGTGCGGCCAGTATTCATTGATGAAATCGTCGGGGACGAACGGGGCGAGGAGTTCAAGCAGTGCCGCCGTGCCGGTGGCCGGAAGATCGGAATTCATGGGCATCAGACTACGCTTGGAAATCTAACTCGTCAGCGAGAATGACCCACCCCGGAATTTTGGACGCTTCATCCGTTTTAAGAACACGTTACAAAAACTTTCGTAACACCCTCTAATACTCAGAAGATTGTCCCAATTCCTCTGACCCACATTCCCCTGACGGCTCCTGCGCTTCATTCATGGCTGTTTCAGTTTCAATCCGGTGATCTTGAGCGTCACGGCGTAGTCGCACGGCGCTTTTCCGGGCAAGCTGACAACCAGCCCCGCGTTCGTTTGCTCCCAGACCAGCTTGCCTTTGTAGCCGAGCAGTTCGACGCGTTTCACATTTTGCCCGGCCAACGACTTCACCACGAGCCTGCCGTTCTCCGGCCATGCGAGCGCAATCGCGTAAAGCGTGTCGCCCTTGGTCGTGAAGCGGATATCCTCGCCGGTGAATGCGGCCCGCTTTACGTCAGCAAACGAACCGGCGACAACAGCCGTCGGGCCTTCGCCAAATTTCTTCCACGGGCGCGTGCCGTAGATGGCTTCGCCGTTGATCTTCAACCAGCCGCCGATGCTGCGGAGCATTTCCTGTTCATGTTCGGGAATGGTGCCATCTGCGCGCGGGCCGATGTTCAGCAGCAGCGTGCCGTTCTTGCTCACGATGTCCACGAGATCATCCACGATGGTGTCCACGTCCTTGTATTGGTGGTTGGTGACGTAGCCCCAGGAATTCTTCGAGACCGAGTTGCACATCTGCCAGAACTCAGCGCGCGTGTCGGCGGAATGGCCGCGCTCGATGTCGAACACGCCCGCTCCCGGCGGAAACGATTCGCCCTCCCACTCCTTGAAGTTGATCGCGACCTGCTGCTTCCACTCCGCGCCGCGATTGTAGTAGTAGGCGGCGAACGTCTTGAGATACGGCTGGAACACCGGCTGGCAAATCCACCAATCGAAATACATCACCTGCGGACGATACTTGTCCACGATCTCGCACGAACGCAGCAGCCAGTCGTCGAGGAACGCCGTGTCCGGCGGCTCGGCCTGCGATTCGGAGGTGCGCTTGTTGACGGCGGGGCCGTAGAGACTGGCGAAGTTCGTGTCGCGCACGTCGGTGTCGGAATACAGGCCGTTGTCGAAGAAGAACCAATGCTCCGCGCGATGCGACGATGCGCCAAACACGATGCCCGCCTTGCGGAACGCCTTCGCCTGCTCGCCGATGAGATCGCGCTTCGGCCCCAGCTTCGCCGCCGACCATTCGGTCAGGTCGCTCGCATACATCGGGAAACCGTCGTGATGCTCGGCCACGGGCACGACATATTTCACGCCCGCTTCCTTGAACAACTTCGCCCACGCGGTCGCGTCGAATTTCTCCGCCTTGAACTGCGGGATGAAATCTTTGTAGCCGAACTTCGCCTGCGGCCCGTAGGTGGCGACGTGATGTTTGAACTCGTCCGAGCCGGCGACATACATGTTGCGCGGATACCACTCGCTGCCGAACGCCGGCACCGAATACGCACCCCAGTGGATGAACAACCCGAATTTCGCGTCCTGATACCACTTCGGCGTCTTGAAGCCGTTGGTGATGGAAGCCCAGTCAGGTTTGAACGGCCCGCGCTTCGCCACCGCGTCAATCGCCGCGAGCCGCTTTTCAATCTGCGATTTCGGAACCGGTGACACCCACGGCAGCCGCACATTCGCCACCTGCTGCGTGCCGACCTTGAAGAGATAATCCAAATCCTTCCGCGTCGCGGTGAACGCGGTGCCGTGCTTCAACCCGTCGGGGAACGTCATCTCCGCCGTCACGTCCGTGAACGTCTTGAAATCGCGCGTCTTCATCGCCGAGTAATGCTTCGCGTTGTAGGACTCGTAGTAGATGAGCCAGTCCTCGCCGATCTTCAACGCGCACGGGCCTTCCGTGAGGTGTGCTGTGAGGTTGGTCGAGATGTCGCGCCACGCGCCGAGCGGAGAATCGCCGAAGGCCACGCGGATGTTCCGCTGCGGACGGGTGTTGTCCTTGAGCAACAGGACATAGTTGGATCGTTCGCCCGGAACGCCGGATTTATCCGGCAGCGGCGCAACATGTCCAACGCCCTGCCGACTGAAGTCGGCGTTCCAATTGCCCAATTTCAAAATCTGGCAGTCAATCACGCTGAAGTCAGGATCGAGAAACAGTTTCGTCGGAGTGAACGTCTTAAAGTCGCGCGTCGTGGTGTAATACATCCGGTGGTTGTTGTCGTGCGGCTCAAGGTGGTCGCGAAAGCGACCGGGAATCGTCGAGGCCCACACAATAATGTAGGTGCCGACGTGAGGAGGCTCTGACCGGGTCTGGGGTCTGGGGTCTGGGGTCTGGGGTTCAGTTAGAGACTCGTCACCTCGTCTCCTACCATCATCGTAAAACAACTCTGGTGCCCAAGTGTTCACCGCCGTCGGCTCATTGGTCATCGCTGGAATCCACTTCTGCTCGGACCAGTGAACGAGGTCTTTGCTGTGTGCGTAACCGAAACCGAGGTCGTTCTTCCACGAGGTGGTCCACACGAGATGCCACGTCCCCTCCGGCCCGAGACAGATGCTCGGGTCGCGCATGATCTTGTCGTTGCCGACGCGCGCCTTGAGAAACAGCCCGGGCACATTCGTCCAGTGATAGCCGTCGAAGCTGTAGGCAAAACGCAGACCGTCCTGCTCCGGCTCTTTGAACGTGCTGAAAAGATAGACGGTGTTGGTGTCAGTGTTTGCGGCCTGTGCGGGTAAGGAAAGCGCGCCGAGGATGAAGGCTGCAAACATCAGCAGGCAGCACGACACGCGGACGACTAGGCAGTTGGTGTGAACGTCCGCCCTCACCCCGGCCCTCTCCCCCGAGGAGAGGGAGCGGCGATTGGAAGCCAACGGCAATTCGGAGACGAACCGTGCATCCGCCGCTCCCGTCGAATTCTTCCAAGGCCGACCAGCGAACCCGGCGCAAACGAGTCCACCTGCGACGGCGAATGATTCACCCTCTCCTCGGGGGAGAGGGCCGGGGTGAGGGCGGGCGTCTGCCTTGTCGAAGACCCAATTCATTTCGCGCCTTTCCCCGCGTCTCTCTTCTTCAATTCAACGGACTGTGGCACCACGCCCAGCACGACGAAGCTGCCCTTGCCGATCAATTCCAGCTTGTGCCGGCCCGGTTCGTAGCGGAAGGCATGGACGTTCACGGGCGGACACTCGTCAATCAATGCGGCATTGCGGAGAACCGCATCCACACCACCGCGCTCGTCGGCGTGCGAGGCGAAGTCGAGATTCGGAACCTGCAACCAAAGGTCACGCTCGTTCTGGAAATAGCCAACCAAGACGCGCACTGGCTCGGTGACCTCGAACTCTACGGGCACATAACGACCATTCTTCGCCGCCTCATGCGAGAAGCGGATGCCGGTCAGCCCGTTCAACTCCGGCGCAAGTTCGGTGATGGTGTATTTGCGATCTGCAAACGGGCGTGCCCCGACTTTGACCTCGTAGGTTTCCGCGTTCGTGCTGATGAGTTTGAATTTAGCCGCCGGCCACGCCGCTGGAGCGCCGATCTCCCGATCGGCTCGTTGCGGCGATGCGTTTGATCCGGGCCGATCAGGAGATCGGCGCTCCTTCAACTCCGCCACCTGCGCCTTGAAATCCGCCAGTTCCTTCTCATAAAGCGGCAGCACCTGCGACCAGAGATAATTCGTGCCCA
>JANMJO010000080.1:0-3432 GCA_031371425.1 Verrucomicrobiales bacterium | reverse complement strand
ATTTTGCCACAGGCCGATTGAGATGAAATTAAACTTCAAAGAAGACCCGAAGGAATGGCGCAAGTCCGCGCTGCTGACCGCGCTGGGGCTGGCGCTCATCAGTTCGCTGCTGCGCTGGCGCAAACATCTGCCGGTGAATGTTTGGTATGCCGTGCTTGCCGTGCTCGCCGTCGTGGCGATCTGTGCCGTGCTGCAACCGCGCTGGTTCCGGGGCTGGTATCGGCTGTCGTTGCGGCTGGGATTTTATTCCAGCCAGTTCGTGGGCCGCTGCGTGCTGATGGTGTTTTTTATTTTAGTCGTGACGCCGCTCGGATGGTTGCTGCGGCTGATGGGAAAAAATCCGTTGCAGCTCAAGCGTCCGCTCAGAGCGGCTACTTACTGGCAAAAATCCAAGGATGCTAGTCCGCTGGATCAACAATTTTGAGAGATTTGGTTTCCCGTGGCCCGCGTCAGCTTGATTTGGCAGCGCAAAAAATCTCCAACAAATCTGCGGATTTTTCTTTGCATGCGGCGTGTTAACGCATATTTAACACGGGTCTGACAGCAGTTTAACAAACAAAACACAATAGAATCAATATGGCTAAAGCACTCTCAAAATCACAAATCGCAGCAGAAATCGCCGCCAAGAGCGGCCTCACCAAGAAAGCCGCAACCGAAATCCTCGAGGTCATCGCCGATCTCGCGTATAAGAATGCGAAGAATACTTTCACCCTGCCCGGCCTCGGCAAGCTCGTCTTGGTCAACCGCAAGGCGCGCATGGGCCGCAACCCCGCGACCGGCGAAACCATCCAGATCAAGGCCAAGCGCGTCGTGAAGTTCCGCGTGGCCAAGGCCGCGAAGGACGCGATCCTCGGCGTTAAGAAGTAATTTACGCTTCCTCAAAACGGCGCTTTGGGTAAAACCAGAGCGCCGTTTTTTGTTGGAGTTCACGCTTTAGCGTGTCCCCGAACAAGCTAACGCTTGAACTCCAACACACCGCGCCGGAGGCGGCGCTCCAGGCAACCGAACTCCACGTTTCACTGCGGCCTCTGCGCCTTTGCGTTTATCCGGATTCCGTCCCCCGCCCTTGCCGCCGGGCTTTTCCGCATTGACGCCAAGCCGCCCTCCCATAAGCTGTGCCTATAACTGCCGGAGCGCATGAAGCGTTCTGGCAGGAATTGTCTTATGCCTGAAGGATATTGCGTCAAATGCAAAGCCAGTAAGGAAATCGCCGAGACCGTCGAAGTCGTCATGAAAAACGGCCGCAAGGCGATCAAAGGCAAGTGCCCCACCTGCGGCACGGTCATGTTCAAAATCCTCGGCGGCAAGGCCGTCGCCACCGCTGAAACCAAAACCACGCCCCCGGCCTAGTCATCATCGTTCTTATGCCACAACAGCTCGCCTACGTCATCATCACGCCCTATTCGCTGCACAAATCGCGCACCGGCGGCATCATCAGCCGACTCATCACCCGCACCGGCCTCGAACTCGTCGCCGGACGCATGTTCGCCCCCAGCACCGAACTCGTTGCAGAATACTCCCAGGCCATCATCTCCGCCAACGACCCGCAGGATAAGCAGGTCCAGCAGTTGATTCACGATTACATCGTCAAAAACCTCTCGCCCGACCCCAAGACCGGCAAACGCCGCCGCGTCATGGTCCTCCTCCTCCGCGGCGAAGACGCCGTCCGCAAGGCCCGCTCCGTCATCGGCCACATCAGCGCCGAACGCCACGGCGGCGAAACCATCCGCGACACCTACGGCGACCTCATCCTCGACGAGAACGGCAGCGTCCGCTACTTCGAACCCGCCGTCCTCGCCGCCCCGACCGCCGACGAGGCCGAGCTGAAATTGAAACTCTGGGCGCGCTACTCCGACAAGGACGGCGGCGTACTCGACAACGTCGTCACCTACGCCCCCGGCGAGAAACCCGAGCGCACCCTCGTCCTCATCAAGCCGGACAACTTCCGCTTCCCCACCGGCCGCCCCGGCAACGTCATTGATTTCTTCTCGCGCACCGGCCTGACCATCGTCGGCATCAAGCTCCTGCGCATGAGCGTGGCGCAGGCCTGCGAATTCTACGGCCCCGTCCGCGAAGTCCTCCGCACCAAACTCAAGGGCATGGTCGCCGCCAAAGCCAAAGGCATTTTGGAAAAGGAACTCAGCTTCACAATCCCCGCCGATGCCGAGGCGCAGCTTGGCGATGTCCTCTGCCCCGCTTTTGGCGACAACCAGTTCGACAACATCGTCCGCTTCATGTGCGGCTTCGCCTCCTCCGAAAGGCCGCAAGCCGACTGGGACAAGCCCGGCACGGAGAAGTGCATCGCCCTCGTTTACGAAGGCGTGAACGCCGTCGCCAAGATCCGCGATGTCCTCGGCCCGACCGACCCCTCCAAGGCCCCGCCCGGCAGCATCCGCAAAGAATTCGGCTCCACCATCATGGTCAACGCCGCGCACGCCAGCGATGCGCCAGAGAACGCCCAGCGCGAATTCAGCATCGTCAAGCCCGGCGAGAACAACTTCAAGCAAGTCGTCGAGGAGTTCTACGGGAAAGTCTGACCGGAGTTTTCAACAATTCAGCCGCGCCCGCGAAGGCGCGGCTTTTTGTCTGTGGAGGAAATGAACCGCGAGCAGAGGACTGACCTCCCTACCCGGCCACCCATCATCGCCACCACTCCGCCGCACCGCGCAGCTTTTCGAGCAACCGCGCGTCCGCTGCGGGGAATTCGTGCGCGGCCAGGTCGTCGCGCGTCACCCATTTCACGGCGGCGCAATCCAGCGGCTGCGGCTCGCCCGCGACGAGGCGGCACATGAAGAATTTCAGGCGGACGCTTTTCTCCGCGTAATCGTGCGTGAGTTCCTCGATGAGTTCGCCGACGGCGACTTCCACGCCGAGTTCCTCGCGGAGTTCGCGGGCGAGGCATTGCTCGGAGGTTTCGCCGGGCTCGCGTTTGCCGCCGGGAAATTCCCAGAGTCCGCCAAGATGGGAGTCCGCGTGGCGCTGGGTGATGAGGAGTTTGCCGGAGCGGAAGATGAGGCCGGCGCTGACCTCAATTAAATTTCGAGTTGCGAGTTTCGAGTTGCGAATCAGAGAATCGTCGCCGCTCTTCATTCGCAATTCGCAATTCTAAATTCGTAATTACCGCCCGATGCTCTTGTAGATCCAGCCGAGCTTTTCCATCTCGGCCACGTCGAAAAGATTGCGACCGTCGAACATGATGGGATGGCTCAAGCCTTTGCGGGCGCGCTCAAGATCGAGCTTCTTGAACTCCGGCCATTCAGTGGCGACCACAAGCGCGTCGCAGCCTTCGGCCACGGCGTTCATGTCGTCCACGTAGGTCACGTCCTTCAAAATCGCCTTGGCCTTCTCCATCGCTTTGGGGTCGTGCACGCGCAACGTCGCGCCTTCCTTCTGCAACCGCTGGCACAGGTCAATCGCGGGCGACATGCGGAC
>JANMJO010000046.1:0-2298 GCA_031371425.1 Verrucomicrobiales bacterium | reverse complement strand
TTCCGCCACGCGTGCGTATGCGAAGCCGGATTGGGGCGACTTGGCGGCGGCATCACGCGCAGCGGTGAGGGCTTCGGCCAGCCGGGACTGTGATTGCAAGGAGTAGGATTCGGCGAGCGACTCGCTGGCGGAGCGCCGGTTTCCAAACCGGCTCGGCGGAGTTGCCCCAATCGAAACAGGCCGGCTTGGAAGCCGGCGCTCCGTGCCCTTGACGGCGGAGATAAGTTGGCGCAGGGCGGCGGCGAGGCGGCGGGAATTTTCCGAGTCACCCGGCGCGACGGTTGTCGCGAGTTCGGCCTCGGTTTTCTCAACGTCGCCCACGGAAAGCAACAACGCGGCGTGATAGATGCGCTCGGACTCGGAGGCTGGCTGCCGGGCGGAGGGATATTTTGCAAGCGCGCCGAGGAGGTCGCCCGCGCGATATGCGGCGAGGGAATCGGCGAGGGTTTTATTCTCATCATCCGTGAGCGAAAGGTCGGCAAGGTCGAGCACGGCGGGATAGTAGAAGCACCATTGAAGAAGGTTGTTGGCGATGAAGCCGGCGGTGCGGGCGGGGGCTTTGCCGGGTTCGGCGATGGCTTGCTGGCCGTTGGTGAGCACCAGCGTGGCGTGTTCGTTGGCGAAGCGCACGCGGCCATCCACGACGGAGAGCGTGGCCTGATCATCGGCATTGACGGCGAGCACAAGCTCGGTGCCTTCCACACCGGCGATGGCGCCGCGTGTGATGATGCGGATGCGGCCGGGTTGATCGCGGTGGAAGAAGGAGAGGATGCCGCGAGCGAGGTGGAGTCCGCTTTGGTCGGCGGCGGATTGCGGCGGAAGAATTTCAAGCTCGGATGAGGCACCGAAGGAAATGATGCTCTGATCGCTCCAGCGCAATGCGCAACGGCTGGCCGATCCGATACGGAGGCGGTCGGAGGGATGGAGTATCTGATTGGTGTGCGAGGTGGACCATGTTGTAGCGCCGCCGCGTGAAATTTCCACCGCGCCCTGAAGTTCGACGATGCGGATTTCGTCTGCGGCGGGGGCTGGCGAAATATTTGCAGCGTGAGCGCGGAGGGCGACAAGGTGCAGGCATCCAATCAGGATGAAAGTCCTGATGCTCCACTTGCTCTGGTTGAATGAATTCATCCGTTCGACCCTGTCTTCCGTGTATTCCCGACTATTGCTCATGCAACGCATGGAATTATCAAGATTTTCGATGAGACAGCAAGCGCGAGTTTAAGAAATAGGATTGTTAAAAGTTTTTGGTTGCCAGCTTTGGGACGAAACTGCATTACTGGCTCATGGCAACCACGTTGGATGAACCGCTCCTGACCCGCGCGAGCCTCCTCCACCGACTGAAAGACTGGCGTGACCAAGCCAGCTGGCAGGACTTCTTCGACACCTATTGGAAGCTCATTCACAGCGTCGCCCGCAAGAGCGGTCTGAACGAAGCGGAAGCGCAAGACGTGGTGCAGGAAACGATGATCTCCGTCTCCAAGCAGATGCCGGAATTCAGCTATGACCGCAGCATCGGCTCATTCAAGCACTGGCTTTTGAACCTGACCCGCTGGCGGATCAATGACCAATTTCGCAGACGCGCGCCGAACGCCGCGCATCCTTCAGGCGCAGACTCCACGACAGCCGACGAGATCGAGGCGATTGCTGATCCTTCCAGCCTGCATCTGGAAGAGTTGTGGAATACCGAATGGGAAAAAAACCTGTTGAACGCCGCCATTGAGAAGGTGAAGCGGCAGATTGACCCGCAAAAATACCAAATCTTCGATTTTTGCGTGAACAAGGAATGGGAAGCCGCGAAAGTGGCGCAGGCATTCAACATCCCCGTGGACCACGTCTATCTTGCCAAGCATCGGGTGTCAGCATTGATCAAAGCGGAAGTGGATCGGCTTCAAAACCCGACGGTCTAGAGCAATTCATACTGACAGTGGCGCAGTCATGTTTGCCGGGCGCTGGTAGGGCGCGTCGCTCCGCGCGCGCCGCCGTGAACCAGAACGCTTTCGTGCCAGCCAGCGGCGCGCGCGGAGCGACGCGCCCTACCCACCCACTGTGTCAATGTTAGTTTGAACTGCTCTAGCTTGCCGGGTGGTGTCCGGAGTGACGGGAACAAGCTGAAGCTTGAACTCCAACTCGGGGCTGATAACCGCTGCGCGGCACTTCGAGTCACACGCCAAGAACACGGCGGTCTGCGGCAACTCAATACACGACGATGGAGCGCACGGGATAGCCCTTCAGCTTGTCGCGCCCGTTGAGGAAGGACAGTTCGATGAGGAAGTTAATCTCCAGCACTTTCGCCCC
>JANMJO010000316.1:0-4528 GCA_031371425.1 Verrucomicrobiales bacterium | reverse complement strand
GGGATCGGTCGCTCGACGCTCTACCGCAAGCTCGGCGAACTCGGCATCGACACCGCCGCCTGACCCCGCCAAGGTCGCGCGATGCGCCCGTGGATCTGTCTCTTCCTGCTCGCTTCTTGTTCCGCGACGCAAGCCCCGCCCCCGCCCGTTTCGCCGTGCCACGAAGAGCAATTCGAGGGCAGCGCGTTCGTGCTGTGCGAGCCGGGTTCCGCCGCGATCGAGATACGGAGCGGGCATCGCCGCTTCGCCGAGCTCGGGCTCGGCCCCGGCCAGGTCGCCTTTGCCATGAACGGAGGAATGTTCGAATCGGGAATTCCGGCCGCCACCGGGATTGGTAGAGGTGGTAGCGGTCTTTGGGAAAGCCCGCGAGGTCAATGATGCCGAAGTAGGATGAGCGGGAAGGAACTTTGCCGCCGAGACGCCGCATCTCCGCCAGCGCGGCGGCGCGGTCGGCTTCGTTCTGATAATTCAGGGCGATGCTTTCGTCGTGGTTGTAGGGCGTCGGCTCGCCCAGATAATCAAAGCCGGTCCAGACGAATTCGCCGGCGAGCGCGGGCAACTGGTCGGCGGAATCGAAATCAAAATCAGGAATGTTCGCCCAATCCGGCGCATAGAGGTCGTAGGAGCTGACCTGAAACTGGAAGAACCCGCCTTTCTTCTTCTCGCTCACGGGAAAGAAATATACGCCGCGCGAGCTGACCGCCGAGGCCGTCTCCGCGCCGAAGAACGGCTGGTCGGGAGAGGTGCGGATGTGGTCGAGGTAGTTGGGTTTCTTGCTGGAGATGGATTTGTAATTGTAGCCGGCCACGTCCAGCGTCGCGGCGAAACCGTTGGCCATGGCGTCGCCGTTGTTCATGCCGTTGCTGACCTTGCGGGTCGGGTCTTCGCGGTGAAAAAGCGCGGTGAGTTCGCGCGAGCGGACGGGGTTGCCGGCTTGTGTCCACTGCTCGGAAATCTCGTTGCCGGAACTCCAGAGGATGACGCTCGGGTGGTTGCGGTCGCGGCGGACGAAGTTCACCACGTCGCGCTCGTGCCAAGCGTCGAAGTCCCTCGAATAATCCGCCTTCCTCTTGCCGATCTTCCAGCAGTCGAACAGTTCATCCACGACCACAAAGCCCATGCGGTCGCACAAGTCGAGCAACTGCGGCGCGGGCGGGTTGTGCGAGGTGCGGATGGCGTTGCAACCCATCGCGCGCAAAATCTCCAACTGCCGCTCCGCCGCACGCTCGTTGAAGGCCGAGCCTAGCGCGCCGAGATCGTGGTGGTTGCACACGCCCTGCAATTTCAGCACGCGGTCGTTCAGTAGAAAACCCTTCTGCGCGTTCCATTCAATCTTGCGAATGCCGAAGGCTGTCTCCACGCAATCCACTTTCTTGCCGCCCACAAGAACAGTCGTCCTCACCGTGTGCAACTTCGGCGATGTGACATCCCACAGCTGCGGCTTCGCGATGCTCAACGTCGTCGCCGTCTTGCCGCCGCCGTTCGCTGCCACGCTGAGCTTCGTCTCGCCGGTGGCGATGACGCGTCCGCTTTCCGGCGCGAGCAGTTCCTGCCGCACCGTCACATTGGCGGCGTGCGCGGACTGGTTGTCCACGGTGGTTTCGATTTCCACCTGCGCCGCGTTCTTGCTGATGTCCGAGGAGTGGGCGAACACACCCCAGTGCGCGACGTGGATGGGTGAAGTTTTCTCCAGCCGCACATGGCGGTAGATGCCGCCGCCCGGATACCAGCGCGAAGAATTGGACGGGTTATCCAGCCGCACGGCGATGAGGTTCGCGCTGCCCGGCTTGACGAAATCCGTGATCTCGACGCGGAACGAGCTGTAGCCGTAGGCCCATTCGCCCGCGAGTTTGCCGTTCACGAAAACTTTCGGATGCGACATCGCGCCATCGAAATCGAGGAAGATGCGGCGGCCCTCATCGGCCTCGCCGACCGTGAGCGTCTTGCGATACCAACCGATGCCGGCCCACGCGAGTTTGCCGGTGTTGTTGGGCAGGTCGGCGCGGAACGGGCCTTCCACGCCCCAATCGTGCGGCGTGTTCACTTGCCGCCAAGCCGAGTCATCGAGCGCGGGATTTTCCAGACCCGCAGGTTCGGCGTTCGTGCTGCCGTCGGGCATCGGCCCGAAGCGGGCGAAGCGCCAGCCAGCGTCGAAAGACACGGTCGTGCGGGCGTCCGCCGCGTGGCCGGCTGTGACCGAGAAAAAAACTGCCGCCGCGAAAGCGCCGGTGAACAGGAGCAACATGGATCTCTTCATTACAGGTCGGATTGTTTCTTGAGTTCAGATTGCAGCAAGCAAAACATTCTGGCCATCCCACAGTCTGACGATGCTTTGAACAATCCACACCGCTGCGCCCGGTGATGGGCGCGCTCTGGCGGCGGTGTGCCACCCACTATCTCCGCCTATTTCCAGTGAGCGCATCTTGACACTGCCCCGTTTGGAGTTCCGCCTTCAGGCGGCTTGGGCGGATTGCCACGCCGGGCCGCGTAAACGCGGAACTCCAAACGGCCCGCCCGTTCGTTTCGATGGCAGTATCAAGATGCGCCGAGTTCGGAGTTCGGTTCAAATCCCCTGTGGACTTTGAAACACGTCTCCACTAAAAATACCGCCGCAATATCATCATGCCACTCGCCGCCACCATCCTCATCACAGCCATCCTCGCCGGTGCGCTCGGAGCGTTCATCGGCTGGCTCGTCGGACGCAGTGGGCGCGCGACCGCCCCGGTGGATTCCCGATTGGAGAACGAGCTGCGCCAGCAAGTCTCGCAGCGCGACACCGAATTGACCCAGTTGCGCGGCGAGCTTTCCCAGACTTCAAATGCCCGCGCCTCCGCCGAAGCCGGCAAAGCCGCCGCCGAGAAACTTGCCGCCGAGCAGCGCGAGTTCCAGGCCAGGGCGCAGGTGGATTTGCGCGAGGCGTTCAAGGCCTTGAGCGCGGACGCGCTGAAGCAGACCGCGCCGGAATTTCTTCGGCTGGCCGAGCAGAGTTTCGGCAAGTTTCAGGAGACGGCCAAAGGCGATCTCTCGCAGCGGCAGGAGGCGATCAAGGGATTGGTCGAGCCGCTCAAGCAGCAGTTGGAGTCGTATCAACGGCGCTTGCAGCAGAGCGAAACCTCACAGGCTTCCACTCTCGGCGAGGTGAAGAAACAACTCGAATCCCTCACGCAGACGAACCTCTCGCTCGCGGCGGAGACGGCGCAATTCCGTTCCGTGCTCAAGTCGAATCAAGCGCGTGGCAAGTGGGGCGAGGAAACGTTGCGCCGCGTGGTGGAAGTCTCCGGCATGAGCGCGCACTGCGATTTCACCGAGCAGACGCAGGCCGGTGATAACCGCCCCGACCTCGTCGTCAAACTCCCCGGCGACCGCGTCATCATCGTGGACGCCAAAGTGCCGGACTTGGATTTCCTGAACGCCGCAGAGATCGCCGAACCCGCCAAGCGCGCCGAGTCGCTGGCCGCGCACGCCGCAAAACTCAAGCTCACCATCAAGGCACTCGCCGACCGGGATTATCCGCGCGAATTTCCAAACGCGCTCGACTACGTCGTCCTGTTCCTGCCCGCCGAATCCCTCTTCAGCGCCGCGCTCGAAGGCGACCGCGACCTGATGGTCTGGGCGCAGGGCAAACGCATCATCCTCGCCACGCCATCGTCACTCATCGCGATTCTGCGGTCGGTGAGCTTGAGTTGGCAGCAGCACGCGCAGACCGAGAACGCGCAGAAGATCGCCGCCGCCGCGAAGGAACTCTACGGGCGCGTCGTGAAATTCTCCGAACACTTCGCCAGCATCGGCGCAGGCTTGGAAAAAGCCGGGAGCGCCTTCAACGCCGCCGCCTCCAGCTTCCAATCCCGCGTTCGCCCTGCCGGCGACCGCCTCGCCGAACTCGGCGGCGGCGAACCCGGCAAGGATTTGCCGGATGTGCAGCCGCTGGATGCGACCCTGCGCCTGCCTCCCGCCTGACGGGGCGCGTCCGTGCCGCTGTTGCCGCCGAATTATTTCTTTTTCTTCCGGTGGGTTTGTGTGCATTCTGCCGCTGAATTCCAAAACCATGAAAATTGCAATCGTAGGTCTCGGTTACGTCGGCTTGCCGCTTTGCCTCCAGTTCGCCCGCAACGGCGCGCACGTGCTGGGGTTGGATGTTGACACCAAAAAAGTTGAGGCCATCAACGCCGGGCGCAGCTACATCGAACACATCGGGAGCGATATCGTGAAGAAGATCGTCGGCGAGGGCCACCTCTCCGCCTCCACCGACTTCGCGCGCGTCAAGGACATGGACGCCGTCATCATCTGCGTGCCCACGCCGCTCAACAAAAACCGTGAGCCGGACATCTCCTACATTCTTCAGACCGGCGTGAGCATCGCGCCGCACTTGCAACGCGGCGCGCTCGTTTCGCTCGAATCCACCACCTACCCCGGCACGACCGACGAGGATTTGCGCGCCGTGCTCGAGGCCGGTTCTGGACTCAAGGCGGGAATTGATTTCCACCTCGCCTTCTCCCCGGAACGCGAAGACCCCGGCAACCCCGATAGC
>JANMJO010000298.1:0-1878 GCA_031371425.1 Verrucomicrobiales bacterium | reverse complement strand
GTGAGAGCGCGGTCATTTGAATCAGTCCAACCGCGCTCTCACGAGACGCGGCTACATAAAAAAGAATCCGCCCGCGCGTGCCGAAGCACGGGCGGGCGGATGAAAAGCGGATGGCTAAACCTTCTTTTTCTTGGGCGCGGCGGCGGCGGCCTGCGCGAGGGCGGTCTTGGCGAGGCGCTGTTGGAACTTATCCACGCGGCCGGCAGTATCCACGAACTTCTGCTGGCCGGTGTAGAAGGGATGGCAGACGTTGCAAATGCCCAAAATCACGGTGGCCTTGGTGGAGCGGGTCTTGATCACGTTGCCGCAGGCGCAACGGATTTCCGCGTCTATGTATTTAGGATGTAAATCAGCTTTCATAAAGGCCGGCTAAAGTAGCAGCCGCCCGCCGGATGACAAGCTGGAATTTGGGGTCTGCGGCGTAGTTTTCAAAGCAGGGCATTTTTGGCGGAGGATTCGCGGCACGCCTATTCGCGCAGGCAGGACGAGACCGTTACGCGTGGCAACCGACGGCGCCGCGAGTTGAAGCTCGCAAACTCGTCGCCGTCGCGCGCCCGCCTGCGCGACTCTTACGGCGTGGTCGCGCGCTGGGCTTTTGCGGAACAAGGCAGTGGATCGCAATCTGTGAAGCCTTTCCTCAAGCTGGGCGTGCCGAATCTGGCGTTGCGGTTTGAAGTGTCCTGCTTTGCTAACTACACAACTTGTCCTGGTTTGCTCGCCCCGCGACATCCGAATTGTTTTTAGCCACAGATGAAACACAGATTGGCACAGATTCGGAGGGGAAAGTCGGCATCTGCGGTCAAAGGTCTTTGCGAGCTTTGTGTTCTTTTGCGGCGACTCATCCGTGTTTCATCTGTGCCCATCTGTGGCTAAAACTTTTCAGTTTCAAGCCGCGACGAGTTCCGCCTGCTCCGACCACACCACTTTGCCGCCGATTACTTGGCCGGCTTCTTCATCGCATCCAAGGCGGCGGTGAAGGCTTTGGGTCCGCCCGGCAGGTAGCCGGTGACGCCGACTTGTTTGCCGCTGCCATCCAGAACGATGATGGTGGGATAGCCTTCGATCTTGTATTTCGCGGCGAGCGCCCGGTTGGCGGCTTTTTGCGCGGCGTCTTGCGGTTTCTTGTGTGGAAAATCCAACTCCACCAGCACCAGATTCTTGGCGGCGTAATCGGCGAACTCCGGTTGGGAAAAAACTTCCTTGTGCAGCTTGATGCACCAGCCACACCAATCCGAGCCGGTGAAGTCCAGCAGCACCATCTTGTTTTCCGCTTTTGCCTTGGCTTGAGCCTTGGGCAAGTCGGTCAGCCATTCCGCAGCGTTGGTGGTGTTGAGTTGCAAGAAGAGCAGGCCTGTCAGCAGTGTTGTGGCGATTCGTTTCATATAATTCCTTTGGTTGTTTATTGTGACAATGTGTTTTAGACGGCAACGGCTTCCATTTGTTCAGACCAAACTACTTTGCCGCCGCTGTTCACGCCGCCGCTTCAGAGAATTCATACACCGGCGTCTCGATGACGCGCGCCGGTTTGACGCGGGCGCGGATGATGTTCTGAATCTTGGTGACGATCTCGGGGCTGAAAAGCTGCTCGCCCGTCTCGCGGCACACGCGCGCCGGAACGTGTTCGATGACGACAAAACGCCCGCCGATCTCCTGCGTGTAGGTGACGAGGCGTTCCTCAAAGGTTTCGTTCCATGGCTGCGTTTTCATAATCTTCGTTTGAGTGTTTGGTCCCATTCCGCCGGACGGCGTGGAGCGAATACTCCATCTGCCCGCGCGAAACTTTTTGGCGAAGCTTGTCAATCATTCGCGTCAATTCGTGAAATCCGTGTCAAACCGCGACAATTTCGCTTTGTTCCGACCAGACCACTTTGCCGCCGA
>JANMJO010000179.1:0-19594 GCA_031371425.1 Verrucomicrobiales bacterium | reverse complement strand
ACCGGCGAGCAGTGACCGGCGAGCAGTGACCGGCGAGCAGTGACCGGCGAGCAGTGACCGGCGAGCAGTGACCGGCGAGCAGTGACCGGCGAGCAGTGACCGGCGAGCAGTGACCGGCGAGCAGTGACCGGCGAGCAGTGACCGGCGAGCGTTACATGGCAAGCAGTCAACGCCGTGCGAAAGATTGTTTTTCCATTATCCATTTTTACCGTCCCTTGATTTGAGTCGCGGTGTTTATCACCGAAATCGGAAATCAGCGCAAGTTATTTTTCAAAATTCCATCCACGTCCCGTCCATCGCACGCACCGCCGTGCCATCCGGCCGCAGTTCCACCGTCACCGCGCCAGACTTTTCCGTGTAGAACACCGGGATTTTTCTTTGCCCCAGACGCTCACGCAGCGCCACGCTCGCACGCCGCGTGGCGGGCAGTTCCGAATCTGCGATCACCACCACGCGCGGGCGAACCGCGTCCAGCAAGCCCTCGCACAACGGCTCGCCCTCGACCGGCAGCCCAGCCACCACGATATCCGCCCGCAGATCCCCACCGCGCGCCAGTAACGCCTCTTGTCCCGGCCTGCCCAAGTCGGAAAGCAGCAGCACGCGGACGCCGTGAAACTTCCCCGCCAATACCATCGCCGCGGAATCCGCCTGCGAAAAAGCATCCTTCGCCTGCGGATGCAAAACCGTCCACAGCCCGAACGTGTCGCCCCGGTTCACCTGCCGCCAGTGGTCAGGCCGGAGTTCGAGGTCGGTCACGATTTGCCGGTAGATTGGAGAACGAAAACGCATCGAGCTTGTGAGCGTCTGCTGCACAGAAAAAGATTTGGAAAGATATTGCGCTCCGCCGACAGACCTCGCATCGCCGTGCGTGAGCACGAGCCGTAGAATCTGGTTCGCACCTTGCGCCCGGAGAAACGGCTTCACGATAAATTCCGCCGAAGATTCGTTGCCGCAGTCCACCAGCACATCATCCGCCTTGCCGGGCGCATCGAACCACACCGCGCTGCCGCCGCTCAAAGGCAGGATGCTCAAGCGCGTCACCTGCCGCTCCCGTTGCCATTGATAAACCCACACCAGACACATCACACTCAGCCCCGCGCAAATCCACCGTCGCCAGCGCGGCTGCTTCAACCAGCCCATCATCACCGCCACCAGCGCCGTGTAGTAGATGACAAACGCCAGCGCGGACGGCGTGCCGATCTGGAAACATCCGCCCGGCAACTGCGCCGACCACTCGCTCACGCGCACCATCAGCAGCATCCAGAACCACGCGCTGTGATTGAACAGTTCCGCCAACCCCGGCCACCAACCGCCAACCATGAGACTCGCCAGATTGCTGGTCAGCGCCAGACTGCTCAACGGGACGACAATGACGTTCGCCAGCAAGCTGACCGGCGTGAACAGGTGAAAATAAAATGCGATGAGCGGAATCGAGCCAAGCCAAGCCGCGAGCGAAGTCGTGAACCCCGCCGTCAGCCAATAAACCGGCGGCCGCAGCCAGCGTTGCCAGCGCGGCCTCTGCTGCTCCGGCAACATCGGATCAGCTTGCAGCCAACGCCGACGGACCTTTTCCAACACCGGCGAAAACAACGCGAGGCTCAACACGACAAAGAACGAAAGCTGGAAGCTCGCCTGGAAAATCTGCTGCGGCTGCCACAACAGAATGATGCCGCCCGCCACCGCCAGAGAATTCAAAAGGTCGCTCGGCCGCCGCAGCGACCAACCCGCTATGACCACACTCATCATCACCGTCGAGCGGATGGCCGAAGCCTGCCAACCCGTCACGCCCGTGTAGAACCAGATAAGCGGGATGACGATGAAACCGCAGACGGCGCGCGGCACCTGCAGCACGCGCAGCAACGCCACCAAGATGCCGGCGATGAGCGCGATGTGCAGCCCGCTGATTGCGAAGACGTGCATCGTGCCGGAACGCATGAAAGGCTCGGCAATTTCGCCGTTCAGCGCGGCCTTCCAGCCGAGCGTCATCGTCCACAGCAACCGGAGCGGCTCGTCCTCTTCCGGGAGGCCGAGGCCTAAAATATTTTTTGCCCATGCGAGAAACCGGTCAGACACGGGCGGCGGGCCGGCTGGTGAAATGATTTTCCAGTCGTCCACCGAGCCGACCTTTAGTTGGTAGAATATCCCGGCGCGGCGAAGAAATGTGCGGTAGTCGAACAACCCCTCGGCCACGGGCGCACGCGGCGGTTGCAGCACACCGATCAGCTCCACCTCCTGCCCGGCGTGGAATTTCTCCGGCAGCATCCCGGCGGTGCTCACCGCCACAAGTCCGCAAACAGGCCGCCACGATTCGTTCTTGAGTTTGACGGCGTGGACATCCACCTGCGCGAACGAGCGGTGAACCGGTTCGGAATTGTGATCGTAGATGCGGTGATACGGCGTCTCTGAAAGTTCGCCGCGCAGAGAGATAAACTCGCTGCGCGTCTCCAGGATGGCGCGGAGGTCGTGCGGCGAAAGCAATACCGTGTGCAGGGTGAGGTTGACCGCGCCGGCCAGAAAAATCAGTGGCAATAACAGCAGCGCCCGCTGCCTCGCCCAGATCAGCGTCAACAGCGCAACGTCAAGCGTGAGGATACACAGCCCAGCCACTGGAAAAGAAATCCAGTCCGCCGCCAGAACACCGGCGACGTAGCTCAATGCCACAAGCACGAACGGCCTTTTGACGTTCCAATTCATCGTCACACAATCCTGTTCACCAGTTTTTCCGCAGCCGGCCAATCCCCCAAAGCAGCAGCAACCCCGCCGTCGCACCGCACAGATCTATCGCCACGTCCTGAACGCGCGCCTCACGGTTAGGGACGAACATCTGGTGGAATTCATCCGTCGCCGCATAAAACGCCGTGAGTCCAAAAGCGAGCCGGGCTTGAGACCAGTTCCACGGACGCATGTCGTTCCGCACCGGCTGGCGTATCGCACGCCAGAACAACAGCGCGAGCAGCGCGTATTCCGTGACATGCGCCGTCTTGCGGATGCTGAAAACCAGATCGGCAATCGCCGCTGCCGAAAGCCAGGGGAACAGCCAGTGGAACAGCGGCCCCAGAAAACGGGAAGTCTGCTCGCTCGAACCGGAACTGCCGGATGCAAAAAAAATCATGCCCGCCCAGAAAAATACCGGCAGCCAGTATTTCAGGAACTTTGCAGATCGGGTCATGACGGGATGAAAGCAAACTTTGGGATTTAGACGCAAGTTATTCCGTTGCCAAAACTTTTCGCCGCCGACAATCTGAAGCCGTCATGCTCAAGCTCGGCGTCAACATTGACCACATCGCCACGCTCCGCGAGGCTCGGTATCGCGGCCTGGCGCACGGCGAACCCTGCCCCATCGAGGCCGCCCGCATCTGCGAGGCGGCAGGGGCACATGGCATCACCGCGCACCTGCGCGAAGACCGCCGGCACATTCAGGACCGTGACATCTGGGAGTTGCGAGAGATTATCCGGACGCGGTTCAATCTGGAGATGGCGAACACGCCGGAGATTGTCAGCATCGCACTGAAACTGAAACCGGAGATTACCTGCCTTGTCCCCGAACGCCGTCAGGAAGTAACCACCGAAGGCGGCCTCGACGTGGCCGGCAATGAACTTGCGATTACCGAGACCTGCAAAAGGATGAACGACGCGGGCATTGAGGTGAGCCTGTTCATCGCGCCCGAAGCGTCTCAAGTGGAGGCAAGCGCCCGCACGGGCAGCCAGTTCATCGAATTGCACACCGGCAGGTTCGCGGAACATTTTCACGATCCGGCAAGGCGCGCGGTGGAATTGGACCGGCTTGCTGCTGCTGCGCGGCAGGCGCATGCGATGGGCTTGCGCGTAAACGCAGGACACGGATTGAATTTTCAGAACCTGCCGGCATTGTGGTGCGTGCCGCATCTGGTGGAGTTGAACATCGGCCACAGCATCGTGAGCCGGGCGACATTCACCGGCTTGTCCGCCGCCGTTGGAGACATGCTCGCCATCATGAAAGGTTACGCCAAATGATCCTAGGCATCGGCACGGACATCATCGAGGTGGCGCGGATTCAGCATTCGTTCGAAAAGTTTGGGGAACGTTTTCTGAACCGCATCCTGCTACCGAGTGAAACCGCCTACTGTCTGTCACATCGTTCACCAGCACAGTTTCTCGCGGTGCGATTCGCCGCCAAGGAGGCGATCTCCAAGGCGTTTGGCACAGGCATCGGAGCGCAGTTGGGCTGGCTCGACATGGAAATCGCCCGCAAAGAAAGCGGCGAGCCATTCGTGATTCTGCATGGGTCTGGGGAAAAACTTCTAGAAACCCGAGGTGCGAGCGCGGTTCTAATCAGCTTGAGCCACACAGTGAATTACGCGACTGCCACTGCCCTGCTCTTACGGCAACCGATAGCTTGAGACCGCCTCCCGGCGCACCAGTGAAGCAAACAAAAAACCCGCTTCATTTCTGAAGCGGGTTTTTGAAAGTCAACCTAGGATTATGCCCCATCATAGCTGCGACCACCACCGGGAGCAATTATGCCGGTGTCTGTAGTACTTTTTGAAGTGGGCGTTCCCAAAACCGGGGTGTAAGCACCACCCGTAGTCGGAGGCGGCAGGACAACACTGGTCTTGGCCGAAGTAACCGTGGTGCTGACCGCGTCCAGAATAGTCGCTCTGGCTTCAGGAGCAGCTTCGAAAGCTGCGTTGGCAATCAGGTTATATTTGGCAGGGAATTGCTTACAGATGGCTGCAACAATCTTGCCGGCGAGTGAGGGAGCTGCTGCAACCGCCGCCTTTGTGATTGCCGCAATCTGCTTGGGCTCTTGGATGACTGCAGCAACCGCTGCGATAACGGCCATTTCGGGCGAACCTTTGGCAATGGCACTCACGAGCGCGGGCGCAATGGTGGGGTTCTTGGCAATCGCCTTGGTGACGATTGATTTGGTGAGGTCGGCGCGCTGATCAGATTTGGCTTCTGCCACCTGACGGGCTGCTTGAGCGGGCATCTCAATTGCGGGCGTGATTTCAGCCGTGACGCTCAATGCGAACATGAAACTGGCGGCGGAAACAACTGCTGTTACCATGGACTTTGTTGTATTTCTTTTCATATTAAATTTTTGATTGTTCTACTCTCGTGCGGTGATGGTGTTTATTTAGCACTACCCCTAAATAAGGTCAACGACTATTTTGGGATTTTATCGGATAAGAACGTTTTTCCAGATTCGAGTTGTGATTCGAGTTGCAACTTGCGACCAAAGGCTGTTGCAACTACATTCCGCCATGCCAACCAGCGGGAGATTAACAGGTCGCGAGATGAAATCTTTCGCCGGGCTGCTCCTCATCTTGCTACTGCTTAGTTCATTGTCCAACCTACCGGCGGCCACCTTCGGTGTCATCTTCACAAACGACAGCGGAGCGGGGTCTTTCCGGCAGGCCATCAACGATGCCAACACCAACGCCGGCAATCACACCATCGCCTTCACCATCCCTGGCCTCGGCCCCTTCACCATCAGACCCACCTCCCCACTGCCCGGAATCAGCAACGTGGTGTTGATTGACGGCACAACCCAGACCAACTACTCCGGCATTCCGCGTGTGGAAATTAGCGGCACCAATGCCGGCAGCGGTGCGACGGGCATCTATTTGCTCTCCTCAAACTGCACGGTTCGAGGCCTAGCCATCAACCGTTTCACCGGCGATGGCATCCGCATCGAAGGCACGGGCGGCAATATCATCCAGGCCAACTTCATCGGCACCGGCGTCTACGGCACCAACGCCGCCGGAAACGGCAACAGCACTTACAATCAAGGCGGCATCACCATCCTGTCCGCAGGCAACCTGATAGGCGGCACCGATCCCACCAACCGCAACCTCATCTCCGGCAACCTCGTCAACGGCATCTACCTACTCAATGGCGGCGCGGCTGGAAACAGCATCCAGGGAAATCTCATCGGCACCGACATCACCGGCAACAGCCGCCTACCTAACTTCACCAACGGCATCGTTCTGTTGAACGCCTATAGCAACCTCATCGGCGGCACCGCCGCCGGGGCGCGCAACCTAATTTCCGGCAACGGCCAGAGCGGAATCTATTTTTTTGATAACGCCAACAACAATGTCGTCCAGGGAAATACCATCGGCCTCAACACCGCCGGCACCGCCGCCTTGAGCAACGCCACGGACGGCATCACCTTCGCCTCCGTCAGCGTCGGCTCAAAAAACAACCTCATCGGCGGCACCGGCACAGCGGCCCGGAACATCATTTCCGGCAACGGCGGCCGGGGCATCGTCATCTCCGGCTCCTCCGCCACCGGCAATCTCATCGCCGGCAATTATATCGGCACCGTCTCCAACGGCATGGCCGCCGTCGCCAACACCTTTTACGGCGTGGAACTCCTCAACTCTTCCAGCAACACCATTGGCGGTGACACGGCCGATTCCGGCAATCTTATTTCAGGCAACGGATTTTCGGGCGTGAAAATCGGCAGCGTTGGCGGCGGCACCCACACCGTCCAGAACAACCTCATCGGCACCGACAAGACCGGCACCAACGCACTCCCCAATTTAGAATACGGCATCTTCATCCAGACCGTTTCCAGCAACACCATCGGACCCGGCAATGTCGTCTCCGGAAATCTTTTCAGCGGCATCCTTCTCACCACCAACACCACTGCCAACACCATCCTCGGCAACTTCATCGGCACCGACCCGACGGGCCTCCGCAGACTCGGCAACACCCAGAACGGAATTCGCATCGAATCCCCCGGCAATACCATCGGCGGCCTCACTCCCGCCGCGCGAAATATCATCTCCGGCAACACCAACAACGGCATCTACTTTTCCGGCACGACCGCCTCCAACAACCTCATCCAAGGCAACTTCATCGGCACGGACATCAACGGCACGGCGGCCGTCGGCAATACTTACGCCGGCGTCGGAATTGTCAGCGCCCGCCAGAACACCATCGGCGGAATCACCGCCGCCACCCGCAATCTCATCTCCGGAAACAATCTCCAAGGCATCTACATCATCAGCAACAGCGCCGCGAACAACACCATTCAAGGCAACTACATTGGCACAGACACCACCGGCAGCTACGCCCTCCCCAACGGCTTCGGTCTCGCCACAGTTCCCGTGGGCGGCGGCCTTGACCTTTCCGGCGGCGCCAACTCCAACCTCATCGGCGGCACCAACACCGGCGCAGGCAACCTCATCTCCGGAAACTGGCGCGATGCCATCACCCTCGGCGACGCCGGCACCACCAGCAACGTCATCCAAGGAAATTTCATCGGCGTCAAAGCGGACGGCATCTCCGACCTCGGCAACGAAACCCACGGCATTGACTTGCGGTCAACCGGCGGCGTGAACAACAACACCATCGGCGGCGTCACGCCCGGCGCGGGGAACACCATCGCCTTCGCCCGCACCCCCGGCTACGACGGCGTCCGCGTCCGCGATGGCAACACCGGCAACCTCATCCGCCGCAACTCCACCTTCTCAAACGGCGACAGCATCATCAACGCCCTCGGCATTGATCTCGGCAACGACGGCGTCAATGCCAACGACGGCTGCGATGGCGACACCGGCGGCAACCTCCTCCAAAACTTCCCCGTCCTCACCAACACCTTCACCAGCGGCGGCATCACCCGCGTTCAAGGCACACTCAACAGCACCGCCAGCAAAACCTACCAACTCGACTTCTACGCCAACACCGCCACCAACGACTCCGGCTGCGGCGAAGGACAATATTATCTCGGCTCCACCAACGTCACCACCGACGGCAGTTGCAACGGCAGCTTCACCTTCACCCTCCCCGCCGCCAGCGTGATCGCCCAATACATCACCGCCACCGCCACCGACCCGAACAACAACACCTCCGAACTCAGCACCAACATCCCCGCAAAAATCCCCACCATCGTCACCCAGCCCCAGAACCAAGTCTCCCAACCCGGCTCCAACGCCACCTTCACCGTCACCGCCGCCGGCAGCGGCACCCTCAACTACCAGTGGCGCACCAACGGCATCCCCAAGACCGGCGCCACCAGCGCCACCCTCGCGCTGAGCAACCTCACCACCAACGACGCCCTCAACTACTCCGTCATCATCACCAACATCTACGGCGCCGTCACCAGCTCCGCCGCCACACTCACCGTCCTCCTCGCGCCGGCCATCACACAGCAGCCGCAAAGCCGCACCAACATCGCCGGCACCACCGCCACCTTCACCGTCACCGCCCTAGGCGCATCGCCCATGAACTACCAATGGCGCAGCAACGGCATCGCCAAAGCCGGAGCTACCAGCGCCACACTCACCTTGAACAACGTCACCACCAACGACACCCTCAACTACTCCGTCATCGTCACCAACATCTACGGCGCCGTCACCAGTTCCGCCGCCGCGCTCACCGTCGTCTTGTCGCCCGCTATCTCCCAGTCGCCCCAAAACCTGACCAACTACGCCGGCACCACCGCCACCTTCACCATCACCGCCACCGGCACCGCCCCGCTCACCTACCAGTGGCGCACCAACGGCGTGAACAAAATCATCACCACCACCGGAAGCCTCATCCTGAACAACGTCACCACCAACGACGCCCTCAACTACGACGTCGTCGTCGCCAATCCCTACGGCGCCGCCACCAGCGCCGTCGCCACTCTCACCGTTTACCAACCGCCCGTCATCACGCAATCGCCGCAAAGCCTGACCAATGTCCTCGGCACCACCGCCACCTTCACCGTCGCTGCCTACGGAACAGCCCCGCTCACCTACCAGTGGCGCACCAACGGCGTGACCAAGACCGGCGCCACTAACACCACACTCATCCTGAACAACGTCACCACCAACGACGCCCTCAACTACGACATCGTCGTCGCCAACCCCTACGGCGCGGCCACCAGCGCCATCGCCACTCTCACCATCACGCTCTACGCCAACAACGTCGTCATCAGCCAAATCTACGGCGGCGGCGGCAACGCCGGGGCGCCCTACCAGAATGATTTTGTGGAACTCTTCAACCCCACCGCGGCGGCTGTTGATTTGAGCACCAAATCAATGCAATATGCCACCGCTAACAACACCGCTTGGAGCGTCGCCCGGCTCACCGGCACCATCCAACCCTACCATTACTACCTCATCAAACTCGCTGCCCCCGGATCACCCGTCGGCATCCCACTCCCCACACCCGACGCCACCACCAATTTCAACCTCAGTGCGCTCGCCGGCAAAATCGCGCTCGTCATCAACCAGACCGCTCTCGTCGGCACCAACCCCGTCGGCTTGCCAGAAGTGATTGACCTCGTCGGCTACGGCTTTGCAACCGGCTATGAAGGTGCTGGTGCTGCCCCCGGCGCCCCCGGCGGCGACAACGCCACCTCCACCCTCCGCAAGAACGGCGGCTACACCGACTTCAACAACAACGCCACCGACTTCACCACCCTCTCCCCGCCCGTTGCGCGCAACTCCGCCTCCCCCACAAACCCGACGCCCGCGCCGCCGCTCATCACCGCGCAACCCGCCAGCATCACCCTCGCGCCCGGCGACACCGCCAGTTTCTCCGTCTCCTCCACCGGCAGCAGCCCGCTCGCCTACCAGTGGCGCTGGAACGGCACCAACATCTCCGGCGCCAACACCAACACCTACTCCAAGGTCAACGCCCAACCCACCAACTCCGGCAACTACGACGTCGTCATCACCAACACCTACGGCGCCGTCACCAGCTCCATCGCCACGCTCGCCGTCATCAGCTTCACCCCCACACTGACCACGCTCTACAGCAACGGCGTCCCCTCCAACCGCATCAACATCGTGCTGCTCGCCGAAGGTTACAAAACCAACGAGTTCCCCCAATTCCTCGTGGACGCCGCCAACGTCGCCAGCAACCTCCTCGCCACGCCGCCCTACAACGAATACACCAACTACTTCAACGCCTACTCCATCACCGTCGCCTCCGCCGAGTCCGGCTCGGACCACTACACCCCGTCCACCAGCCTCAAGAACACCTACTTCAACAGCACCTACGACAGCTACAGCATACCCCGGTTGATTACCGTCCCGCCGAATGACCGCGATGCCAACACCGCCAACGGCACCGGCAAAATCCAGACCCTCCTCACCAACGCCACCCTGTTCCCGAACCAACCGTGGGCCGCCACAGTGTTGCCCCAGATCAACGCCAACAACCGCCTCGTCGTCCTCGTCGTCAACGACACCAGCTACGGCGGCTCCGGCCAGCCGCCCGATCCCGCCAATCCATTCCCCATCGCCGTCACCTCCCTCGGCAGCATCGGCGGCGTCTCCGCCCTCGACATCGTCGCCCACGAATCCGGCCACACCTTCGCCAACCTCGCCGATGAATACTCCACCGCGTTCCCCGGCTTCACGCCCACCGAACACGCCAACGCCACCACCCAGACCAACCTCAACTCCGTCCCCTGGAAAACCTGGATTCTCAACGGCGTTCCCTCACCCACGCCCGACGTGGCGGACTACAGCAGCCTTGTCGGCGTCTTCGAAGGCGCTCAATACCAGACCAACGGCTGGTATCGCCCGCGCCACGACTGCAAGATGAGCCACCTCGGGATTCCCTTCTGCGAAGTCTGCTCCGAAGCCATCGTCATCGCCATCAACCAGAAAGTCCGCACCATCGAAACCTACACCCCGACCACCAACAACAACCAACTCACCGCCATCACCGCCCCGGCCATCGCCTTCAGCACCACCCGCCTCCAGCCCAGCACCCACGACCTGAACCTCCAATGGTTCACCAACGGCACCGCCGTCCCCGGCGCGACCGCTTCCACATTCCTGTTCAGCCCCGCCAACTTCACCAACGGCAACGCCGCCCTCCAAGTCCGCGCCACCGACGCCACCGCGCTCGTCCGCAACGACCCCGGCAACGCCTTGAGCAACGCCGTCTCCTGGAACATCAACATCGCCCTCACACGCCTCCAGTTGCTCTCCTCCCGCTGGCAGAGCAACGGACAATTCACCTTCACCGTCTCCGGCACCGCGCCATTCGGCTTCGTCATCCAAGCCTCCACCAACCTCGCAGACTGGATGCCCATCGCCACCAACTCGCTCACCAACGGCGTCTTCACCTTCACCAACACCCCCGGCTTCCCGCAGCGCTACTACCGCACCGTCTTCAATCCGTAGAGCAATCTGCACCCGGTTCTTGTTCGGAGTTCCGCCTTCAGGCGGTTCGGGGTGTAACCCACGCTGGCCGCCTAAAGGCGGAACTCCAAACGCCAAACCCGCGCCGGTCAAGAACCGGAGCAATGCTCTGCCCTCCGATACACTCTCCGATAATTTTGCATTGCACTTTCCGCCGCAGAATTGATGATTCGCCCATGAGCGAAATCATCTTCCCCCGCAGCCCGCGCGAAACCATGGACGGCTGGCCCCACCTGCCGCGTTACGTTGATAAGATCCGCCTGCACCTCGCCGGTAAACTCCACCCCGATTACCAGCCCAACCTCGGCAAAGGCTTCGACGGTAGCTGGCTCAAGGCCGCCGGCCTCACGCACGAACAAATGCTCGCCGTTGTGAAAAATTCCATCACCGACGGCGAGGTGTGCGACTGGGTGAAGAAGAACGTGAAGAAATCCGCCGCCGAAAAAGCCGCGCTGCTGCCGCAGATGCTGGATTATCCCAAAGCCGACGACGCAGAAGGTCAGGCGCGGCTAAAGACGCGCAAGGAACAGGCCGGTCTTTCCCATCGCGACGATCTGAAACACTTCGTGGACTTCATAGACGCGGACGAGAAACGGCTGTGAGCGGGGCCGGATAAACGCGGCGGCGGTTGGCGCATCCCCAATCCCAAAGGGATTGCAGCAGTCAGCCCGGGGTTGCGCCAGCTACCCCGGGTCAACGAAACCAACCCACCACAACCCTGAAAGGGTTGTATCAGATTCCCACCAGTCCTGTTGCCCGCGCCGGGCGATGCAACCCCTACAGGGTTGATGGATTTGTTTGGGCTTCCACCCGGCGTAGTCGCTGGCGCGTCAACGCCGGGCTGAATGATTGAATCCCTTTAGGATTCGGGGATGGCTCAGATCAACTCTCTGACTACTTCTCAGCAGTTGCCGCGAGTGGCACGACCACGCCCTCGCGGGCGGCGTCCACTTGCATTTTGCCGCCGGCTTCGCTCACGAGCTTGCGCCCGTGTTCAGTCATGGCGGAAACTTTCGCGTCGTCGTGGTCGGGGTCGTGGTGGAAGAGGAAAAGTTTCTTCACCTCGGCGCGCGAGGCCAGCGCCACGGCATCATCCACGCAGCCGTGTCCCCAGCCGACGTGCTTCTGGTATTCCTCGCGGTCGTATTGCGAATCAAGGATCAACACCTCCGTGCCGCGCAGGAAGGCGATCATCTTGTCCTCCTCGTCGCGGGCGAAGTTCACGGAGTCGCGACCTTCCTTGGGCCAGAAGGCGGTCTCGATGCGGTGGCGCATGATGGGTTCGTTGTCCGGGATGTAAACGACCGAGCCATCCTCGGTGAAGAGCCGGTAGCCGACGCAGATGCCGGGGTGGTTGGCGAACCACGCCTCGCCGCGCACCGCGCCGACGTGGAAATGCAAATCCTTCAGCTCCTCGATATCAATGTTGCCGGGCAGTTCCTGGAACGGCACGGGGAAATACGGGCTCTCCATCTGGCCGGAGAGAATATGAACGAGACTTTTGCGCGCGCCTTCATAGCCGAGGATGCGCAGGCGGCAGTTCGGCGAATAGATGGGCGCGAAGAACGGCAGTCCCTGGATGTGATCCCAGTGCGTGTGCGTGAGCAGCAGGGTGATGTTGAGCGGCTTGTCCTTGAACTCGGCGAGCAGCGAGCGTCCGAGGCTGCGCAGGCCGGTGCCGGCATCGAGGATGATGATTTCGTTGCCGGCGCGGACTTCGATGCAGGAGGTGTTGCCGCCGTGAAGCACGGTGCCGGGGCCGGGCGTGGGGATGGAGCCGCGCACGCCCCAGAATTTCACGCTGGCAGGCGAGGTCTTGCCGGTGGCAATCGGCGCGGCGGTCTTGGCGGCGGGCGCGGTTTCGACGGTGAGGCGGGCGATGGTTTTGAGGACGACCCCAGCGCTGATGGGCTTGGTGAGGTATTCATCCGCGCCGGCGTCGCGGGCGGCGGTGCGGTCGGCCTCGTAGTCGCGGCCGGAGGTGACGATGATCTTGATGTGGCGGAGAGCGGGGTCGGCGCGGAGATCGCGGCAGACTTGGAAGCCGTTGCCGCGAGGCATGAGGAGGTCGCAGAGGATGACGTGGGGGCGCTGGTCGCGGACGAGTTGGATGCCAGTATCGCCTTCACCTGCTTCAAGGACGCGCCATCCGTTGGCGCGGAGGATTTCTCCCATGAGATTCCGATACTGGGCGTTGTCGTCAATGATCAGAACAGTTTTCATTTGAGTGGCTTGGCTTGACTTGGCTTGGGCGAATCCTAGCGCAGCGGCTGGAAATGAAAACCAAAAAGGCGGAACAAATAAATGTTCCGCCTGAAAACCGTAGGTGTTGTGCCCGTTCTAGCCGCCGCCGGGTCCGCCTTGGCCGCCCTGCCCTCCGCGGTTGCCACGGTTGCCACGGTTGCCGCCGCGCCCGAATGGATTTTCTGGCACGCCGTTGGTGGCGAGGATGAGGAGGTTGTTGCGGGTGCGGTTGAGGGTGTCTATGAGATCTTGATCGGTGGCGGTGGCGAGGAGCTGGTCCACGAGGGGGATGCGCGCGCTGTAGGTCGCGGCACTGGCTTGGTTATCTCCGCCGCCGCCGAAGCCGCCGCCGAGTTGCATGACGGCAAAGCCGCGCATGCGGGCGTCAATGTCCTTGTTGTTGACGATGTCGGTGAGGAGTTGGTTGGCGGTGCTGTTCTCGCCGGCGTGGGCGAGGATGTCGCGGGCGATGCGCGCTTTTTCAAATTGGTTGGTGAGGGATGAGTTGTTGTAGGCCTGGTAGAGGGCGGGGATGGCCTGTTCTTTGAGAAGACTGTTCAGGTAATCGAGCGCGTTGCGGTCCACGCGACCGTCCGCGCCGATGAGCATGGCCTGCGCGTTGGCGGCGAAGGAGGTGTCGTTATACATCCGAAGCACGTCGAAGAGGTAGCCTTCGGCCAGGTTGTCCGCGCTGTTCGGGCTGTCGATGGTGGACGGATGCGCGAGCAAATCCTTGGCGGAAGCGAGGGCGGCTTCGCGGTATTTTCCGGCGGACATTTCCTCAAGGCTTTTTGCAACGTAGGCGACTTCGATGCCGCGCCCGGTGGTTTCGAGCACGGTGGCAAGTATCTGTTCGGCGTCCGCGCCGCCGATGCTGCGGACGACGTCCACGAGGCCGAGTCGCAGGGACGGGGGCAGGACGAAGTCGGTGCGGAGTTCGCCGCCGCGGCGGAAGGACCAGAGGGAGTTGTTGCCACGGCCACCGCGCTGGCGGTTGTTGCCGCCGGAATTCTGGTTCTGGTCGGCGGGGGCGTTCGGATCGGCGTCTTCGGTGGTGTAGTCAATGTCTTGGTTCAACGCGAAGAAGTCGCGGATGACGGGCAGCGCGGCCGGGCCACATTCGCGGAGGCTTTCGAGGTGGAAGACGACGAGGCGGATGTTGCGGTTGCGCTCGGTGCCGGCGCCGGGTTTGATGGCGACGAGTTTCTTGAGGATGTCGGCGGGGGACAGGCGCGAGGAGGTGGCGGCGGTCGGTGCGGCGGTGTGGATGGGCGCGGGTTGTCCTTTGGCTTCGGCGAGGGCGGATTCGAGGGCGTTTTTCTCGCTCTCCCACTTGGCTTGGGCGGCGGCGAGTTGCTGTTGGGTCTGGTTGGGGTTGTGGCCGGAAATGAGCCATCGTGCTGCGGCAAATGTGACGCCGGCGGTCAGGAGGATGATGAGAAATGTTTTCATATGAGTGTGACCGTCACAGTTGAGACGGGTGTGCTTCGGCAGAAGTTACAGGAATGGCGGGCGCGGATTTCGCGCTCGGACTCTGTCAGCTGTGGCTGTGTGGAGAGCGCTGGCTTACCGGGCTTGCAGGCATTGCAGGGACTGGCCGATCGCCTGCTTGAGACGGGCGTCGGTGGAGGCGGTGTCCATTTCTTTGAGGAGGCCGATGCGGGAGTTGATGAGGTCGCGGTTGGTGGGGACTTCGGCGTGGTAGGGGCCGAAGTTTCCGCCGCAAAGCATCTGGAGGTAGAGGGAGCGGGGGCGGGCAACGACGGTCTGGGAATTGGCGTCCTGTCCGCTGTTCAGTATCCAGTCCTTGAATATCTGGTTGGCTTCGGCGCTGGAGCCGACGTAGTTGAAGGTCATCATGGCGATTCTGTTTTTGTCTTCGGCATTCGCGCCTTGATATGTGGTCGCCAATTGGGGCAGCGCTTTTTCTTTGAGGGCGGTGAGGAGGTAGTTGGCGGCATCCACGTCGAGGCGGGCGTTGCTGACGAGGTTGGATTGCGCGGTGGCGACAAGCGTGGTGTCTCCGTGCGCGTTGAGCATGGCGTAGAGGTAGGCGTTGCCGTTGGCGTCGAGCGGGCTGGATGAACCCGCCTTCGGAGGGGCAGCCAACAGCCGTCTGGCGGCGGCCATCGCGATTTCGGAATACACGCCGGGCGAGAGTTTCTCCAACACTTGCGCGATGTAGGCGACTTCAACTGCGCGGCTCGTGTTGTTCATCATCATGGCCATGACGTTCTGAGCCTCCTCGGTGCCGATGGATTTAAGAACGTCCACCAATCCGAGACGAAATGACGGCGGCAGGACGAGGCCGCTGACGATTGGCTGGCCCTCACGCCAGTTCCAAAATGGCAGGCTCGATGCCGCTCCAGCACGCTCGTCCAATAAATAATCAAGGTCCTTGCCTGCGCCGATGACTTCGCTGATGGGGACGACTGCTTTGTTGCCAGCGTCCACGAGACTTTCCATGTAGTGGACAATCTGGCGGATCACGCGCGCCGGGTTCTTGGCGCTGGTGGGGTTCAGCACGGACAGCTTCTGCAGGTCGTCCGCCGGCGTAACGGCAGGGGCGACAGGCTGCACGCTTGCAGATGCGACGGCTGCGGCGGGTTTGCAATTTTCTGCAGGCTTCGAGACGAGAAAATAGGCCGCTGCAAAACCGACCGCACCGCCGACGATAAGTGAGAACAGATTTTTCATATTTTGTAAATTGTCCGACAAGCTACTCCGAGCACGCCGAAGATTTCAAGCCTTGAGCGATTCTTTGTGAACACCATCATGGCGCAAATGTTTCGCCCCAATTGAAGCCGCGCCCCGGAGTCCGGCGATGATGGTGGGCAACTGTTGCAACAAATACCCCACGTCCGCTTCGGTGCTATACATCCCCAGACTGAACCGGATGCTGCCACGCGCACGCGCCGCGCTCAAACCCATAGCGGTCAAAACATGCGACGGCTCCAGCGATCCCGTCGTGCAGGCCGAACCGCTCGAGGCGCAAACACCGGCGTGATCGAGCGCTTTCAAAATATCCCCCGCTTCGAGGCCGCCGAACGAGACGTTGCTCGTGTTGGCCAGGCGCTCGTCGCGGTTGCCGTTGCGGACGGTGTCGGGGATGTTCTTGAGGATCGCGTGCTCCAACTTGTCGCGCAGATGCGGCACGCGGGTCTGCTCGTCCTTGAGATTCGCAAGCGTCAATTCCGCCGCACGGCCAAAGCCGACGATGTCCGCCACGCTTTCCGTTCCGCCGCGACGTCCGCGTTCCTGTCCGCCGCCGATGACGTAAGGCTGGTAACGAGTGTGGTGCTTGATGTAGAGCGCGCCGATTCCTTTTGGCGCATGCAGCTTGTGCGCGGACAGCGAAAGGAAATCTGCATCCAGATCCTTCACATCCATCTTGAGTTTGCCCGGCACTTGCACGGCGTCCGTGTGGAACGGCACGCCCTTGCAGCGGCAGATTGCGGCGATTTCCTCGACTGGAAATATCACGCCGGTCTCGTTGTTTGCCCACATCACCGAAACGATAGCCGTGTCCGGACGGATGGATTGTTCGAGAAGATGGATGTCCAGCGAGCCGTCGGATTCCACCGGCAACAGCGTCACGTCAAACCCCGTCTTTTTCAGATGCGCCGTGAACTTGATGTTCGCCGAATGCTCCACCGCCGTGGTGATGACGTGCCGTTTCGCCGGGTGCGTTGCCAGCGCCGAGTGGATTGCCGAGTTGTTGCTCTCCGTGCCGCAGCTCGTGAAAATGATTTCACGCGGGTCGGCATTGATGAGCGCCGCGACTTTTTCCCGGGCCGCTTCAATGTGCCGGGTCAACTGATGGCCGAACCGGTAGGAGCTCGATGGATTCCCCCAATGCTCCGTGAAGAACGGTAGCATCGCCTCAACAACCTCCGGCGCGACGCGCGTCGTGGCGTTGTTGTCGAAATAATAAAACTTGGGCTGACTCATGGATGACATCCGCTTGTGGCGGGCGGCGATACTACGCAAACACCGCAGGCTTGGAAAAGTGTTTTCATCGAACTGCGTTTCCGGCATCCTCGATATTCTAAAGTATTTGTTTGACCACAGAACCATAGTTGCACAAACTATCTACCTCGGGAAGTTGCTTATGATTGAAAATAGCCAGCAAAAACAAGCCTCTTTGACGCATAACGAAGTCATTAAGGACGCCATCCCGACGCTTGCGGGCACCATCGCCGCCACCATCGCCAGCGGCTCGGATCATTTCTCCGACGACGACAACCAATTCCTGAAATTTCACGGCAGCTATCAGCAGGATGATCGCGACCTGCGCAAGACCGGCAAGAAATACATAATGATGATCCGGGGGCGCATCCCCGGCGGCGTGATGACCGCGAAGCAATGGTGCGTCTTCGACGACCTCGCTACGAACTACGGCAACAACACGCTCCGCATCACCACGCGGCAGAGCATCCAGTTTCACGGCGTCGTGATGAGCGGGCTGCGTCCGCTCGTGGCGAAGATCAATGAGTCGCTGCTCTCCACGCTCGCGGCTTGCGGCGATGTGAACCGCAACGTCCTTGCGCCGCCCACGCCCGCATATACGAAGGCCCGCGAACAGGTTTTTGCCGACTGCCACAAAGTCGCGCTCGCGCTCGCGCCGCAGACCAAGGCGTATCACTCCATCTGGATTGACGGCGTGCAACTCGACAACGACGCGGCGGAGAATAAAAACTTCGTTGATCCGCTCTACGGCAAAACTTGGCTGCCGCGCAAATTCAAGATCGCCTTCGCCATTCCGCCGACGAACGACCTCGACATTTTCACAAACTGCCTCGGCTTCATCGCCATCGTTGAGAACGACAAACTAGTCGGTTACAACCTGTGCGTCGGCGGCGGACTTGGTCGCAGCCACGGCAACGAGCAGACTTACCCGCGCCTCGCGGACGTAATCGGATTTTTCACGCCGGACAAACTCGTGGACGTGGCGAAGGCTGTGCTGACGATTCATCGCGATTTCGGCGACCGCACCGACCGCAAGCACGCGCGCCTCAAATACGTCGTCGCCGAACGCGGCGTGAAGTTCATGCAGGATGAAGTGAACCAGCGCGCCGGCATCACGCTCGCGCCCGCGCGGCCTTACCAGTTCACAACCATGCAGGACTTGCTCGGCTGGCGCAAAGCCGTGGATGGCTCGTGGTTTCTCGGCTTGTTCGTCAACATGGGCCGCGTGAAGGACGCGCAGAAAACCGCGTTGCGCCAGGTCGCGGAAAAATTTCCGAACATCGAATTTCGTTTGTCCGCGAATCAAAATGTCATCCTCGCCAACGTGAATGACACCGACAAAACCGCCATCACCACGCTGCTCAACGCCGCCGCCGTGAAGACGGAAAATCAGGCGAGCGTGCTGCACGCTGCCTCGATGGCCTGCCCGTCGTTGCCGACCTGCGGCCTCGGCCTCGCGGAATCCGAGCGCTATCTGCCCGGCTTGATCGACCGCATTGAAAAAGTTTGTGCCGACCTCGGCCTTGGCGGCGAGGAGATCATCATCCGCTCGACCGGCTGCCCGAACGGCTGCGCGCGACCCTACATCGCGGAGATCGCGTTCGTCGGCAAAGCGCCGGGACGCTATCAAGTCTGGCTCGGCGGCAACGCCTCCGGCACGCGCCTCAACCGTCCGTGGAAGGACGTGGTCAAAGACCCCGACATGGAAACCGAATTGCGCCCCGTGCTCGCGCGTTTCGCCACGGAAAGAAATTCTGGCGAACGCTTCGGCGACTGGTGCGATCGGGTGTTCCTCAAGGAGCAATCCGTTGCGGCTAACTAAAATCTAGAATCATTGTTGACGAGGCCATGCCTTACTCGCATCCCCAACCCATCGAGAAGCACAATGCTTTCAAGCAAGTACGCTTCCTGTTGTTGGGGGCGTTGGCGCTGGCTGCTTCGGCAGGGTTCATCAATTCCATCGCGCTCGGATTTTTCCACACGCCGGTCAGTCACATGACGGGCGCGGTTTCCCATTCAGGAATGGATGTCGCCAAAGCCAGTTGGCCCGATGCTTTTTCATCGTTCACCATCGTGCTCGGGTTTTTGCTTGGGGCCGTCCTGAATGGAATCATTGTGGGCGCGTGGAAGTTAATTCCGGGGCGACACTACGGTGTGGCCATGATTGTGGAAGGTTGTTTGTTGGGCGCGGCGACCTATTTGTTCATGCACCAACACCGGCTGGCGTTGCCCGCTGTTTCCATGGC
>JANMJO010000178.1:0-12606 GCA_031371425.1 Verrucomicrobiales bacterium | reverse complement strand
GGATAAAAAAATCGCGGCCACGTTCCTGCCGGTCATCGGCCAGCAGTTGAGCGAAAGCAAAGTGGAATTGCGCGCCGACTCCGACGCGGAAGCCATTCTGAAATGCTCCATCCACAATCCGCAATCCGCCATCAAGCGCGCGACGGAGCAGGATTGGTCCACCGAATACAACGACTACATCCTCAACGTCCGCGTCGTGGACGGCGTGGCGGCGGCGATTGAACACATCAACCGCTACGGCTCGGCGCACTCGGACAGCATCGTCACCAAGCGACGGGCGGCCGCGAAGCAGTTCCTCGCCGAGGTGGATTCGGCGGCGGTGTATTGGAACGCGAGCACGCGCTTCACCGACGGCAGCGAGTTCGGCATGGGCGCGGAGATCGGCATCAGCACCGACAAGATCGGCGCGCGCGGCCCGATGGGCCTAGAGGAACTGACCAGCTACAAATGGCTCGGCCTCGGCACCGGGCAGGTCAGGACTTAATCAGCCACGGATTGAACACGGATTGAACACGGATAATTTCCCTTCTTACCATCTGTGTTTAATCCGTGTTCAATCCGTGGCTAATAAATCATGAACCCCGACGACCAAGCAAAAGCCATCCGTGATTCGCTTCCTCCCGGTGGCTTGTTCGCCGGTCAGGAGTGGCGCATCTCCCCTGATCCGTTTCCGCTCGGCGCGGAACTGGCGCAGGAACTCGAATCGCTCGGGCGCGTGCTGCTGCAATTTTATCGCGCGGCGAATCTGCTCTACCGCCGGAGCGCCGAGGGCAAGCAGCCGGAATGGGTCGCCCGCTGGCTCGATCTCGGCAAGCCCGCCGATCTCATCGCGCTGCAACGCGCAGCGGCCTTCAAGAACGACGTGCCCCGCGTCATCCGCCCCGATATTCTCCTGACCGAGGCCGGCTTCAGCATTACGGAGCTGGATAGCGTCCCCGGCGGCATCGGCCTGACGGCGTGGTTGGGGAAGACGTATTCCAAAGTAGGGCAGGCGTCTCGCCTGCCCAGCGCCGAAGGCGCAACCTCGGAAAACAAAATGGGCAGGCGAGACGCCTGCCCTACATTAATCGGCGGCGCGGATGGAATGCTGCGCGGGTTTGAATCCATCTTCGGCGACGCGAAGCGCGTTCACCTCGTCGTCTCGGAAGAAGCGGCCACCTACAAACCAGAAATGGCGTGGCTGGCGGAACAGTTGAATCAACGCGGCGGCGCAACCTTCAACCTTCAGCCTTCAACCTTCAACCAGTTCGCCGAAGGCGACGCGGTCTATCGTTTCTTCGAGCTGTTCGATCTGGCGAACGTGGCGAACGCGCAGCAGATTTTTGAACTCGCGGCGGAAAAGAAGATCCGCCTCACGCCGCCGCCCAAGCCGTTGTTCGAGGAGAAGATGCTGTTCGCGCTGCTGTGGAATCGGAATCTGCACAGCTTCTGGCGGCAGGAACTCGGCGAAGGTTTTCTGGCGCGGCTCAAGAAAGTCATTCCCTACACCTGGCTCGTTGACCCCGCGCCGCTGCCGCCGCACTCAGCCATTCCCGAACTGAACCTCACGGACTGGCGGCAGATCAAGACGATGTCGCAGAAGGAACGCGACCTCATCCTGAAAGTTTCCGGCTTCTCGCCGCTCGCGTGGGGTGCGCGTGGCGTGTTTCTCGGCAGCGATCTCTCGCAGGCGGACTGGGGCGCGGCGGTGGATGCGGCGCTCGCCAACTTCGAGATTTCGCCGAGCGTGCTGCAACGTTTCCACAAGCCCGCGCTCGTCGAGACGAGCTGGTTTGATTTCGCAAAGAACGAGGTCGTGCCGATGAAAGGCCGTGCGCGGCTGTGCCCGTATTATTTCGTCAGCGGCGAAGGCGACAACTTGAAGCCGCAACTCGGCGGCGTGCTGGCGACGATTGTGCCGGCGGACAAAAAAATTGTGCATGGAATGTCGGACGCCATTTTGTCACCTTGTTCCGCATGAGCCTGACCGAATACATCCTGCTCGCGGCCAGTTCGCTGTTCGTCATCATGAACCCGCTGGCGACGGTGCCGGCGTTCATCGCAATGACGCCGGCCGATTCGCCCGCAGAGCGGACGCGCATGGCGAAAATCGCCTGTCTGGTCGCCGCCGGCATACTGCTGGCGTTTGCTTTCGCGGGCAGTTGGATTTTCAAATTGCTCGGCATCACCATCCCGGCGTTTCAAATCGCGGCCAGCATCATGCTGCTGCTGGTGGCGCTGGACATGTTGCGGGCGCAACGGTCGCGCGTGCAGGAGACGAGCGAGGAAACGGAGGCGGGCGCGGAGAAGATGGACATCGCCGTGACGCCGCTGGCCATCCCGATGCTGTCCGGCCCTGGCGCGATCTCCACGGTGATCCTGCTGCAATCGGAAGCGCAGGCGGACATTTCCAAAAACCTCGCCCTGTGCGGCTGCATCCTGCTGGCGGCGCTGGCGAGTTACGGCATTTTGCGGATGGCCGCGCGTGGCGCAAAATGGCTGAACCCGATCGCCATGAGAATCAGCACTCGCATCATGGGACTACTGCTGGCGGCAATCGCCGTGCAGTTCATGCTGAACGCCATCAAGCTGCTCCGGCCCGGTCTGCTGAACTAGAGCGGTTCAACAATTCTGTAGCGGCCATATTTTCCACGCAACGCGTCAATCACCCAGTCCACGGCGGGCGGCTTGGCGAGATTGCGGGCGAAGCGGATGTCGCCGCGAAAAACTTTCACGCCGAGTTTGGTGAGCGGCGACGGTTCGGCTCGCTGCCGGGGCGAATGAAATTATCAATGCCGACAATCCGCCAGCCGGGTTGCGTCTCGCGCAACGCCCGCGCCAACGTGCTACCCACGAATCCGCAAATGCCGGTGATGAGGATTTTCATAACGGATTACCCACCCCGACATCCGATGTCGGGGCTGGGCAATATTCTTTAGCCCCGTTGGGGCATCAGGCCGGGCGTTGCGTCTTTGCGCCGCCGGTAGCCTTGCAACAGGTTGGGGCTCGCCTTGAGGTTTGGAGTTCCGCCTTCAGGCGGTCCGAGCCGCGTAAACGCGGAACTCCAAACATTCACTTCCGCTGCTGCCACGCCTCGACGATTTCCTGGATGGTCTGATCGAGGCTCTTGGTCAAGTCCCACTTGGGATAGTGCGCGCGCATCTTCCGCTGGTCACTGTCACGCCGCTGCGAGTTTCTTGGCGCAGAAGTTATTGAGGCTTTGCCCGGCCACCATCGCCCGCGCGGCCAACCGGCGGTGCAAGGCTGGTTCAAGCCGTAGCACAAATTTTCCGCTGAACTCCTTGCCCAACGGCTTGGGCAAAGCTTCCCCGTCACCTTCCAAAAGCTCAATCCATTCCTCCACAATCTCACAGAGGTCGGCATAGACCTTGGCTTCGTCCTTGCCGTGGCAGCATTGGCCGATCAGCGGCGGCGCGCTGCCGATAAAACAATCATCCTCATCGCTCCATTCCACAATCTTGGTGTAATGAGCCGCCTTCATCTTAAGTTCGTTGCGTTTCATGTCTGTGATTCCTCAATTCTTCGCCGGACTTCGCGCTCCTGGTAATGATGGGCATCGTAGCCGGGGTTGCCGCTGACCGTCGCCCTCATGCCTTTGGGATGCTCAAAATTCCGGTGGCTGCCTTTGCCGCCCCGGTCCACAAAGCCGGCCTTCTTCAAGTCGGCTATCAGTTGTCGTACCTTGCGCGGCATTTCAGTATCACTTTGGTATCACACGACGTTGCGCGTGTCAATGCGGCCTTGCCGCAGGTCGCGGCTCGCCTTGAAGTTTGGAGTTCCGCCTTCAGGCGGTCCGAGCCGCGTAAACGCGGAACTCCAAACATTCACTTCCGCCGCTGCCACGCCTCGATGATTTCCTTGATGGTCTGTTCGAGGCTCTTGGTCAAATCCCACTTGGGATAGTGCACGCGCATCTTCCGCAGGTCGCTGTAATAGCAGATGTGGTCGCCCAGCCTCGCGCAACGCGCGCGCCAGCGTGCTGCCTACGAATCCGCAAATGCCGGTGATGAGGGTTTTCATAACGGATTAACGGGCAGAAAATAGACGAATATGATGCGGCTTGGTGAAGTGAATTGCCGGGCGATGCGGTGAATAATCTTGCTGGTGCGGCGAAGTAGCTCAACATCGGTTTGGCGATGCCGAAGTGTTTGAGGAGTTGCCCGCTGTGGCGCGTGTCTTCCGCCGCGACGACATCGCACTCCTTCAGCACGCGCAACGCGCGGAGCGTGATGTCCTCGAGGTTGCCGATGGGTGTGGCGACGAGGTAAAGCGTTCCCGGCATGAGTGGGGGAAGTTCCAAATTCAATTCAAATTTAACGCAAAGGCGCAAAGGCGCGAAGACGCAAAGCTTTCATGGAATCAATTTGTCGAGCGGACGACATTTTCCGCCACGATGAATCATCGCGTGGCAGTTCGCACAAACCACGGCGAGGTCGGTGAGTTTCGTCTGACTTGGTGTCGTTCTGTCACCGAGCGGTTTGAGGTGATGCACTTGGGCGTAATCGCGTCCGAGTTCGCCATACACCGCCTCGAAATCAAATCCGCAGCCCGGCACTTCGCATTTGAGTTTGCCGTTACCCGACTGCTTGGCCGCAGCAACTTTGGCATCGCGAAGCGATTGCTCACGTTTGCGGTGTCTGACGAGAGCCATTCTTTCTGCGCCTTCCATCGCAGCAAGCTCCGTGTCTATGGTCACGATTGCCGTCGAGGTTTTCCCGACATGAGCTGACCATTTCTCCTCCAACTCATCTGCGATGTCGTCAGGAATTCGTGTGCCGGACGATTGCGGCGTCCAATTGAAATCAGCCAGCTTTCCTTTTTGAAGCTCCCGCATACCGAGTGGATCATCAACCTCCGGATTGATAAGTCGTTCCCACTCGCCATCAATGCCGAGACATTTTACTCCCGCAGCAGCTTTTTCTGTATCCCAGTGCAAACGCAAATGAGGGGCGTTTGTGACCCAGCCAGAACCGATTATTCCTTTTGGTTCTTCGGTTACTCTCATCAAAAAGATTCTGTCTCCGGGAGCAATGTTCTTCGTGTTGCCACAACTCCAGCTTCCGATAGCTCCTTTGCCAGCCAAAGTCTTGACACTGGTTTCAGCAAGGTTGGCCCAATGCCATCGCCGAGGATTCCAAGTTAACAAGTGGGTTTTCATTCTTTGCGTCTTCGCGCCTTTGCGCCTTTGCGTTAAATTTTCGCCGCCTCGATCCTCGCCCACGCATCCGCTTCCAGAATCTTTTCCAACGTGGGGTGTTCCACGACCTTGTGCGAGTCCATCACGCGGCGGACGGTGGCGGTGATTTGCTGGAGTTTTATTTCAGCTTCGGCCTCCGATGAGTTGGTCGTATTCGCTGTGGTGGCCGATCCAAAACCAAACCAAGTCATCGCCTTTTTCCACCGCCACGGCGCGGTAATGGATGCCAACGCGCGCCGACCAGTAGCGGCCAACTTTCTTGAAGTGCAATGACGAATGTCGCGGGTCTTGCTTGAGTTTCGCGAAGGATTCGTCGGCGAGCCGGTGGATTTGCTCCGGCAGTTGGGCGTGAAAGTGCCAGAATTTTGCGCTCGCCCGGTGTTTCACAATTCGGTGGTGCGACCGGCGCGCAAGTCACTCAAGGCTTCGTCGGCCAACGCATCCAGCCGCCCGGCTAGGACGTCCGCTTCAAACTGTTTGTCCCAGGCTGCGGCGTCGAAGCCGATGAACCAGTTGCGGAAAGCGTGCAAGTCGCCGGGCGAGAGTTTGCTCACGGCGGATTCAATTTCAACAATCGAACTCATGTCGTCAAAGTAGCCGAGGGCGGCGTGGCGGGCAAGTGGGTTTCACTTCGCCGCCTCGATCCTCGCCCACGCGTCCGCCTCAAGGATTTTTTCTAGCGTCGGGTGTTCCACAATTTTATGCGAGTCCATCACGCGGCGGACGGTGGCGGTGATTTGCGGGAAATTTATTTTGCGGTTCACGAACGCTTCGACCGCGACTTCGTTGGCGGCGTTGAACACGGCGGGCATGGTGCCGCAGGTGTTGCCGGCGCGGCGCGCGAGTTCGATGGCGGGGAAGCGGTCGGTGTCCGGTTCTTCAAAGGTGAGCGTGCCGATCTTGGGGAAGTCGGTCTGCACGCGGTCGCTGGCGGCGCGGGCGGGGTAGGTGAGGGCGTATTGGATGGGCAGGCACATGTCGGGCGTGGAAAGCTGCGCGATGAGCGAGCCGTCCACGAACTCGACCATCGAGTGCACGATGCTCTGCCGGTGCACGACGACGCCGACGCGCGCCATCTCGATGTCGAACAGCCAGCGGGCTTCGATCATCTCCAGCCCCTTGTTGAAGAGCGTGGCGGAATCAATGGTGATCTTGCGGCCCATGACCCACGAAGGATGTTTGAGTGCGCGTTCGACGGTGATCTCGGAGAATTTTTCCTTGGGCCACTCGGCTTTGTCGCGGAACGGCCCGCCGCTGGCGGTGAGCCAGAGTTTGCGGACGGAGCTGGCGGGTTTGCCGTCGAGGCATTGGAAGATGGCGGAGTGTTCGCTGTCCACGGCGAGAACTTTCACGCCGTGCTTCTTCGCCTCGCGCATGACGATCTCGCCGGCCATGACGAGAATCTCCTTGGAGGCAACGGCGATGTCCTTGCCAGCGCGGATGGCGGCGAGCGCGGGTTGCAATCCCGCCGTGCCGACGATGGCGATGAGCACGATGTCGGCTTCGGGCAGGGTGGCGAGTTTCAGCAAACCTTCGTTGCCGCAAAGGACTTTGACCTTCGTGCCAAAAGTATTTTGCAACTGCGCGGCTTTGGCGGGGTCGGTGATGGAGATGACCGCCGGCTGGTGTTTGCGGGTCTGCTCGGCGAGCAAGTCCGCATTGCCGCCCGCGGCGAGGCCGATGAGGCGGATTTGGTCGGGCAGGTCTTCCGCAACCTTGACGGTGCTAGTGCCGATTGAGCCGGTGCTGCCGAGTAAGACGACGTTTTTCATTTTTTAGCCACAGATGGACACAGATGAAACACAGATTCGATTCAAAAGACCATGCGTTTGTATTCAACTCGTTCGCGTCCGAAGTTAATCAGATAACCGAGGTGCATTTCCATGCCGCGCAGTTCGTTCAGGAGTTGAGCTTCATGCGCGGGCTGGTATTCGGCATCCGCTTTGAGTTCCACGACAATCTTGTCAGCCACGAGCAGGTCGGCTGCATAGTCGCCAACGACGACGCCTTTGAACTTAACTTGAAGTTTGGGTTCGAGTTCGACCTTTATGCCACGCGCTTGCAATTCGACCTGCATCGCACGTTGATAAACTTTTTCCAGAAACCCATAGCCAAGCACGTTGTGGACTTCATAGGCCGCACCGATGAGTTGTTCGGTGATAGGGCGAAGAGAATAGTCCTTATCCCCTGCCTTCATTTGTGTTTCATCTGTGTCCATCTGTGGCTCAATCAGGGATGAGTTAAAACGTGGCGCAAGTAGAGATACATGATGGGCGCGTTGAACAAAAGACTGTCGAGCAGGTCGAGGATGCCGCCGATGCCGGGGAAGAAGCTGCCGGAATCTTTCACGCCGGCCTCGCGCTTGAAGAGCGATTCGATGAGGTCGCCGACGACTGCGGTGGAGCTCAAGACCACGCCCAGCACGATGGCGTGGAGCGGGGTCATGCCGGCCATGTGGTCGCCGAGGAAGTGCGCGAAGACGAGGCTCGCGCCGGTGGAGACAACGATTGCGCCGCCGAAGCCTTCCCACGTTTTGCCGGGGCTGATGCGCGGGATCATCTTGTGCCGCCCGATGAGCGAGCCGATGGCATACGCGCCGGTGTCGCTGAACTTGGTAACGAGGATGAAGTAGAGGACGTAGAACTTGCCGTCCACGCCGGGGAAGAAGTTGATTTTCTGGATGAAGTTGAGCAGCCACGGCACATACAGGAGGCCGAAGATGGTGGTGGAGATGGCGAGAATTCCCGCCGTGTTGCTGCGTGAGACGAACTGCCGCACGCACAGGCCGAGCACGAAGAGGATGAGCAGGCCGGTTTCAAAATCGTTCACGCGCGATGGCGAGCCGGAAGTCCCGATGTGTCCTGTCAGATTCAGAAACGTGCCGACCATGAGCAGGCCGCCGGCGAGAAGCCCGCTCCACTTGAAGCAGACGAGGTCGCGCTTGGCCATGATGCCGTAGAATTCCATCAAACCCGTCGTCGCGAGCGTCACCATGAGGAGCAAAAAAACGTAATCCGAAATGGCTTTGTGGCCGGAGAACAACGCCGTGAGGATGACCGTCCAAAGCACCAGCGTGCTGGCAAGCCGGCGGAAAAACGTGCGCGCTTTGGAGACGGGCGGGGCGGCGATGGTCGGTTCAGGCATCGCGGCGAAAGTAGCAGGCGAACGGGCGAAAGCCAATTTCCGTTTTTCAGCGGAGTGGAAATGAACGACAGAAACTTTTTTTTCAAAAACCCTGACGCAACCCTCACAGCAATGCGGTCAAATCTTCCTTGGACAGGCCGGACTGGTTGAGGATGTCGCTCAAAGTGCCGGGACGGATTTCCCGGTGCAGCGGCACAATCGTCCGCTAGTAGCCGGCGGCGGTGCGTTTTTCCAGCGAGACGTGACTGCCCTTCTGCCGCAGCACCACAAAACCCACGCGCCGCAACGCCCGAATCAGTTCCCGCCCGGAGACAGCTGGCAGATGCCGGCTCATGCGGCCACTTCCATGCTCGTCAGATAAACCTCCTTGGCCGCGCGAAACTTCGCCGCCCCACCCCACGTTTCCAAATACAACTCCACTGCTTCCTGAAGATTCTTTTTGGCGGCGGTCAGCGTCTTCCCCTGCGTTGTCACCGGCAGGTCGAGGCAGCGCGCCACGAACCACTCGCCGTCATTCTGAAACACCGCATGGATGGTTTTCATGCTGGCAATCTGCCTCAACCCTCGGCGGCTGACAAGCGGCTTGTCAATCATCGGGACTGACCGCGTTACGCCGAAAGCAGTAGTCACCGATGCGTTGCCAATTTCCAATTGAGCCTGTAGCCGCGTTGGTGACAACGCGGATGGTTACGTCGTCACGCGAACCCGCGCCTTCACAGGCGCGGCTACGAAGGAGGACGAGGCGTCCCGTCAATCGCCGAGGCAGGTGCCCACGCGGCGGGCGCTCTGCACCCAGGCGTGGTTCTGCGGGACGAGTTTGAGGTTACCGGCGACTTCGGCGATGGGCACGGGCTTCACGCCATCGCCTCGCGCAGCGACCATCACGCCGAACACGCCGTCCTGGATTAGCTCCACGCACATCGTGCCGAGGCGCGTGGCGAGGAGGCGGTCGCCGGCGGAGGGCGTGCCTCCGCGCTGGACGTAGCCGAGAATCGTGAGGCGCGCTTCGAGGCGAGTGAGTTCCTCGAGCTGCTTGGCAAGCCGCCATGTGTTGCCGGCGTGGAGGGTGGAGAGGGAAATCAATTCCGCCTTCGCCGCCTTTTTCGCGGTCTTCGTCGCGGCAGTTCTTTTGCGGAGCGCGGCGGCTTCAAACGCGGCGGCGTCCGCCACGGTCATCGCACCTTCGGCCACGGCGACGATGCTGAAGTTCGTTCCGCTCTTGCTGCGTTGGCGAATGGCGGCGGCGACCTTGCGGATGTCGTAGGGAATTTCGGGGATGAGAATCACGTCCGCGCCGCCGGCGATGCCCGCGCCGAGCGTGAGCCAGCCGGCGCGATGGCCCATGATTTCGGCGACGACGATGCGGTGGTGGCTGTGCGCGGTGCTGTGCAGGCGGTCAATCGCTTCGGTGGCGATGCCGAGCGCGGTGTCGAAGCCGATGGTGGCGTCGGTGAGGGCGATGTCGTTGTCGATCGTCTTGGGGAGCGTGATGATGTTGAGGCCTTTTTCGACGAGGCGCAGGGCGTTCTTGTGCGTGCCGCCGCCGCCGATGCAGACGAGGGCGGTGAGTTTGTTCTTCTCGTAGTTGCGGACGATGACGTCGGTCATGTCGCGCTCCTGGCCGTTGATCTTCATCCGGTGCGGCTTGTCGCGGCCAGTGCCGAGGATGGTGCCGCCGACGGTCAAGATTCCGGCGAGCGTGGCTTTGTCGAGCGGGTAGCGCAGGTTTTCGGCGAGGCCACGGAAGCCGTCGCGGAAGCCGATGATTTCCATGCCGCAACTGTAGGCGGCTTTGCCGACGCCGCGGATGGCGGCGTTGAGGCCGGGGCTGTCGCCGCCGGCGGTGATAATGCCGATGCGTTGGGTGCGGTTCACTGGGGCAAATCTTCGCGCTGCGCGGTGCGGCGTCAACGCAATTTGTGCGACATTTTTGAACGGTTGCGGGAATTTGTTTCCGTAATGGAGCGCCGGTTTCCAAACCGGCGAGTGGTCAGGGATTGCACCGGCAGGCCGATTTGGAAATCGGCGCTCCGCGCGCAGGTTGGAGTTCGAGCTTCAGCTTGTCGGCGCTCCAGCACGGTAAAGCGTGGACTCCAACTATCAGACGCCGCCGAAGCGGCGGTGACGCTTGGCGTATTCGTCCAGCGCGGCGAAGAATTGCGGGCGACGGAAATCCGGCCAGAGCGTGGGGGTGATGACGAGTTCGGCGTAGCTGATCTGCCAGAGGAGGAAATTGCTCACGCGCATCTCGCCGCTGGTGCGGATGAGCAGGTCGGGGTCGGGATAGTTCCGCGTGTAGAGGTGTTGGGAAAATGTTTTCTCGGTAATGGCGTCGGGGTCGAGCTTGCCGGCTTTGACCTCGCGGGCGATGGTGCGGACGGCGTCCACAATCTCGGTGCGGCCGCCGTAGCTCAAGGCGAGCACGAGGGTGAGGCCGTTGTTCTTGGCGAGCGTGGCGATGGATTTCTTGAGCTGCTCCTGCACGTTTTCGGGCAGGCGATGGATCTGGCCGATGGCTTCGAGGCGGACGTTGTTCTTGTTGAGGTCGGGCGTTTCGGATTTGAGGTAGTGGATGAGATATTTCATCAACGCGGCGACTTCATCCTTGGGACGATTCCAGTTCTCGACGGAAAATGCGTAGAGGGTGAGATACTTGATGCCCACCTCGCCGGCGGTGCGGATGATGGTCTTGGCGGATTCCGCGCCGCGACGGTGGCCCTCGACGCGGGGCAGGTGGCGTTCGCGCGCCCAACGGCCGTTGCCATCCATGATTACCGCGACGTGCTGCGGCAACGAGGCCTTGGCTTCGGGGGAAAGATGGGGCGTGGCGCTCATGCTTTCGGGCGTTGAAAGTTGAAAGTTGAAAGTTGCAGGTTGGAAGCCCGGCGTGGTTCGCGCACCACAAACTTGCAACCTTCAACCTTCAACCTGCAACTCATAAGAACATCGTCTGCGCTCGTGCGGGGCCGACGGAGACGATGCTGAGTCTTGCGCCGGTCAGTTCCGCGATGGCCTTCAAGTAGGCGCGGCACTTTGCGGGCAGTTGCTTCCAGGTCTTGCACTTGTCGGTCGGCGTCTGCCAGCCCTCGAACTCGGCGTAGATCGGCTCGCACTCGGCGAGGACTTGCGCGTCGCTCGGAAAATAATCGTAGCACTTCTTGCCGTGGCGGTAGCCGATGCAGACCTTGATCGTCTCCACGGTGTCGAGGCCGTCCACGTTCGTCACGGCCAGGTCGTCAATGCCGTTGACCATCGTGGCGTGGCGCGTGGCGACGGAATCAAACCAGCCGCAGCGGCGCGCGCGCCCGGTCGTCGCGCCAAACTCGCGGCCCATGCCGTGGAGCAGGTCGGAAATCTCGGCGTTCTCGGTCGGCAACGGCCCTTCGCCGACTCGTGTGGTGTAGGCCTTCAGCACGCCGACGACGCGGTCCATGCGGTTGGGTGCCACGCCCGAGCCGGTGCTCGCGCCGCCCGCCGTGGTGTTGGACGAGGTGACGAACGGATACGTGCCGTGGTCAATGTCGAGGAACGTGCCCTGCGCGCCCTCAAACAGCATGTCTTCGCCGCGCTGCATCGCTTCGTGCAGCATCACGACGGTGTTGGCGACGAACGGCTTCAGGTAATCGCCGGCGGCGCGGTATTCTTTCAAAACTTTCTTGAAGGAGAGCGGCTTTGCGCCGAGCGATTTGAGCACGGCGTTGTTTTCCTTGATGCGTTGCGCGAGTTTTTCCTCGAAGCGCGCGGGGTTGATGAGGTCAATCATCCGCAGGCCGACGCGTGCAGCTTTATCGCCGTAGGCCGGGCCGATGCCGCGCTTGGTGGTGCCGATCTTGTTCTTGCCCTTGAGCACTTCGCGCTGGGCGTCGAGCTCGCGGTGATACGGCATCACGATGTGCGCGGTCTCGCTGACGAAAAGCTGACCGGCGCACTTCACGCCTTGCTTGCGGAGGCCCTCGATTTCTCCGACGAGGCCGATGGGGTCAATGACCACGCCGTTGCCGATGACGCAGCGTTTGCCTTTGCGCAGGATGCCGGAGGGGATGAGGTGGAGGACGTATTTCTTCGGGCCGAGGAAGACGGTGTGGCCCGCGTTGTTGCCGCCCTGGGTGCGGACGACCACGTCTGCGGACTCGGTGAGGACGTCAATGATTTTGCCTTTGCCTTCGTCGCCCCACTGTGCGCCGATGAGAATTGTGTTTGCCATAAAGTTGTTTGCCGACAATAAAAATCCCCGAACTCGCGTTCGGGGCAAAGCTGCTTTCTTT
>JANMJO010000154.1:0-2463 GCA_031371425.1 Verrucomicrobiales bacterium | reverse complement strand
AAGTCCGGTTCGCCTGCGCCAAAGCCGACGACGTCCTCACCGGCGGCCTTCATGGCCTTGGCCTTGGAATCAATGGCAAGGGTGAGCGATGGCGAGAGGGACGCGGCGACTTTCGAGATTTTGTAGTTCATAAATGCGGGCGAAAAACTAGCGAGCGGGCGCGGGAAGGCAAGCGGGAATTGGTCTGCAAACTGAAAATGGCCACGCGTTAACTCCGCCTCCGAAATGACGTCAGCAGTGCATGGCAAATCGCGGATTCAACTTGCCTTGAAACTTATTGTGGGCAGATTGTCTCCAATATTTCGGCGGGAAGGGTGGCTGAGTGGTTAAAGGCACCTGACTCGAAATCAGGAGTAGGGGCAACTCTACCGTGGGTTCAAATCCCACCCCTTCCGCCACCTTCAAGGCCAATGCCGTCCACCACAACAATCGTCCTGCTCGCCGCGTTACTGGCACTTCATTTCTCATGGCGACGGAAACTGCGGCGCGAACAGGCGGCCAGCCGCGCGGAACTCGCCCGCCGGACGCAGTCCGAACACAACGCCGACGCCGAGGCGCAGGCCCGCCAGAACGCGATTTTTGACAGCATGATCGAGGGCGTGCTCGTGTTGGATGAGAACGGTCTGGTGAGTTTTGCCAACCGCGCGTTCGCGGAGATGTTTGCCACCGTCGGCATCCTGCGCGGCAAGGCGCTGTTGGAAATCGTACGGTCGCACGAGATCGCGGACATCGCCGAACGCGCCCGCGCCGAAGGCCGCGTGCTCGACCACGAACTGAAGTTGCCGGGCGAGCAGGAACGATGGTTGCAAATCAACGCCGCCGCCGTCACCGCCGTGGACCGGCGCAGGCTGGGGATGATCCTCGTCTTTCACGATCTCACGCGGCTCAAGCATCTCGAAGCCACGCGCCAGGAATTCGTCGCCAACGTCAGCCACGAACTCCGCACCCCGCTGGCGATGATCAAAGGCTACACCGAAACCTTGCTCGGCGGCGCGAAGGACGACCCCGCCACGGCCACGAAGTTTCTCCAGACCGTCGAGCGCCACGCCAACCGCCTCACGCTGCTCATCGAGGATTTGCTGACCATTTCATCATTGGAAGCCGGCCAGATAAAACTGGATTTGCAACCAGTCGCACTGTCGCCTGCCGTGGAAAAAGTCTTTGGCGACATCAAGCCCAGCGCCGACGCAAAAGACATGAAGCTGCTCAACCAGCTTCCGCCGCTCTCCATTCCGGCGGACGCGAACCGCCTGCACCAGGTCTTGAGCAACCTCGTGGACAACGCCATCAAATACGGACGTGCCGGCGGCAGCGTGATCGTGGGCGGACGCGCGCTGGACGATGGCGCGGTTGAGATATTCGTGCAGGACGACGGGCCGGGCATTCCCGTGGATTCGCTGGAGCGGGTGTTTGAAAGATTTTATCGCGTGGACAAGGCGCGTTCGCGCGACCAAGGCGGCACAGGCTTGGGTTTGGCCATCGTCAAACACATCGTGCAGGCGCACGGTGGCAAAGTCTGGGCGCGGAGCGAGCCGGGCAGGGGAGCGACATTCCTCTTCACGCTGGCGGCGGATGTGCGAGCAGTTTCGTAATCGTAATCCTACTCGTAATCCTAATCCTCGGCTTTTTGCGATTACGATTACCACGCAACCCGAGCGCGACAAAGCGTTGCCGTCTGTCATTCGCGCCGATATAGTCACCGCATGGTTCACACAGGCATCGGTTACGACGTTCATCAACTGGTCGCGGGGCGCAAGCTCGTCCTCGGCGGCGTGGAAATTCCGCATGCCAAGGGACTCGACGGCCATTCGGACGCCGATGCGCTCATGCACGCCATCTGCGATGCTGTTCTTGGCGCGCTCGGCGAGGAGGACATCGGCCACTTTTTCCCGAACACCGATCCGCGCTGGAAAAATGTTCCCAGCAAAATCTTTTTGGAAGAGGCGGCCAAGCTGGTTGCCAAGCGCGGCGGCAAGCTCGTGAATGTGGACGCCACGGTCATCGCCCAAGCGCCGAAGATTTATCCCTACATTGCGGAGATGAAGAAACGCATCGCCGCCGCGCTGAATGTTTCCGAGCAGCAGATCGGCGTGAAAGCGACGACGAACGAACTCATGGGCTTCATCGGCCGCGAGGAAGGCATCGCCGCGATGGCGGTGGCGAGCGTGGATTTATAAATTGGTTCACGGTTTGGAGTTCAGGGTTTTCAGTTGCAGTCAGTTCAACCCTGAACGCTGAACCTCAAACTCTAAACAAAATAAAATGGCCAAAGCAGAAGTCAGTTGGAAACGCGTCACCGAGGATGGTGAGAAACTCCAGGTCTATGCCCAGCGCGTGAGCCGCGACTGGCGGTTCTTCGCGCGGGGCAGGCGCTTCGACCAATGGCAGCCGATCCCCGAACCTCCGTTGGAAGACTGGATGCTCCTGCTCGATGCCGTGCAGCGCATGGTCACGCGCCGCCGC
>JANMJO010000135.1:0-8562 GCA_031371425.1 Verrucomicrobiales bacterium | reverse complement strand
CGATTCGAGAATGTAGCCGTAGGCCGCAGCGTCGCCGCAAAAAAGTTTACCAAACAACGGCGCAACGAACCGCAGGTGCGCGTAGTAAACTGCTCGCCAGAGTCCGTTGCGCGGCTTGCCGAAATCCAGCACCACGAGCCGCCCGCCCGGCTTGAGCACGCGCTGCATCTCGCGCAACCCGGCGTCGCAGCTCGCCAGATTCCGCAGGCCGTAACCGATGGTCACGAGGTCAAAACTCGCGGCGGTGAATGGCAGCGCGAGCGCGTCGCCCTGGATAAATTTCAGGCTTTGCCCTTTGCCTTTTGCCTTTTGCCTTTGCTCCGCCACCGCCAGCATCGCCTCGCTGAAATCCAGCCCCGTCACCTCCGCGCCTTGCTCCGCGAGCAGCAGGGAGAGGTCGCCCGTGCCGCAGCACAGGTCGAGCGCGCGTTCGCCGGGCTGCGGCGCGGCGAGCGCCACGACGCGGCGTTTCCAGCGGCGATGCAGGCCGAAGCTTTGCAGGTCGTTGAGCAGATCGTAGCGGTGAGCGATGCCGGCGAAGAGGTCGTTGACCTTCGCGGCGCGTTGTTCGCCAGGATCGTAGAATTTGTTCGCCATGTTTCGTGCGGGTCGGACAGCATCCTAATCTTAATCCTACTCCTAATCGTAATCGTAATCGGCCAAGAACCGGGATTAGGATTACGATGACGATTAAGATTAAGACGCAGCCGCAGGTTGCGCCCGTCTTGACACCCGGCGCATTGAACTTATATTTCGCCCGTTAGTCAAAGGTCATAATGTCAAACGACAACTCATTGGGCAACGGCAGCGCGGACTCCACCACTTTGAACACCCTGAAACAATTCACATCCGCCGGGCGCGGATTCTGGAGCGATGTTTCCGACGCAGACTGGAACGACTGGCATTGGCAGCTCAAAAACCGCATCACCACGCTCGAGCAACTCCAGCGCCTGATGCCCACCCTCACGCCCGAGGAACTCGCCGGCGCGCAGCTCGCCAAAACCAAACTCGCGCTCGCCATCACGCCCTTTTTCTTCAACCTCATTGACCCAGCGGATGAACATTGCCCCATCCGCCAGCAAGTCATCCCGCGCATCGAGGAAACCCACACCGCCGCGTGGGAAATGAGCGACCCGTGCGGCGAAGATTCCCATTCGCCCGTGCCTGGCCTCGTGCATCGCTATCCCGACCGCGTGCTGCTCCTCGTCACCGACCGCTGCGCGGCGTATTGCCGCTACTGCACCCGCTCGCGCCTCGTCAGCAACGCCGCTGGCTACGACTTCCACCCCGAGTTCGACAAACAGATCGCCTACATCGCCGCGCACCCCGAAATCCGCGATGTCCTCCTCAGCGGCGGCGACCCCCTGCTCTTCAGCGACGACAAGCTCGAACAACTGCTCACTCAGCTGCGCGCCATTCCGCACATCGAATTTCTCCGCATCGGCACGCGCATCCCCATCTTCCTGCCTCAACGCATCACGCCCGAACTCTGCGCGATGCTGAAAAAATTTCATCCGCTCTTCATCAGCATCCACTCCAACCACCCGCGCGAACTCACCACCGAAGTCCGCGAAGCCCTCGGCCGCCTCGCCGACGCCGGCATCCCGCTCGGCAACCAGACCGTCCTCCTCAAGCACGTCAACGACACCGCGCCCGTGATGAAAGCGCATCTGCAAAAGCTCCTCATGTGCCGCGTCCGGCCCTATTACATCTACCAGTGCGACCTCATCACCGGCTCCGCGCACCTGCGCACCAGCGTCCGCACCGGGCTGGAGATTATGGAAAACCTGCGCGGCCACACCACCGGCTACGCCGTGCCCACCTACGTCATTGACGCCCCCGGCGGCGGCGGCAAAGTGCCCATCAGCCCCGAATACGTCCTCACCCGCAACGCCGGCCGCGTGCTCATCCGCAACTACGAAGGCAAAATTTATGAATACCCCGAAGGCGACGACGGCACGCCACTCTGCGCACCGCCGAAGGAGATTGAACTCGTCTGACTTGTAGCAGCCGACGTAAGGAGGCTCTAAATTTCTCCGCATAAGAAACGGAAACTATTTGAGCCTCCTCACGTCGGCTGCTACCGGATTGGAGGGCGGACAATTTTACCGGCATCCGGGTGTTTCGCCTGCGCGTAGAGCTTCCAGAACTTGGGCCAGAAATTGTCCTGAAGCGGGTGCAACGTGGGATAGCCGGGCACGACCGCGCCGCTGAACGCCCATTCCTCCGGCAGCTTCGCGAGTTCCGCCACGCGCGGATTATCGAGAATGTAATGGCACACGCGAGCGAACGCATTGCTGCGGCGTTCCTCTTCTTTCAGAACATGATCGTGCGCCTGATGCTGGAATTTTTGCGGCGCGAGCTTCGGCTCAAGATGCGTGCGCAGGAAAGCCATGCCGTTGCGCTGATCGGAATCCGTCCGCAACCCCATCCAGACCAGATGCAGATGATCCGGCATCAGGCAATACGTCGGGCAGAAAAGCCCTTCCCGGACGGCAGCGTGCAAAAGTAGTTCACGGAACGCGGCATGAAACGATTCGCCGAGCCAGCCTTGCCGCCGGTGGACGATGGAAAACGTCCAATGCACCACCGCGTCGCCCTGATAATATTCGCGCGGCAGACGCGGCAGATAAAACGCCCGGTTCAAGTTGGGTTCCACTACGTTTTTGTAGCAGCCGAGGTAACGAGGCTCAAATTAAAACCGAAAACCGATGGGTGTCTCGTGACCTCGGCTGCTACGCAATACGAATTCCTACGCGGAATTCGGCTGAATAATGAGCCTCCTCACGTAGGCTGCTACGCGGACTTTCCCCGACCTTCCGCCGGAATGCGCCAGACGGCGGGGAGGCAAACTTCGATGGCAGCAGCCGACGTGAGGAGGCTCTGACTATTTTCGGGCGAAGAAGTTTGAGCCTCGTTACCTCGGCTGCTACGAAGCTCGGTGCTTGCCGGCATGTCCACGGCGAAGCGCCATTTGGCCGTCTTCAAAGTTTCCGCTGAAGTCTGAGTCTCCTCACGTCGGCTGCTACGATGCGGACACAAACTTTCCTTGGTGCCTTCGCCCTTTTCTGGTTAATTTCCCCCCGCAAATTCAGGAGATAAAATTATGCCTACCAACCACACATGGAAATTCTTCCGCGCCGGCGGATTCGACCAGGTCAAACTCGAAACCGGTGCTGACCTCGCCAACCTCGACCAACTCGACCAGAAACTCTGGGTCGCCCTCGCCTGCCCCGCCAGCGGGCTGGAGTTTGACACCAAAACCCTCGCGCTGATTGACACCGACAAGGACGGTCGCGTGCGCGTGCCCGAAGTCATCGCCGCCGCCAAGTGGGCCACCAGCCTCCTGAAAAATCCCGACGACCTCACGCAAGGCTCCGCCTCGCTCCCGCTCGCCGCCATCAACGAGGCCACGCCCGAAGGCAAACAAATCCTCGCCTCCGCCAAGCAAACCCTCGTCAACCTCGGCAAAGCCGACGCCTCCGCCATCAGCCTCGAAGACACCGCCGATACCGCGAAGATTTTTGCCGCCACCCACTTCAACGGCGATGGCATCATCCCCGCCGACGCCGCCAGCGACGACGCCACCAAGGCCGTTATCACCGACATCATTGCCTGCCTCGGCGCGGAGACCGACCGCAGCGGTAAGCCCGGCATCAGCCAGGCCAAGGCCGACCAGTTCTTCGCCGAAGCCGCCGCCCATTCCGATTGGTGGAAAAAAGCCGAGGGCGATGCCAACATCCTCCCGCTCGGCGAAGCCACCGCCGCCGCCGCCACCGCCGCCCGCACCGTGAAGGTGAAGGTGGATGACTTCTTTGCCCGCTGCCGCCTCGCCGCGTTCGATCCCCGCGCGCTCGCCGCGCTCAACCGCCAAGAAACCGAATACCTCGCGCTCGCCGCCAAGGATTTATCCATCACCGCCGCCGAAGTCGCCGGCTTCCCGCTCGCGCAGATTGCCGCCGGCAAATCCCTGCCGCTCACCACCGCCGTGAATCCCGCTTGGGCCACCGCGCTCGCCGCGTTGCAGACCGCCGCCGTCAAGCCGATCCTCGGCGATAAGACCGCGCTCACCGAAGCCGATTGGACCGCGCTCTGCGCCAAGCTCGGCGCGTTCGAATGCTGGTCCGCCGGCAAAGTCGGCGCGAGCGTCGAGAAGCTCGGCCTCAAACGCCTCCGCGAAATCCTCGCTGGCAAATCCAAGGAAACCATCACCGCCCTCATCGCCAAGGACAAGGCGCTCGAACCCGAGGCCAACGCCATCGCCGCCGTGGAGAAACTCATCCGCTTCAACCGCGATCTCCACACGCTGTGCGTTAACTTCGTGAACTTCAAAAATTTTTACAGCCGCGAAATTCCGGCCGTGTTCCAAGCCGGCCGCCTGTATCTCGACCAGCGCAGTTGCGACCTCTGCCTCACCGTCGAGGACGCTGGCAAGCACGCGGCGATGGCCGGTTTGGCCGGCGCGTATCTCGCGTATGTGGATTGCACCCGCAAAGCCACGGGCGAGAAGCTGAACATCGTCGCCATCTTCTCGCAAGGCGATGACGAGAACCTGATGGTCGGGCGCAACGGCATTTTCTACGACCGCAAGGGCCGCGACTTCGACGCCACCATCACCAAGATTGTCGCCAACCCCATCAGCATCCGGCAGGCGTTCTTCTCGCCCTACAAAAAACTCGTGCGGATGATTGAGGAGCAGGCCGCCAAGCGCGCCGCCGCCGCCGACGCCAATGCGAATTCCAATTTGCAAGCAGGTGCCGCTGGCGCCGCCGCCGGCAAACCGCCAGAGCCGAAGAAGATTGATACCGGCACGCTCGCTGCAATCGGCTTGGTGTTGACCACCTTGCTCGGCGCGTTGGGCGGGATTTTTGGAAAAATCCTCGGCCTCTTGTGGTGGCAGATTCCGCTGGCCTTCGTAGCCATCCTGCTCGCCATCTCGCTGCCAGCGGTCATCATCGCGTGGCTCAAATTGCGGAAGCGCAACCTCGGCCCCATCCTCGACGCCAACGGCTGGGCCGTGAACGCCAAGGCCAAGATGAACATCCCGTTCGGCAACTCCCTCACGCAAATCGCCACGCTGCCGATCGGTTCGCACCGCGACCTCGCTGATCCGTTTGTCAAACCGCGCGGCCCGACCTTCGCCATCATCCTGTTCATCATCTTCCTTGCCGAGATGATTTACATGTTTTACGAGCCGGCGTATCTGCAAAACAAGTTTCACGTCACCCTGCCGTAAACCGCTGACCACTTTCACCACAGCCCCGGCGCGAAATGCCGGGGCTGTTTTTTTAGTTCAACCATTTTCGGACTTCAGAGGGGCGCATCTTGGCACTGCCCCCGTTTGGAGTTCCGCCTTCAGGCGGTTCGGTGCGTTCATCCACCCGGGCCGCATAAATGCGGAACTCCAAACCCAGCACCAGCGTTCGTCGGGGACAGTGCCAAGATACGCCCACTTCAAAGTTCAGATTGAACTGGAACTTGCCGAAGCCGCCGCGCTTGGCAAACTACCGCCCACAACGTCGTGAACTGGAAACCCCGCATCAAATCTTACATCGTCCCCGGCATTCTCCTCGCCGGCCTCGCCGCAGCCTGGATTGCGGGCGGCAGCCTCTGCGCATCGGACAACCGCCCCATCGCCCCCGCCCCCGCCGACCTGCCCGTGGAGAACGTCCGCTTCTACAGCAACAGCGGCTCGACATTGCGCGGCTGGTATCTCACCGGCGAACCCGGCGGCGGCGCCGTCCTCCTCCTCCACGGCAACCGCTCCTCCCGCGCCAGCATGCTCGGTCGCGCCCGCTTCCTCTGGCACGCCGGCTACTCCGTCCTCCTCTTCGACTTCCAGGCACACGGCGAAAGCCCCGGCGACCACCTCACCTTCGGCCATCTCGAAAGCCTCGATGCCCGCGCTGGCGTTGACTTTTTCCGCAAATGTTTGCCCGGCGAAAAAATCGCCATCCTCGGCGAATCCCTCGGCGGCGCGGCCGCCATCCTCGCGCAACCGCCGTTGCAAGTGAACGCCCTCATCCTCGAATCCGTCTTCCCCACCATCGAGGAAGCCGTGCAAAACCGCCTCGTCGAATCTTTCGGTCGCTCCGGCAAACACCTCGCGCCGCTCCTCCTCTGGCAACTCCGTCCGCGCCTCGGCTTCGGGGCGGAAGAACTCCGCCCCATTGACCACGTCGGCGAAATCACCGTCCCCAAACTCTTCATCGCCGGCACCGCCGACCGCAAAACACTCTTCCGCCAATCCATCGCCCTCGAACTCGCCGCCGCCGACCCCAAACAATTCTGGGCTGTCAAAGGCGCTGGCCACGAAAACCTCCACCTCTTCGCCACCGAGGAATACGAGAAGCGCGTCCTCAAGTTCCTCGATCAACACCTGCGCTGACCATGCCGCGCGAAACCACACCCGCCCTCGCCGCGCGTCTGAAAAAAATCCTCGCCGCACTCGACCGCGCCCATCCCGACGCACATTGCGAGCTGGACCACGCCGACCCGTTGCAACTCCTCATCGCCACCATCCTCTCCGCCCAATGCACCGACAAGCGCGTGAACCTGGTCACCGCCGAGCTGTTCAAAAAATACCGCAACGCCGCCGACTTCGCAGACGCCCCGCTCACCGACCTCGAAGCCGCCGTCAAGAGCACCGGCTTCTACCGCAACAAGGCGAAGAACATCCAGACCTGCTGCCGCCAGCTCCTCGAACGCCACGCCGGCCAAGTCCCGCGCACCATGCCCGAACTCACCGCGCTCGCTGGCGCCGGGCGCAAGACCGCCAACGTCGTCCTCGGAAACGCCTTCGGCATCAACGTCGGCGTCGTGGTGGACACGCACGTCTCGCGCCTCTCCCAGCGGCTCGGCCTCACACGCGAGACCACGCCGGAGAAGATTGAGCAAGACCTGATGCAACTCGTGCCGCAAGCGCAGTGGGCGCTCTTCAGCCACTGGCTCATCTGGCACGGACGCCGCCGGTGCGACGCCCGCAAACCGGACTGCGAGAACTGCGAGATCAACAAACTTTGTCCGCAGGTCGGAGTAAAAACAATCTAGCCACAGATGAAACACAGATGAAACACAGATTGAACACAGATGAGAGGCGTCCGCAGATTTCGCAGAAGGACGCAGATTTTCCGGTTTCATTTCATCTGCGCCAATCCGCGAAATCTGCGGACAAAAATCCGTGTTTCATCCGTGTTTCATCCGTGGCTAAATGAGTTTTTTTCTTCTCAACTCCGGCAAGTGCGACGCCGCCTTCAACATGGCGCTGGACGAGGCGTTGCTCGAAGCCATGCCGCGCCTCGGTCAAGCCGTGCTGCGCTTTTACGGCTGGACGCAGCCGGCAGCCACGTTTGGCTACTTCCAAACATTCGCCGAGATCGAACGCGCCACATCGTTGCGCCCGCTCATCCGCCGACCCACCGGCGTCGGCCTCGTGCCACACGACGCGGACTGGACTTACAACCTCGCTTTCCCCGCCGGCCACGAGTGGCACGCGCTCGCCGCCACGGAAAGCTACCGCCGCGTTCACGAATGGATTCAGACCGCGTTCGCCAAACTCAACATCGAAACCGAACTCGCAACGTGCTGCAAAAAATCGCCAATCGCCAATCACCAATCGCCAATTTCCAGCCAGTGCTTCGCCGGCCACGAGAAATCCGACCTGCTCTGGCGCGGCAAAAAAATCGCCGGCGCGGCGCAGCGCAGGAATAACCTCGGCCTGCTCATCCAAGGCTCGGTGCAGCCGCCGCCGGGTTCGCCGCCGCGAGCAGATTGGGAACACGCGATGACCGCCGTGGCGGAAGACATCCTCGGCGGCCACGCGTCGGATTTTCGTATGACGGCGGAGTTGACTGGCCGCGCACACGAACTGGCGCAGACCCGATATTCACAAGACGGCTACAACCAGAAACGCTGACACCACCCGTTTTGGCGAGTTGTCGGGCGATGCCTTCTGACTCAGAATCCGCTCATGCGCCTTTTGACCGCCCTGCTCCTCGCCCTGTCCACCAGCCTCGCGGCGAGGGCGGATGAATTCCCGGCGTCGTTCCAGTGGCCCACGAACTGGCCGCCGCGCATCCACGACCCCTCGACCATCGTGCGCGCAAACGGCGAGTTTCACCTCTTCAGCACGGGACGCGGCGGGCTCACGCGCCACTCGCGCGACTTGGTGACGTGGACTTCCGGGCCGCCGGTGTTTGCGGCAAGCCCGGCCACGGTTACAAACTTCCTGCCGTCGCATCGCGGCTGGCTGTGGGCGCCGGACGTGGTGCGGCTCAACAGCCGCTGGCTGCTGTATTACTCGATCTCGGAGTTCGGCAAGAACACCTCGGCCATCGCGCTGGCGAGCAACGCGACACTCGACCCGACGGACAAGAATTTTTTGTGGCGCGACGACGGCCTCGTCATCGCGAGCGAACGGGCGGATGATTTCAACTGCATTGACCCGTCCGTTTTTTTGGACGATGACGGCAAGCTGTGGCTGGCGTTCGGCTCGTTCTGGTCAGGCATCAGACTGATCGAGCTTGATCCCGCCACGGGCAGACGTCTCGCGCCGGGTTCGCC
>JANMJO010000133.1:0-5140 GCA_031371425.1 Verrucomicrobiales bacterium | reverse complement strand
AAACCTGACCTGCGGGCGAAGCAGCCGTTCCCGTTGTGGAATCCGACGAATGGCAAACTGGAAAAGCCGGAAGTCCCGGCGCGGCGGGAATTTTATCGCGATGTCGCTGTGCTGGCGTTGCCGGCGGGCGGTGTCGTTGGTTGTGGCGACGTGGTGGTGCTCTCGTCCAAAATGTCTGCGGAGGGGAAGCTGGAGTGGGTCGCGCCGCCGGGCGATTGGATCATCTACCGCTTTGGTCGCACGACGATGGGTGCGCTGTTGCAGCCGTGCCAGTGGGAAGCCATCGGGCTGGAGTGCGACAAGATGAGCGGCGCGGCGGTGGGGTTTCACATGAACCACCTCATCGGCGCGGCGCAGCGTCACCTCGGCGATTTGGTTGGTGACGGGTTTAACTACTATCACTTCGACAGCTATGAGGCTGGCACGCCGGGCTGGACGCTGAAGATGCGCGAGGAATTTGTGGCGCGGCGCGGTTATGAACTGACGCCGTTTCTGCCGACGCTGGCGAAGCGGGTGATTGGCAGCGAAGCGGAGACGAAAAAATTCCAGGACGATTTTGAGCAGACGATTCGCGATCTGTATCGCGAGAATTATTTTCCAACGATCCAGCGCACGTTGCACGCCGCTGGACTCAAGTTCATGTGCGAACCGTATGGCGGGCCGTGGAACATCACCGATGTCGTGCCGCAAGTGGACCGGATTGTGACGGAATTTTGGACGCACGGCGGCAAATATGATCCTTACGACCTCGCGCCGACGGTGGCCGCCGTGCGCACGGCGGGGCGGAACATCATCGAGGCGGAGGCTTACACGGGTTCGCCCGAGGATAGTCAATGGACGGAGACGCCCGCGTGGCTCAAGCCCATCGGCGACGCGGCGTTTTGCGACGGTGTGAACCGCATGTTGCTGCATCGCTTCACGCATCAGCCGTTCGATGAGCGCTGGAAGCCGGGCGTGGTGATGGGCCAATGGGGGACGCACTTCGACCGCACGCAGACGTGGTGGGAATCTGGCAAGGCATGGGTGCAATACCTCTCGCGCTGTCAGGCGTTGCTGCAATGGGGCGCGATTGCGAGCAACGACTTCGCGACCACGAATGTCACGCGCGGTTTGAAATTGAAAGGCATCCATCGCAGCGACGGGACGAACGAAATCTATTTCATCGCGAACTTGGCGACCAACAACGGCGCGGCGGTCGGTTCATTCGGCGTTGCCGGCAAGCAGCCGGAACTCTGGAATCCCGTGACGGGTGCGCGGCGCGACTTGCTGGAGTTTGAAATTAAAGATAAGCGAACTTTCGTGCCGCTGGAATTCGCTGGCGCGGAGAGCTGCTTCGTGGTGTTCCGAAAACCAATTGGACAGCGGGTGGCGCGGGCTAGGAATTTTCCGCCGTCGCAAGCGGCGGGAGAAATCACCGGCGCGTGGCAGGTGGCCTTTGATCCGAAGTGGGGCGGGCCGAAGCAGATGACGTTTGAGAAGCTCGACGATTGGTCAACGCGCCCCGAGCCGGGCATTAAATTTTACAGCGGCACGGCGACTTACACGAAGACGTTTGATCTCCCGCAGACGCTGACGAATGTCGGCAACGCAAGACTGTTGCTCGACCTGGGCGTTGTCCGCGAACTCGCGGAGGTGTGGCTCAATGGAAAAAATCTGGGTGTGGTTTGGACCGCGCCGTGGCGGGTGGACATCACGCGTGCCGTGAAACGGACGGGGAACAAACTCGAAATCAAAGTCGTGAATGTGTGGGTGAACCGGTTGATTGGCGATGAGCACGAGCCAGCGGACTGCGAGTGGAACAAAGGCGACTTCGGCTACGGCGGGCCGCTCAAGGCTTTCCCGGATTGGTTCATCAAAGGTCAGCCGCGTCCGTCGCCGGGCTGATATACTTTCACGACTTGGAATTATTTCACCAAGGATTCGCCGCTCGTTCCGTCTGGTTTGATCGGGCCGGTGACGCTGGCCGTGGAAAAGAACGATTGACGCAACGACGACGCGGTGCTGATCGCCTCCACCACGGCGGCCCGCAAGGCGCGAAGCCGAAGGCGGAGGTCGTGGCGGATATTCTGGCGAGCATCAAAGAGCGGCGGACGTGAGTGGTGGAACTCAAGCTTGAGCCATTCACTCGCGCACACGCCAGAAGCCGCGCGCAGCGGCGGCGGGACTTTGCAGATACGGCCACGCGGGGCGATCCACGTCCGTCCAGTTTACGAGGTTGGTGGAGGATTGCAGAAAGCCGCTTTGCCAGCGCACGTCCACCATTGCGCCGCTCATTCGGATGCTGCCGCCAGATGCGACGACGTGGGTCTGCCAGTTCACTTCGTCGCGCGTGGTGGACCACGGGCGCTGCATAAGCGCGAGCGCATTGGTGTTGTCCACGATGGCGATGTGCCAGTGGTTCGCGCCGCCGCCGGTGGTGAAGCTGTTCCACACGCCGATCCACGAGCAGCGCGGGAAGCGGTTCGTGATGGCGTCGGCGTAGAGCGTGTTGGAGAACGTGCCGTCGCGTTGCCCGCCTTGCGCCGGCCCGGCCTGGGGGAAGGCATAGACTTTGCCGTAGTCGCGATAAAGTTGTTCCGAGGGAAACGGCTGTTTCCAATCGTCGCTGTAGAAATTGTGGCTCATCACGTCCACGACATCCGCGCCGGGGAAGAAATAATCGCTGGCTGACAATTCATGCACGCCGGCGTCGCCTTCCCAGGTCCAGATGAGGTGGTTCAGTTTTTTCGTGTGCGTGAAGTAATCAAACATGAACCGCCAGAGCATCTGATAATGACCCTGCGGCCGTTTGCCCCACCAGAACCAGCCGCCGTTCATCTCCGCGCCCGTGCGGTAAATCACGGCCACGCCGTTCGTCTGCAATTCCGCGAGTCCCGCCGCGACTTCGTCCAGCCAGCCCATGAAGCGCGCGTTCGCGGTGAGATTCGTCGCCAGATTCGCGGGGGTGCTGTTGTTCACCGGGTCGAGCAATCCGGGAATGTCCACGAAGCCGTTGTTCGTGGTGGACTGCGGGCCGCCCGTCCACGGATTGCGCGGGTTGAACTTGATCGCGAGGATGCCGCCGTTGGTCCACCACGCACGCGCGAGCGGATTCACGGTCGGAATCTGCATCGGACTCGTGCCGTCGTCGTATTGAAACTCCACCAACCCCGGCCAGTAACCGGTGTTCGTGTAAAGCCCGATGACTTGGTTGGTGAACTCGTTTTGTGGCGTGCCAGGATTGGAGACGTGCTGCCCCACCAGCCCATGCCCGCTGCTCGGCAGTAGCGCGAGATAACGCAACACCGCGCGCGCGTTCGCCGACATATTGGGATTCGCCGGGCGACCGGGAAACGACAACTCGTCACGCGGATTTGTCGCGGCCCAATATTCCTGAAAGTTGGTGAAGCCATCGCCATCGGGATCGCCATTACGTTCGTTGGTGAGTGCGGGATCGAAACCGTTGCGAATTTCCCATTCGTCCGGCAAGCCGTCGGCGTCCGTGTCGGCCAGCACGGGACTGGTGTTGGTCTCGACGAAATCCGGCAGACCGTCCGCATCCGTGTCCGTGTCCATCCGCACGTCGTCCACGGTGAACGCGGGATAATTCGTCTCGCCCGTCTGCCCAACCTCGATACTGAAGATCGCGCTGGTGAGTCCGTTCGACCACGTCACCGGCAACGTGCCGCGCACCGTAAGCCACGCGCCGTTCGTGCGTGCCACCTGCTCGGCGAGGATGATCTTTTCCGAACCCGTCGGATAATAAAGCGTGAGGGCACACCGCGTGGAAGTCGGCACGGTCTGCGGTCGCAGGCGATAACTCGTGGTGTAGGTGCGGCCATTTGCGCCGTTCGTGAGCGCGGTGGCGATGTTTTGTTGCAACGTGTAATTGATGCTGCCGTTGACACTCGGACGATTGCTCACGATCACGCCCGTCGAGCCGTCCGGCGTGTTCGTGGTGAGAATAAATTTCACCGAGGCCGGCCCGTTCGTCTGCCAGCCCGTAAAGCCGCCCGCGAATGAACCGTTCTGAATGAGATTGGTTTGCGCGCCGACGGTCAGGGTCAGTCCGCCGGTCAGCAGCAGATAAATTATTTTCTTCATTCACTATGGAATAGCGCGAGGCGGGCAGAATGTTACATGCCGAGGTGTATTCGACGGCCTATCGTCCGGGCGGGAGTGCGGGCGCGGGGTCGCGCCGGGGTGTGCCGCCGCCGCCGGGAGTTGCTGCGGTGTTGTTGACCACGACTTGCAGCAGCGGCACGAGTTGGTTGAGAATTTTATCTTCATCCGCCGGATTCAGCTCCGTTTCGCCGCGAATCAAAGCAAGCGGGACATTCGCGTAGCCCGAAATATAAACGCCATAATCCTGCATCGCCCGCGCGAGTTCGTAGCCCGGGCCGGAGTCGCCCACGAGTGCACGAATGTCCACGCCCGGCGGAATCGCCAGCAACGTGCCGATGTTTAAGAATTCTTCGCGCGCCGCGTCGCCACCAGCCGCCGGCCACACGGTGCTCGGCTCGGAGCGTTTCTGCCGGCCACCCAGACGCTCGCGGCTGACGCGGGCGGAGAGCGCATGACGGATTCCATCGCCCAGTTCGCCCGCGCGAATCAGTCCGCCGAGATTCGACAGCCCGAACGGTTTTGCGGCGACGGCGAAAGCACCCGTGCCGCTGCTGGCGAGATCCGTGCGTTCAATGTCCGAGGCTTCCAGATCGCCATCGGGGCGCACGTTGACATCGCGCAACTCCAGTGCGTAACGGCGCGTCCGCTGCATCAGCACGACCGGCTCGGTCAGACCGGGGGGCGGCAATGCGTTTTCACTCAAGCGCACATCGGCACGAACTTCACCGCGCACCCAGATGCGCCGCAACGTATCCGTGGGGCGACCGAAGAACGGATGCCGCCCGCGCACCGCGTTCTCCAACGGGCCGTCGGCGAGGAGCGGTTGGCCGGGCAACGGTTCAAACTTCGCGCCACTGCCGAGCGGAGTGTTCCATGGACTGTCGCTGCTGAACGGCCAGAGGTATGGATTGCGCGCGAGCCGTTGCGCCTGCGGCAAACTCTTCGTGACCACGGCCAGTTCGCCCGCCGCAATGGCCAGGGGCTTTGTGCCGCGTGCGCCGGAAAATTCCACCAGGCCATGCTCGACTTCGAGTTG
>JANMJO010000116.1:0-5605 GCA_031371425.1 Verrucomicrobiales bacterium | reverse complement strand
TCCACGCCGTCATGGCGCAGCGTGTGGCAGAAGCCCCAGAGTTTTTGGACGATGTCGGACATGAAATTTGTATGACTGCTAGTTTAATTCCTCGAAGGTTTTTTTGAGGGCTTTGTATTGTTGTTCTACACTTTCGCTAAGCCGCACAAGCTCGTCTCCCTGCTGGCTGAGGAGTTCTTCAAGTTCCAGACCTCTCTGGGCAAGCCCTTCCGGCCTTACGGCAAAAGTAGTCCTCCATTGATGCATAACAACATCATGCATCTGTATGTATTCGTTATTAATTCTGAAATTTTCAATCAACGCCTTCATTGTTTGGTAGAGAGAAATAATGGCTGTTGCTGTTTCAGGGTTTATTTTCCCCAGGTTGGCGGCGTTTGCCCCGTAGACAGTGAAATAATCCTGCGAGAGCGCGAGCCTCACTAGAAACATACGCCCTGTTCTCTCTTTTAGTTTGCCTCCGATTCCTTGGTTGAAGATTCCGGAAAGCGCATCCAATTCGGCTTCTATTGATTTGAGAATATTGCGAACGAATTTAGCATCCTCCTTTTCCTTGCGTTCTATTTGGAGGTTATGTGAGCGCGTTATAGCCCAGAAACTGCTTCCAAAGGCAATCACCGCACCGATCAACGTAGCAAACAGGGGAATCAAGTTTTTCCACCACGGCTCAGGGCGCGGTTGTAATGCCGCAAGGGTGGTCTCATCCAATTGGATCAATGCTGTATTCGTGGAGAATTGCATCAGTTGAGCCAAGCTCTGACTGTCTAGTTGAATTGCTATAGGGTTCGTTCCTAAAGAAGCACCAACACGCTGAAGTATTTTTAGCGTTTGCTCGTCCAGCTTGAAAGTAACAGTGTTCGTAACTGCTAGAGCATCGGGCAAAGAAAGTTGGATGTTAACTGGAGGTGTGCTTGTGCTTCGGCTTTCAACGGTGACATTGGTTTGAATCTGGCCTTGGGCATCAAAGAGTCCAAGCGCAGCAACAATCACAATTGGGAAAAGACGTATTTTCATAATTCAAGCGGCTACCGCTTCGTTGAGTTGAGCGACGAGTAAATTCAATTCTCCAAAAACCTGTTTCGCTTTTGCCATTCCGCCGCGTCCTTGGAGTAGCGGCGTATTATCAAAATCATCCTCATCAATGGTGAGGTTCTTGATGAGTTGCTCGCGGACGAGCGAGAGCCATTGCAGTTGTTCTGTGGTGAATTTGTGCTTCGCCGCCAGCGCGTCCATGGCGCGGTTCACGCGTTCCTCGGCGTTCAGCACGGGAGATTGCGCGGTGGCGGCGTGTTTGACGATGGAGATCACGTCGGCCAGCGCCTTGTGGCTGGCAATCTTGTGCGCTTCCTGGAGTTTGTGCTCGTCGAACTGGTTTTGCGCCAGCGTGCGGCGGAGTTCTTCCAAGGCTTTGGGCCGCCAGTCGCGCGGGCGTTTCAGCAGAATGCTCAACGCATCCACTTTGTCGGCGTTTTCCTTCACGAACCGCGAGAAGGCGTCGAGGTAGCCTTCGGCAGTTTCGTATTTGCCGAAGCGATCCACTTTTTTGGACGAGACGGTGTCCTGCACTTCGTAGCCGACGAGGAACGGAACGTAGGCGCGTTTATATTCCAGCAGCAGCTTTTGAAATTCCTCGTTGCGCAACAGCTTCATCGTGCCGGTGAAATCGGATTTGATTTTCTGCGGCAACTGGCCGGCGAACGCGCCGATGTCGCCATCCGGAATCCATTTGGCAAATTCAATGCGGGCCTCGCCGCTCATGTCCTTTTCAATCCGGCGCAGACGTTTGGCCAGGATGCGGACATGGTAATCGCGGTCCACGTTCTGCCAGATATTTTCGATGACTTGCGGCAGCGTCAGCGGCGTCTTGGTGGGTGGCTGGATTTCAAAGTCGGTGGTGTTTTTGAAATACTGGATGAGCGTGCCGTCGAAACAATCGAAGACAACGAACTTGGTCTTGTTAATCTCCGGGCATTTGCGCGTGCCGCGCCCGAGCATCTGCACCCAGAGAATGCGCGACTTGACCGGGCGCAGGAAGACGATGAACTCCAGCGCGGGAATATCCACGCCGGTCGAAAGCATGTCCACGGTGACGACGACCTTGGGATTCGGGCGGTTGCGGAACTCGCGGATGCGCTGGAGCGGGCGGTCCACGTTCGGGTTACCGGTGATTTTCTGGACGAAGTCGTCGCCCTGCCCGAACACTTCGCGGCAGGTTTTCACCAGTTGATCGGCGTGCGAGGCGTGTGCGATGTCGTTGACGGCGAAGATGAGGATTTTCGGGAAATGGCCGGTCTCCTTTTCGTGGGTGTAGGCGTGCTGGGCGATTTCCTCGATGATTGCTCGATTACTCTGCGGGGCGGTGATGCGGCGCTCAATGTCTTCGGAGGGGAATTGCCGCTCGTCCTCCAGTTCGTCGCGATGTTCCTTGCCGGTGCTGGTGTCAATGTAGCCGACTTCTTCGCCTTCCTTGAGAAACGCACCATTCATGCGCACCTCGGACTTGATAGCGACGGCTTCGTAGTCCACGAGGAAACCATCGAGGATGGCCTGCTCGACATCGTAACGGAACACGGGCGGGCCAAAGAGCGCGGTGGTGTGCGGCGCGGGCGTGGCGGTGAGGCCGATTTTGACGGCGTCGAAATGCGTGAGCGTGTCGCGCCAGAGGCTCGTCTCCTGCATCGTGTAGCCGCGATGACATTCGTCCGCGATGATGAGGTCGAAGGCGTGAATGGGGATGTCGAGCTTGTTGGCATCCGCCTCGGCTTCGGTGTCGCCGCCGGACTGGGCAAAGCAGCCTTCTGCGCCGAAAAGATTTCGCGCCATGCGCTGGATGGTGGAGACGTAAACGAACGTGTGCGTGGAATTGGGATTGGTCAGGTATTCATTCGGCAGCACCTTCGGGTCGAACGGCTCGTCGTCGCCGAAATCCTCTCGCTGGAATTTCTGACTGTAAACTTCGTATTCCTGCGTGAGCTTGTTGCCCTGGTTGGTGTCGAACGCATTGAACGTGCGCACGGCCTGAGCCGCGAGCGCCTTGCGATCCACGAGAAAGAGGATGCGCCGGAATTTTTTACTCTCCAGCAGCCGGTAGATTTGCGCGACGGTGAGAAAGGTTTTGCCCGTGCCGGTGGCCATGGCGACGAGCAACTCACGTTTGCCGGCGAGCATGGCACTTTCCGTGGCGACGATGGACGCGACCTGATACGGACGCAGCCGGGTAATCCGTTCCGGTGGCGTGTCGAGCAACCAATGGCGGGAGCGGCTGTCATCGAAGGAAAACTTTTCTTCCAAGGCCGCTGCCGTGTGAAAATTGACGATCGGTCGAGAGGCAGATTTGTCGGCCCGGACATCCAGATGCCAGATGATCTCGCCATTGGTCGCGTAGAGGAATGGGACACGGTAGCCGTTCCAGTTGCCCGGCCCTTGGAACGCACCGGAGGCATAGCGCTTGGCCTGCTCCAAAACATTTTGCGGGTTTACCGAGACCTTCTTGGCTTCAATGATGCCGAGGAAAACCCCGTTTACAAACAGAGCGTAGTCCGCCGGGCCGTTGGCGGTGGGAAATTCAGTGACGGCGTGGCAAGCGAGTTTGGAAGTATCGAGGCCATCGCGCCAAGGGATGATTTGCCAAGCCGGGTTGAGCGAACGCAGCTTGGTATCAATCCGTATTTTTCTAGTTAACCATTCCGCCTCGTGCATTTGAATCATTACCCTCTTTATTACCCTATTTCAAAGTCATTACCCGCTTTCGCCACTTTGCCCCCGGGCCGCGTCCGATACATTCCACAGAACCAGCAGCCTTGAGTTCCTTCAACCGATGCCGGATGAGGTCACGGCCAACGCCCGGACAAAGCCGTTCCAGCTCCGCGACGGTAAAATCGCCCAGGGTGCTGGCGATGGCTTGTTCCAGCAGTTCCGTTTTCGCACCGCGCGGACTTTTGATCTGGCCGGCGCGCTGTTCAAATTCGCCACAGGCGCGGCGGATGATGGCGAGAAAGAAATTCAGCCACGGCGTCAGGTCGTGCTTGCCCTCATGCCAGCGCTGGGAACTCCGCTGCAAGGCTTCGTAGTAATCCTCTTTGGATTCCTCGACGAGCCGCTCCAGGCTGATGTAGCGGCCCACCTCATGGCCGTGCTGGTAAAGCGCCAGCAAGGTGAGCAGGCGGGACACGCGGCCATTGCCATCGCGGAACGGATGGATGCAGGTGAAATCAAGAATGAGCGCGGCGGTGGCGATGAACGGCATGGCGCGTTCCTGATCGAGCGCGTGGCGGTAGAGCAAACAGAGTTCGTCCACGGCGGCGGCGGTCTGTTTGGCGGGCACGCATTTGAACCGAATCTTGGGCGCTTGGCCGGGCAGGAGTTGGATGATGTCGTTGTCGAGCCGCTTGAATTCCCCGGCGTCGCCGCTGCCCTGCTGGCAGAGCGCGTGCAGATGTTTCAACGTGGCGGCATTGATGGCGATACGCCCTGCCTTGGCGTGAACCTCGTTCAACGCGCGCCGGTAGCCCATGACTTCCTCCTCGGATCGGTCACGCGGACGGGCGTTGCCCAAAACCAGCGGCTTCAACCGGTCGCGATCCACGGTCACGCCCTCGATGCGATTGGATGATTCCGCGCTCTGGATGATGGCGGTGTCGCGCAAGGCTTTCAGGATTTGCGGTGACTGGCGGGTGTAGAGTTCCTGTTTCCCCTTCGCTTCAGCAATATCCGCCAGCAACCAAGCCGTGCTGGTGGGCACAGATAGATCGCGGAGTAGGTGGTTGCGGAATGAATTCATCGAGTCAAGGTGCGGGCATCGTATTTCAAACCCGTGGGCGAGCAACCAAAAATCAGGGCGGTTGTGGTCAATCGCCGCTGGCCGGCGCAAATGCTGGCTGAACTGCTTGCCTTGCAATTGCTGTAAACGCACATTGTTTCAAAGTGACAGCCAAAGCCACATCGCCGCTCCTCGACCAGATCATCGTCGGCTTCCTGCCTCAAGGCATTGCGGAAAATTCCCGACGCCAGTGTGGATGCCTGTTTCGCCGACCCGCCCTTCAACCTCAACAAGCGTTACGGCAAGCACGATGACGCCATGGCGCGCGAGGAATATCTCGTAAAGGGGTCAGTTCCTATTACCGTCTATTTTTGTGCCACCTCAAAACTTCGTCAGCTTTTCCAGTTCCTTCACGCGGCGGTTGATGTCCGTGCGCTTGACCTTCGTGGTGCGGTTCAGCCCGAAACCTTCGCAGCAGAAGCTCGCCGTCACGCTGCCATAGACCATCGCGCGGCGGATGTTCGCATCCACCGAACCCTTGGCCGTGGCGAGGTAGCCCATCATGCCGCCGACGAACGAATCGCCCGCGCCCGTGGGGTCTTCCACGGTGTGCAGCGGATACGCGGGGCAGATGAACACGCCCTTCGGCCCGGACAGCACCGAGCCGTGCGAACCTTTCTTGCTGATGACGTATTTCGGGCCGAGCGCGTGAATCTTCTTCAGCGCCACGAACAGGTTGTCCTCCTTCGTAAGCAATTCCGCCTCGCTGTCGTTTAGCACGAAGCCATCCACGCGCTTGAGCAGCTTGAGCAAGTCGGCGAGCGCGATGTTGATCCACAAATCCATCGA
>JANMJO010000110.1:0-14154 GCA_031371425.1 Verrucomicrobiales bacterium | reverse complement strand
TTTGCAGGAACAATTCTCGCTCATTCCGGCGGGCGTGACCAACCCGCTCAACGGCGTCGTCTTCGCCGCGCCGCCCGCCGTCGCGAACCCGAACCTGCCGAACGGCATCACGATTTTCCCCGGCGGCTTTCCGCTCTACCGTAATGGCGTGCTCATCGGCGCGCTCGGCGTGAGCGGCGACGGCATTGACCAGGACGACCTCATCGGCGCAAGCGGCACGGTCAGCAACCTGCCGCCGACCGGGATGATGTCGGACAACTTTTTCTACAACGGCACGCGCCTGCCCTACGCGAAGTTCCCAAGAAATCCCGACCTCTAACGTTGGATGAACCTGCCGCAGAGCGGCAACGGAAATTAGCCAGCTACGAAGTGGCTGGTTGCGTGTTTCAAAATGGAAACGTCCTGAAGGGACGAAGGAATGTTTCCGCCGTCCCTTCAGGACGGATTTCAATTGGGCGGTGATCCAGACACTTCGTGTCTGGCTAATTTCCCGTGTCGCTCCGCGACCAATTCATTTCTTCGCGTGATACTGATGGCACTCGGAGCAATTGCTCGCCGCGCCGCCCTTCGGACTGTGACAGGTGACGCAACTGGCCTTTGACGGCAGGAGAATGTCCGCCGTGTACTTGCTGCCGCGAACGTCGTGGCATTTCTCGCAGGCGACTTGCGAGTGCTTGGCGTGGTTGAAACCGCCGCGCACGAACCAGCGGTCCATGATGACGGGCTTCGTGATCTGCGGCGTGGCGTCGCCGCTGGCGGTGACTTCGTGGCAATACGCGCAGCCGGGGAAACGCGCGCGGCTCGTCGCATCCATGCCCGCCACGCGCGTGCTCGGGCCGGTGTGCGCGTCGCTGAAGAAAATCTCGCGCTCCAGTTCCTCGCCTGAACCGACCTGCTCGCGCAACCGCGCCATCTGCGCTTGCACGAAGGCGTTCACGTCGTCCTGCGCCGTTAGATTTTTCTCGCGCTTGGCGTGCTCGGCGTATTGCGCGGGCAGGCTGCGGAGGAATGCGCGCACGAACTCGGCGTTGCCGTGCGGCACGCGCAGCGCGGGATTCTCGGCGTCGAATTGCAGCGAGTGGCAGACCTGGCAGTTCGCGGCGAACGAAATTTTGCGATAGAAACCGCCGCTCGCATCGGGCTGATGGCAGGCCGCGCACTCCAGCTTCTTGCCGTCGGGCAAGGCGGGAATCGTCGGCGAGGTCAGGTGCAACTGGTGATTGAACTTGAGCGTGTCCGGGTCGCGGAGTTTTTCGGCGACGAGTTGGAACTCCGGATGGTCGGTGGCGAAAGCGGTGATGAGTTGCAGCTTGCCTCGTTTTTCAATCGTAGGAGACGACGTGAGAAGACTCTGACTAATTGATTGCCGATTGCCGATTGCCGATTGCCGATTTGATTTAAGACTCGTCACCTCGTCTCCTACAGCGGCGTGATAAAGCCCGAGCGATTTCCCCTTCGCGAGCGACGCCTGCATGATGGCCGCGTCGCCGTGGCAAACCTGGCAGTTGCGGTCGGACGGCGGGTGCATCGGGCCGCTGCCGGTGTGCTCGTGATGGCACGCCACGCACGAATGACTTTGCACAACGTTCGGGGTGTGGCGGTCAAAACTTTTGTGGCACTTCAGGCACGCCTCATCCATCGCGGAGAGCGCGAGCGAGCGTTGGTCGGCGTGGAACGACGCCTTGATCTGGTCAATCGTGTTCGCGCCGACGTGGCATTTCCCGCACTGGCTGGCGAACTGCGCGTGCGAGCGCGTGATGCTACCGGACGAATAAAATTTCTCGCTGCCGAAGAAATGCCACATCGCCATCGCCGCGAGGCCGACGACCACGACGCCGAGCGTGACCAAAAATTTCGCGCGACGCAGGTAATGCGCCTTCTTGTAGTAGTCCAGATTGCCTTTGAACCGCTCGGCGATGGACTTCTGGGTTCTTTGCGGTTGAGCCATGCGAATCAGTTTTTAGCCACAGATTGGCACAGATGAAACACAGATAAGACATCCGCAGATGGCACAGATTTCCGCAGATTTTTCCCCAAGTAGAATCTGCGTCAATCCGCGCAATCTGCGGACAAAATCTTTTCCCATCTGTGTTTCATCTGTGTTCATCTGTGGCTTGAATCAATATCTCCACACCGTCACGACGACGTGCCACACGGTCAGCGCGAGCAGCACGAACGAGATCGGCGCGTGCACGAACAGCCAGCCGTGCAGCCAGTGCTGATAGCGCGTCTGCAAGTCCAGTTGCCGCCGCTCGTCGCACCAGTTCTGCAACCGCTCCACGTCGGCGTGCCATTGCGTGGTGACGCTCACCTTGAGCGCGCGGAAATAATCGTCCGCCACGCGCTGGCTGCCGAGGCGCAACTTGTCGCCGCGCTTCGCCGCCAGATACGGCAACGCTTCCTGATCGAGAAATTGTTTCAAGATGTCGGTGGACGGATCAACTTTCGCCGGCTCTGGGTTCGGAGTTCCGCCTTCAGGCGGTCCGGCGGGAGTCGCGGATGTTGCGGGGGAAGCCGCCTGAAGGCGGGACTCCGAACTCACAGGCGCGGCGGGCGGGGCGACGACGGTTTGACGGAGTTTTTGCGCGGCTTCGTGCAGCGTTTTCAGGATGTGCGGGATTTGCTCGAAGATGGTTTCGAGCGGGATCTGTTCCTTCATGATGCGCGGCAGAAAATGTTGCAGCGCGAGTCCGTAAAAGCCGCTGACCATCACGATGGCGTAGAGCGCGAGGAGAAGTTTCGTCATCGGGCCACCGCCGGAGAAATCGCAGTGCAGCGCGATGAGCGGCACGGTGAGCAACGTGAGCCAGATGTGCGCCTTGAGCCAGACCTGCACGCGACCGATGCGCCACGCGGGTTTCTTGCGACGCGCGCCGAGCATCGCGGCGAAAATAAAAATGGCGAGCGCGATGATGCCGAAAATCAAACCGAGCGGACTGCCTCCGACCGTGCCGCGCAACGGCGGCGTCGGGCCGAGGAACGCGGGCAGCGGCAGATGGAACGGCAGGAGGTCGGGATGGAAGTTGGCGAGGTAGAGCAAGCCCGCCACCGCGCTCGCCACGAGGACGAACCCGAACCACGGCCAATGATTGCGGTCTATGATCATTTGAAAATCAGCTTTCCGTAGGTTCAACCAACCGGCGCGGCAAATCCCGCGCGCCGTGCATCAGTCGCCACAACTGCAACTTGTCTTCCGTGACGCGGTAAAAGATAAGTAGCCTGTCAAACGGCGGTTCAACCCGGAACGAACGCAAATCTTGCAACGCGGGATTCTGAAAACGCCGGACGCGCCCGATGTCTAGTTGCCGGGCAAGCTTGGTTATCGTGGCATCCACCGCCGAGAAAAACCGCCACGCCAGTTCCGCTCCCGCCTCATCCAAATACCAGCCGAACTGGCCGGTGACATCCGAATCGAACAGCGGAGATTTTTCCACCGTCAGGTTCATCCACGCTTGGCTTTGATGACTTTCTCACACGCGTCCCGCAGCGCTGCCGCCGAGTAAGTGGCGAACGGTCCGTCCGCAGCCTTCAACAACTCGGCTTCCAACTCCGGGCTGTCCTGTTCGGCATCGAGCGGCAGGTCGGATTCGATGGTCACGCGCACGTGGGCGTGTTCAGGCAAGGACAACGGCTGCGGCAAAACCAGTTTGCCCTGCTCGTAGATGGCTTCAACGGTCGTTGTCATGGGGAAAAGCTAACATGCGGCACAATGTTGGCAAGCGGCGGTTGCACCACCGCGCTCGCCACGAGGACGAACCCAAACCACGGCCAATGATTGCGGTCGAGGATCATTTTGTAATTTTGTTGAGGTAAGCATCGTTGCTTATTAGAGCGTCTCGTTTCCCCTCACCCTAACCCTCTCCCTTGGGGAGAGGGAACAGCCAACGGCGCTTTCTGATTCTTCGGTTGCGCGTCCGGCAAACCCAGTCGTGGTTTTTTGATTGCGGCTGGCTGCAATGCTCCCTCTCCCCGAGGGAGAGGGCTGGGGTGAGGGGGAAGCGGTCGCCATATTTTTACCGTCCTGCTCATTCGAAATCATTGGCCGACAATAATCTGGCAGCGGATGCGCTGAGCGTTCCTGCAACTCACGCCAAATCGTAGCGCGGATGGAATCCTTTTCTTGGCGCAGGCGCGAGTTCCAAAATCGCAAAACCTTCACGCCCGCCTTGACCAGCCAAGCGTCACGCTTTGCATCCTTTTGACTTCCTTCTGGGAAACCGTGCTGTGAACCATCGAGTTCAATGTTCAAAAATGCTTCGACGCAGAAGAAGTCGAGAATGTATGGGCCGAAGGCGTGCTGCCTTCGGAATTTGTAAGCGGAAAATCTTTTGTCACGCAGCCAACTCCACATGAGCTTCTCGGCCCAAGTATCACGCTTCCGCAAATTGCGGGCTAGCGTGGTCAGGTTTTTGGTTGGTGTGGGCATCGTTGCTTATTAGAGCGTCTCGTTTCCCCTCACCCTAACCCTCTCCCTTGGGGAGAGGGGACAGCTATCGGCGCTTTCTGATTCTTCGGTTGCGCGTCCGGCAAATCCAGCGCTTGGTTTTGCAAAAAGACTGGAAATAATTCCCCCTCTCCCCAAGGGAGAGGGCCGGGGTGAGGGGGAAGTGCGCGCCAATTTCAATTTGATTTCCGATTTCACTCATCCCCTTTCTTTATCGTCGCCTTGTGCGTCGTGCGCGGGTCGAAGCGTTTGACTTGCTGGAAGCTGGTCGCGGTGAGCTGGCGACCGGCGAGGCGGTTGGCGAAAAATTCGCTGGGGTCAACGCGCATCGCGGCGTCGTGCGGGCAGGCATAGACGCAGCTCGGCATGTTCAGGTCGGTGCAAAGGTCGCAGGTGGCGGCTTTGTTGGCGGTCTTCTTCGGCGCGGCAGCGGTTTTTTTCAGGCCGAAGAATTCGATGAGGTTGAATTTCTCTTTCGCAGGGCTTGGAGTTCCGCCTTTAGACGGTTCGGCGGATGTTGCAGCGGTCGCGGGGGAAGCCGCCTGAAGGCGGGACTCCGAACTCGCGGAAGGCACAGCCACCTTTTTTTCTTCCATCAACTCGACGGGGTGCATGTTGATGTTGCCGAACGGACACAGCTCGGCGCATTTGGTGCAGCCGATGCACCAGTCTTCGATGATGATCTCGAGGTTGTCCTTGCGGCGGATGGAGCTGACGGGGCATTGCGTCATGCACAACGGGTCGCGGCAGGTGCGGCAGGCGGTGGCGACGAGATATTTGTCGTAGCGCAGGCCGTCGCGCAGCAGGCGCGTGACGCCGTCGTGGGCGTCGGCGCAGGCGCGCACGCACAGGTCGCAACGCACACAGCGATCGAGGTCAATGAGCAACAGGTTCTGCGCCTCGAACAATCCCTGATCGAGGAACTCGTCCATGTTGAGGCCGACGGGCAGCTTGGATTGCTCGCCGGCTTTGATGCGTGCGTCGGCGACTTGCGTGAGCGTGGCGCGCACGTCGGGGAAAGTTTCCAGCATCGCGTTGAACTCGGTGGCCTTGATACGAACCACATCCACGCGGTCGAGCGCGGAACAAGTCGCTCCGCGCGGCTGATTTTTTAGCAAGCCGATCTCGCCGAAGTAATCGCCACGGCTCAAGTAGGTGCGAACCATTTCGCCGCCGGCGAGGCCTTGCGAAACTTTCACCATGCCTTGGCGGATGAGATAAAACGCGTCCGCCGCGTCGCCCTGCTTGCAGATGGCCTCGCCTTTGTCGAACGAGACGAGTTCGACGTTCTGCTTGAGGCGGTCCATGAAAAATTCGTCGAGCGAACTGAACAGCGGCACGGAGCGCAGATGGTTCGAGAGCGAGCGGTCGCGGTATTTCTTATCCATCTCGGCCTTGAACGACGTGCCTTTGAAGGTCGGCACTTTTACGCGCGTGCCGGCCTTGGTGACGGCATCAATGGCGCGCGAGCCCATGAGCATGTCCAGCACGACGCGCAGAAATTCCACGACCACGCAGTCCTCCGCCGCACGCACCGTGGCCGAGCGCGGCGAGAACGTGCGGCACGTCATCTCGCCGAAGAGTTCGCCCGCGCCGAGGACGGCGAGCGGCTTGGTGATGGAGAGATCCACCGACGCGTCAATGGGAATGAACGTGCGGGTTTTGCCGTCGCGCTTCTCGTCTTTCTCGCTGACGAGAAAACTTTTCATCCGCGCGACGCCGCGTCCGAGAAAGCCAGTGTTGCCGCCCGAATGCGTTTTGACGTGCGCGATCTGGCTGGCGATGAAAATATCCACGCTGCCGGACACGATGTAAAACGCCGTCGAGCCGAACTCGCCTTCGCGGCAGACGTAATCGCCGCGCTTGTAGCGATGGAGAACAGCCGCGCCTTCGGCCCACTTGAGTTGCGCGGCGGGAACTTCCTTGAGCGACGGGAGGTAGGTCAGCAACTGCTCCGTGGAAAGCGGCTCGCCGGACTCCAACTTGTCGCTAATGGGTTGCATTGCCGGAGAAAACGCTATAACAAGTTCGCGTGCTCGGCAACCGATTAACTAGTTCGGAGTTCCGCCTTCAGGCGGCTCGGCGAACCTTGCCAACCCGACCGCCTGAAGGCGGAACTCCAAACTTGTGTCCCGCCACCGTCTTTGCGTCTTTGCGCCTTTGCGCCTTTGCGTTAATTGCTTTTTTCTCCCTCAACCTTCGCGCGGAAGACGCCCCGAAATTTCTCGGCGCGCAATCTTGCGCCACGAGCGGCTGCCACGGCGGCGCAGACGACAAGAGCCGTCAATACACCGTTTGGGCGAAATACGATGTCCACCACGAGCGCCCGTTCGCCACGCTCACCACCGCACGCAGCGAGCGCATTGCGGAGACGTTGAAGCTCGGCAATCCCACGCAGTCCGCGCGTTGCACCGTCTGCCACGCGCCGATGCAGACCGTCCCCGCCGCGCGGCTCGACAAGGCCGTGAAGATTTCCGACGGCGTCTCGTGCGAGAACTGCCACGGCGCGGCGGAGAACTGGATTCGCTCGCACACGCGCAAGGACTACACGCACGCCGACCGCATCAATGCCGGGATGCGCGACCTGCAAAATCTTTACGTCCGCGCCAACACCTGTGTGGCCTGCCACCAGAACGTGGACGCCGACATCCTCGCCGCTGGCCATCCCGAACTCATCTTCGAACTCGACGGCCAATGCGTGACGCAGCCGAAGCACTGGCAGGAGACGACGAACTGGAACGGCGCACAGGCGTGGTTGGTCGGGCAAATGGTGGCAGGCAGCGAAATGAGTTGGCAACTTGGCAAAGAAATTAATCCCACCGAAAGCCAAATCAACCGTTGGGCCGCAATGATCTGGCTGTTGCGGTCACTCGACTCTACTAACAGTGGTTGGCAAAATGTTTCCACCACGTCCGCCGAAGCGATTCAACTAGCACGCAAAACATCAAACGCGGGAACGTTGGATGAAAAAGGCAATTTTGCCCGAGATTTCGCCGCCGATGGTATGGCAGCGGAGTTTCCAAAAATATTCACAAAACATATTTTAATCACATTAGCAGGAACGAGCGCCGCCTTCCGCGACACTTCAATTTCCAAACCGCTACAAGCCCGCCGCGCCGAGCGCCTCGTCCTCGCGCTTGACCGCCTGACGCTCGCCCTGCCCGACGCGAAAGCCGCCGAATCTCACCGCGCGCCCCTGAAAAAACTTTTCGCCGACGTCCAATCGCTGCCGGACTTCTCGCCCGCCACCTTCGCCGACCACCTCGCGGAGTTTCAGAAAGCTTTGCCCAAAGAGTAATCCGCGAATTACGCGAATTTTCGCGAAGGTTTTCCAATCGGATTCGCGTCAATTGGCGTAATTCGCGGATAAATACTTCTCGGAATTCCACCGCGTTTCGTGTTCTATTCCGCGCTGCGACAACTTTTATGGACGACACAAATTCACTCATCGAACAACGCAAGGCCAAGCTCGCCGCGCTGAACGCCAAAGGCATCAACCCTTTCAGCGCCGCGAACAAGTTCACGCCGGACACCAAGTGCAAGGATGCCCGCGACGGGTTCGACACCGGCGCGTTACCGGAGGGACATCGCGTGACCGTCGCCGGGCGCATCACCGCGCACCGCGACATGGGCAAGTCCATCTTCATTGACGTGCGCGACCAGTCCGGCCGCGTGCAGGCTTACGCGCAGAAACAGACGCTCGGCGACGAGCAGTTCGACATCTTCAAGCACCTCGACCTCGGCGATTTCGTGGGTGTGCGCGGCACGATGTTCCGCACCAAGACCAACGAGCCGAGCGTCAAGATGGAGTCGTTCACCATCCTCTCCAAGGCGCTGCGTCCGCCGCCCGCCAAGTGGCATGGACTCGAAGACACGGAAATCCGCTACCGCCAACGCTACCTCGACCTCATCGCCAATCCCGAGGTGAAGGAAGTTTTCCTTAAGCGCAGCGCCATCGTGCATGAGATACGCAGCTTCTTTCATGGACGCGGCTATGTGGAAGTGGAGACGCCCGCGATGCAGGCGATTCCCGGCGGCGCGGCGGCGCAACCGTTCAAGACCTTTCACAACGCGCTCGGCTGCGAATTTTATCTGCGCATCGCGCTGGAGCTTTACCACAAGCGGCTGCTCGTGGGCGGCATTGATAAGCTGTTCGAGATCGGCAAAAACTTTCGCAACGAAGGGCTCTCGCGCAAACACAATCCCGAATTCACGATGCTCGAAGCCTACTGCGCGTTCGGCAACTACGAGACGATGATGGAAACGGTGGAGTCGCTCATCAAACAGGTCGCGCAGAAAGTTCTCGGCTCGCTCGTCATTGAAACCAAAGACGCCGAGGGCAAAGTCACCAAGACGATTGACCTCACTAACTGGCGGCGCGCAAAATACAAAGACCTCGTCCGCGAAGTCGCGGGCAAGGATTGGTTCGACGTCACGCCCGCCGAACGCCGTCGCCGCGCGATGGAAGATTTGAAACTCGCGGGCGACATCGCCAAGGGCTACGAAGATTTTGAAGTCACCGGCGCGGTGTTCGAGAAGCTCGTCGAGCCGACGCTCATCCAGCCCACGTTCGTCACGCATCTGCCCAAAGAACTCGTGCCGCTCGCCAAGCTTTCGCCCGATGACCCGACGTCCGTCGAAGTCTTCGAGTGCTGCATCAACGGCCAGGAGATTGCGCCCGGCTACACCGAGCAGAATGATCCCATCGCGCAGCGCGCCACGCTGGAGCATCAGGCCGGCGGCGAACAGCAAAAGCTTGATGAAGATTTCCTTGTCGCACTAGAACATGGTATGCCTCCGGCGGGTGGCATTGGCATTGGCGTTGACCGCCTGTGCATGATGATGCTCGGTCAGGAAAACATACGTGATGTAATCCTATTTCCGCAAATGAAACCAAAGTAGCCCCCGTCGACGACCAACCATACAACAACAAAACCATGAAAATTAAATCCTTTTTCCGGTATGCGCTTCTCGGTCTGTGCAGTCTCGTTCTGGTTGGTTGCAATTCAGAGCTTAAACATGAGAATGAAACCCTTAAACGGGAACAAGACGCACTAAAAAAAGATGCTTCCAGCCTTCAGCAACAGCTTCAAGAAATGCGAGCCGAAATTGCCACGAGCAAATCCGCGACAGACCGCTTAAAAGACGAGCTGGATCAGAGCAAAGAATCCCTGCTGAAACTCAAAGAAGAATTAAGCTCCGCCCGGATTCGACTCGATATGCAGAATATCAATGTTGAAAAACTTACTAAAGATTTGATGGAGTCTCAAAAGGCAAAGGAAAAAGCTGAAAAGTCACTTGAGTTGTATCGAGACAAAGCTTCCGCTGCATGCAGAGAGCTCAAGAGTTTGCGAGGCAGCTTTGATGAATCCACGATCCAATTTGATGACTTTAATAGGAATTACATCGCAACTAAAATGGAAGTTACTAAATTGATTGATGTTCTTCCAGAGTCAGAAATTCGGAGACGTATCGTAGCGATACTTCAAACGTTTTCGGGCATGAAAACGGCATGGGAAGATTCGCAAGAAGAAAATAAAAGGCTGAAATCTCAATGTGAACTTAAACTTTTTCGTTGGAATGGGGAGGCTCGCTTGAATGTATTGAATGAGATTGAAACTACAAAGGGTCGAATACGAATTCTGGAAGAACAAGTAGAAGCCGAAAAGTCGACAAAGGCTCGGCTGTTCGTGCGATTTGAGTTAGGAAAAGCAGAGTCAGATCAAAGCTTACAGAAGCTCCAAAGCCTATTAGCAGTCAATGATTGATTAAGCCGTGCATCTACCGAAGGAACTCGTGCCGCTCGCCAAGCTTTCGCCCGATGACCCGACGTCCGTCGAAGTCTTCGAGTGCTGCATCAACGGCCAGGAGATTGCGCCCGGCTACACCGAGCAGAATGATCCCATCGCGCAACGCGCCACGCTGGAACATCAAGCCGGCGGCGAACAGCAGAAGCTGGACGAAGATTTCCTCGTCGCGCTCGAACACGGCATGCCACCCGCCGGCGGCATCGGCATTGGCATTGACCGGCTTTGCATGATGCTCCTCGGCCAGGAAAGCATCCGCGACGTGATTTTGTTCCCGCAGTTGAAGCCGAAATAAAGTAGGGCAGGCGTCTCGCCTGCCCATCGGCGGCGTAAGCCGTCGGTAAGAAGCCGCTCAAGCGGAAATTGGGCAGGCGAGACGCCCGCCCTACTTTGGGGAAAGCATCCGCGATGTGATTTTGTTCCCGCAGTTGAAGCCGAAGTGATTTATCCGAGAATTGCGCGAATTGACACGAATGGAGGGGGATTGATTGACGAAAATTCGCGTAATTCGCGGATTATACTGATGCGGCAAACTTCTCCCGTTCCTTCAGGTGGCCGCGCAGGTCGAGGGCGGTTTTCAGCGCGACGAGCAGGAGCAGACCCATCGCAGGCGAGTGCAGTGCCATCATCAGGAATCCGCCGCCAATGATGGCGAGGTGCAGCACGACGATGCGACCGTAGGGTTGCTGCATGAGCAGGGGCAGGCTGGCGCGTTTGTATTCGCCGTTGCTGATGTAATTCGTGACGAAGGAAATTCCCCGGCTCACGGCTAATCCCAGCACCGCCCAGCCGAGGTGTTTTTCTTGCATGATGCGCCAGAAAGTTTGCAGGTCGGGGAAGCCTGCGCCGTGGTTCATCCCGCCGCCGAAGAGTGCCACGACGAAGACGCCGTGGACGAACGTGAACATTCCGTAGTGCACGCAGAAGAACGGGATCATGAAAAGCTTGGCCGCCCAGCCCAGCGGATTTTCCGGCGCGGCGAGGAGCATCTTGAGCGCGTTGAAGACGCCGACGATGACGTTCTCGCTCCAGAAAAGGAACATGAGCGGAAAAACTTCCCAGCCGAGCACCAGCACGCCAAACACCGGGACGAGATTGGCGAGGAGGAGGGCGATGACGGAGGGGCGCGTCCACGCGGCGGAATCTTCTGCTCCGAGGAATTTGGCGAGGCTCATGCGCGGATAGAATTAGCAGGCCGGTGTGGTCGCGGCAATTCCTCAACGAGCCGGGCTGGAGACCGGCGCTCCGCTCTACGGCGCGCGGATGCGGAAGAAGCGCGGGTTGCCGGTGATGTTGGTGGTGAAGGTGTAGCTCGCGTTGGTGGCGGTGAGGCCGGTGGCGATGGCGGTCCAGGTGATGAGGTTGGTGGAGGTTTCTACGCGGTAGGTGCCGCCGAACACAGAGTTCCATTGCGCGGTCAACGCCGGTTCGTTCCATGCCAGGGAGGAGATGCGGACGTGCCGGGTGTAGGGGTTGGCGAAGGTCATCATCACGGGCAGATGGTCGGAGGCGGTGACGTCGTCGGTGGCGAGCAGGGGCGTGGGAGGGCTGGTGAGTTTGTCGCTGCGGAAGACCTGGCTGCTGATGACGTTGGAGGTGAGCACGCCGCCGGGGAAGATGTAGTCAATGCGCTCGGTCGGGTTGGTGGAGGAGGTCTGGATGGAGTAGGTGTTGATTTTGCCGGTGAAGGGATTGGTGGGGTTGGTGAGTTGCAGGCCGGTGGGAGGGCTGGTGAGCCGCTCGATCATCAGGGTGTTGGTGCCGGCGTTCGTGTCGGCGTCGTTCATGTCGCCGGCGAGGAGGTAGGGGTGGAGCGGGTAGAGGACGAAGAGGTTGGTGGCAAAAAAATTGGTGATGGCCGCGGCTTCGGCGGCGCGTTTGGCGGCGGCGGTGGTGTAGCCGCCGGCACTGGATTTCAGGTGCGTGACGAAGACGTGCAGGGGCTGGGCGAAGTTCGGCACGGTAATCTGCGCCTCGAAGAGGTCGCGTGTGAAGTTGGCGTTGGTGTAGCCCCAGGGTTCGAGTTGCGCGCCATCCAGCCAGCTCGTGGAACGGGTGATGGGATAGCGGCTGAGGATGACGCTGCGGATGTAGTTATCCGTGCCGGAATTGCGGGCGAGGGAATATCCGGGGAAGAAGGCGGTGACGAAGTTGGTCATCTCGTAGGAGTAACTGTTGGGGATTTCGTTCAAGGTGATGATGTCGGGGTTGAGGTATTGCAGCTGACGTGCGATGGCCTGGACCTGGAGGGAGTTGGTGGTCCAATTGGTGATGCCGTTGCCGTGGGTGTTGTAGGTGACGATGGAGAAGCCGATGGGATTCTGCGGAACGGGCGGGTTGACGGTGAGCGTGGCGGACTGGCTGTTGGTCAGCGCGACGGAGTTGCTCACGACGACGAGATAAGAGCCGGAGTTGTTTGTGGTGACGCTGGGGAGCGTGAGGCTGGTGTTCGTTTCGCCGGGGAGATTGGTGCTGTTGAATTGCCATTGATACGTCGGTGGCGGATTGCCGGAGGCGACCACGGTGAAGGTGACGGTGTCGCCGACGGTGGCGGTCTGGTTCGTGGGTTGCGTGGTGATGGCGGGCGCGTTGGTAAAGACATCGGCGAAGGTTGTGCCGACGATGAGATTATCAATGGTCAGGGTGCCGAAGCCGGTGCTGCCGGGCTGCCGGAACGCGTAGGCGGAGACGGAGACAGTTGCCGTCCCCTCGGAAGTGGAGACGCTCGGATCTGTTTCCGTCGTGGGGTTGATCCACAGTGTCCCAATGCAATTCGTGTTCACCAACCGAGTGACGACACGGTAGTCCGTATTCAGATTCAACTCGGTCGTGTTCGTCGCGTTGAGGGTCGAGGTGGTGGAGGAAATTCCCAGCCGCAGCGCGCCCGCTGTAGCGCCCCCGGTCAACGCCCAAATCCTGGCGCGAAAACTCGAGCCGGTGTTGAAATGGGCAAAATAATCTCCTCCCGCCGTGGGCAGCGCCGTGAACCGCACCGTGAAGCCGGCGTAAAAAACATTCGTGCCGCCCGCCGCAGCATACGGCTGGCCGATTAGCAGGGCGTTCACGTCTTCGGTCTGGCCCGACGACGACAAGAGTTGAACTTTGCCCGAAGCCAACTGCGTTTGACCCGTCGTGCCGCTGTGCGTGTTCCAGACGAAACTGCTGTTGGTGACGAGCGAGCCATCCGCATACGAAAACGTGTCCGCCAAGAGAATCGTGCCTTGAACCTTCGGCACATTTAGCCATCCAGACATAACAAGTCCGCACGACAAGCAGGCAACTGTCAAAAACCTCCTCATGAACGTCCGCAATACTTCCACACTACGAGCGTGAAATCCAACTATGATTGAAACATATCATCGCGTGATTGGAGTCGGCGAAACCCAGTCGCCCGCCACCGGCCAGCCATTCGTGCTCCAACTCAACCGGCGCAACCCCAACGTCGCCGCGCCGCGCCGACTGCCGTCGTAGAAATGAAAGCTCACAAACTCATTCGTGCCGTCGCGCACTATTCCCGCGTGCCCCGGCCCGATGAACCGCCCCTGGCTCGCGAGAAACTCCGCGCCGCCGCCGGACTGCATGTCCCAGCCTTCGCGGTCGAGATACGGCCCGCTGATCTTCCCGCTGCGGCCCACGCGGATTTCGTAGGTGCTGTTCGTCCCGCGACAGCACACGCCCCAGTTCACGAATAAAAAATATTCCCCGCCGTGCTTCGTCAGGCACGCGGCCTCGATGGAATGATTCCACGCCAGCCGTTGCAGTGGCGAACCCGGCGCGAGACGTCTGCCCGTGGCGGGATCAAGCTCGATCAGTCTGATGCCTGACCAGAACGAGCCGAACGCCAGCCACAGCTTGCCGTCATCGTCCAAAAAAACGGACGGGTCAATGCAGTTGAAATCATCC
>JANMJO010000073.1:0-4367 GCA_031371425.1 Verrucomicrobiales bacterium | reverse complement strand
GCCCACCGTTTTCCCGGAGGCATCCAGCGGGGTGAACTCCTGCACCGAGCGCGAGAGCGTATTGAATAATTTCAAAGCCATATCGAATCGCGGCGAAGACTACGGGGCGCACGACGAAAGCAAAAGCCGAAACCGAGCGGAAGAGTTTGGAGCACACCCCGGAAGATCAATCTGTTTTCCATCCGCGAAATCCGCGAAATCCGCGGTTGCTAGTTTGGTTTTTGGGATAAACACGCCCGCTAGGAAGCGAGCGTTCCGGGGAGTGCCCGCTTCCCAGCGGGCGTGTTCCAGCGGCATCCGGCCGACTTTGCGTTCTCTGCGCCTCTGCGTTTAGCCCGACTTCCGAAGTCGCGACGGTCATTCTGGTGGGTACGTCCTTGTGGCTGCGGAGGTGTCGCGTTTGCTTTTTCAATATGCAGGGTGAAATAATGGCTACCCACTTCTTGACCAGCAAGAAAGTTGGAAATAGAGTCGCCCCATGAAAATCGAGATAGGCGACAATGTGTCCTCGACTTAGATGTTAGGCTGCATAGTGCCATGACTGTTGAAGCTGTCACTCTGAATTGGTATCGGCGGGAAGATTACGCCCGACTGCTCACCATCTTCGAGGATGCCGAGAAGTTGCCTGCGACATTCGATGAATGGCTGAATAAGGCCGAGCATGGTGAGGAAATGCTGAGCAAGAGCGGGAAACGGGTCATAAGGGTAGTGATAGGCCCTGACGAGTTTACCGCGTGGTGTGCGACCCAGAAATTGAAACTCGATGCTCACGGAAGGAATCAGTTCAGCACTTTCAAGGCGCGGGATATTATTCGCGGTAGAAACAATTAACCCCTGACACCTAACCATGCGCTTCAGCGAACTGTCCTTCCGCTTTCCCTTCGATGTTTTTGTTTTCATTGAGAGTTTTTGTTGCGCTCAACCACCGCTTACGGGGCAGTCGCTGGGCTTGATTCGTTAGGCCGCATCGGACGCCCTTCGCCATGAAACGCACACACTGGATTATCTTGGCGGTGCTTCTCGCAGCACCGATTGCGTTTGCTCTGATTTACACACGCGAGTTTCTGGCCGCTGACTCCGCACTCGATGCTGGCGCGAGCTACGACTACCGGGCAGGCCGAGCCGACTTCACACAGAGTCATCCTTTCATTCCTTTCGCCGAGCGTCACAGCACACTTCGCACGGTGGCTGCATGGTCATCATTGGGAGCGGTCGGATACGCAGTGGCAGTTGCCATTTGGAGCAGGAGGACACATGCGGCCTAACCATGCGCTGCATCTAACCCGGCCCTCGCGCTCCGGTTGCAATCCACGCGTCCCGTGCGCCGGGTCGCTGAGCTTGGGTCGTTAGACCGCTTGGATACGCATCGTGAAAAAGACATTATGGATTCTCATGCCTTGTCTAGCGGTTCTCGTTGCTGCGTTCTTTGGGCTGCGATCATGCGGTCGTCAGTTTTGGGAGCGCACACTCGATGGACCTTTCACCGGCACAGCCTACAGCGGGAGTTTCACGAGTTCTCCGGTATCGGTGATCGCCATTCCTTCACGCGGACAGTTGGAGGTTCACGAGTTGCAGTCATACACCAATCCCGTCGTTCTGTTGCGTTCACCCAGCGGAGATATTCAGTGGTCCAGGCTTTTCATGCCCGAGAAGAAGCGACAGGATGGAACGATTGACCACGCCGCTTTGAGCAAGTTACGCCTTCAGAGTTTGGAGCGTCGTGACACGGGCTCTGTGGTTTTCGTGACCTGCGTTTGGGATTGGGGCGGTAGAGAGGGCGGCTTGATAGCGTTGGATACGAACTATGGATTCAAGAGTTTCAGTTTGTCGTGGTGAGCGGCCTAACCATGCGCTGCATCTAACCCGGCCATCGCGCTCTGGTTGCAATCCACGCCTCCCTGCCTGTCGCGCCGTAGCGCTGGGCGAAGGCGGATGGGCTGGGTCGCTGAGCTTGAGTCGTTAGACCGCAACACATCTTCCGCTGTCCGCTGATTCCTTTCCCACTCCGCGTCGCCCGGCCGCCGCACAGTTATTTCCCAATCCCGATCTGCTTGAGGAACGGTTCGATGGAGCGCGTGCGACCGAGGAATTTCTCGATGGAGATGTTCACATCGCGCGAATCGCCGGGCGCGTAGATTTCGCGGCGCAATTTCATGCCCACTTCCTTGTCGAAGTAGCCGTCTGGCGCGTGCTCGAAGATTGTGCCCATGTCGGCGGCTATCGCATCTGCCCACGCGTAGCCGTAGTAGCCGGCATCGTAGCCCATCAGGTGGCCGAAGTAGGCGACGAACGCCGAGTCCGGCGGCACGGGCAGGAAGACATCGCTCAAGACTTTGTTCGAGAGCGGCAGGGCTTCGCCGGCGTTGGCGGCGTGTATCTGTGTGTGCAGCGTCATGTCCAGCAGGCTGAATGAAAGTTGCCGGCGGTAGCGCGAGCCTTCGGTGGCGAGTTTGGACTCCTGCAATTTGGCCAGGATTTCCGCCGGGATTTTCTTGGAGGGGTCGCGGTAGTCTGCGGCGAAGCTGTCCAAAACTTTCTTGTCCCAGACCCAGTGTTCGAGCATCTGCGAGGGAGCTTCCACGAAATCGCCGGGCACGCTCGTGCCGGAGAAGCGCGCGTATTTGGCGCGGGTGAGGATGGTGTGCATGGCGTGGCCGAACTCGTGGAAGAGGGTCTCCACCTCGTCGTGCGACATGAGGGAGGGTTTGTCTTTGGTGGGCGCGGGGAAGTTGCACACGAGACAGGCGGTGGGGCGCTGGTAGCGTCCGTCCGGGAGCACCTTGCCGTCAATCAGACCGAACTGCGCGAAGTGATGGTATTTCCCGTCACGCGGAAACATGTCGAGGTAGAAGAACCCCATCGGTTCGCCCGTCGCAGAGTCGGAGACGGCGTAGAGCTGGAGGTCGGCGATCCATTTGTAGGGGGCTTCGACGAGTTCAAACTTCAGGCCGAAGATGCGCTGGTAGATGGCGAACATTCCGTCGAGCGTGTGTTGATACGGGAAATAGACGCGCAACAAATCGGCGTCCACGTTGTATTTCTGCTTCTTGAGTTCGTTCGCGCAGAAACGCCAGTCCCAGATGTTGACGACGGCGTTGGCGTCGCCGGTCTGCGCGGCTTTGATGGCGCGAAACTCGGCAAGCTCCGCATCGAACTTCGGTTGCAAGCCGGTCTTGAGTTCCTCGAGGAATTTTTTCGCCGCGGTGCCGGTCTTCACCATCTTCACCTCGGTCTGGTAGTCGCCCCAAGTCGCGTAGCCGAGTTTCTTGGCGATGTCGTCGCGCAGAACGAGAATTTTTTCGAGCAAGGGAATGTTCTCAGCGCGGCAGAGGTTGTTCTGGGCGTCAAATAATTTTTTCCGCGTGGCTTCCACCTTGCAGTTGTCCTGCACTGCGAGGTAATGCCACGTCACGTTCACCTTGACCACGTAGGTGTCGTTGGTCCGGATCTGATCCAGAAAATCTGCCGAGCAGCCGTCCAGCTCCGCGCGGGCGAAGGCGAACGAGAGATGCGCCTTGTTGATGTTCTGCTCGAAATCCGTCGCGAGCAGCGCCACTTCCTTGCGCAGATGCTCCACCACATCGCGCTCGGCCTTCGGCAAGGCCAGCCCTGCGCGGCGGTAGGAACGCATCGTGTCCTCGAGCAGCTTGGCGTCCTCGCCGGCGAGCGCGGGCTTCGTATCGGCATAGGCTTTCACGGCGCGGTAAACGTCCTCACGATAATCAAGCCCCACCGACCACTCCTCCAGTTCCTTGATGCCGTCCGTGGCGGCGTCGCGCAACGCCAACTCCGTGCTCGTCTCCTTGATGAGGTTAAGCCGGTTCGCCGACTTGGTGGATTCAGACTCCATGTCGTCGAGCGCGCGCAAGGTGTTGTTGAAGCCCACCTCCGCCGGCGCGAGCTGGCCGATGCGGTCGAGCGCGGCGTTGCCGTCGGCGATGGTCTTCTTCACCGTCGCGGCGATCTCATTCGTCGTCGTCTCGAACACCGGCAGGGCGACGGCGGAGTTGAACTTGGCGGCGCGGGTCTGGAATTCTTTCAGGAAATCATTTTTCATGGTGGGCGATGGCGGAACAGGGTGTTGGCAAACCGTCTGGCGACAGGCCGTGAGCAGGCACGCGGTCAACAAACCGGCGGTGATGTGGAAACGCATGGCCGGAAACCTACCGGCAACCGCCCGCCGTTCAAGCCGTTTGTTCAGAACGGCTCGGGGTTTTTTAACAGGGTCTTCGCTGTTTCCGGTGGAGCCAAACCGCCCTCACCCCTAACCCCTCTCCCATCCGACCCGCCTCGCTCGCGCTCCGGCGCGGCGGGTGGGAGAGGGGGACAGCGGGCGGACGTTTGCTGGGCTGCGGATGCCGGCTGGA
>JANMJO010000008.1:0-4089 GCA_031371425.1 Verrucomicrobiales bacterium | reverse complement strand
GCTTCCAACCCCACCTTGGCTTTGAAGGCTCCACTGTGTCGTTTCCGTTTTGTTTTCCTCATGGCTCTGCCTTTTCTCACCCCGGCTCGAGCCTGAAAAGCCTAACTTACCTGCTGGTCCGAATTTTGGGGTCCATTTCTGGTGTTCCAAATGCCGTTGGTGGCCATGGTGCCGCCGCTGCCCGCAATCTCGTCAATGCTCGCCAATACGGCATCCGTGCGACCATTCGTGCGGGCGTGCCAATCAGACCATAGTGCGTCATACAAGGATATCATGTTTGAGGGGTTCGAGATTGTCCAAGCTGCCGATGTGTTTGTCCCCGCCAAATTCCAAACTTTAACTGTGAAGTCGCTGGTTTGCCCCCAAGACACCGAATAGTTGGTAGCGGTTGCATTCGAGATAAGGACTCCACCTTGATACCATTGGTAATAATTTGTGAAACCGGGTGTCGTGAAAGCCGCAACGGAAAGCCTGAAATTCAAATTCGACGCCACAAAACTGCCCGGAGCCGTGGGCGTCGTTGAAAGAATTGTTGGCGGCTGCAAGAAGGCCAGCAGGGCATTTGAAGTGGTGACGGAGCCGGCCCCCGTGCTGACAACCACCCGGTAGTTGCCTCCGTTGTTGGTTGAAACATTGGCGAGTGTGAGCGTCGCGTTCATGGCTCCGGTCATGTTCACGCCGTTAAACTGCCACTGATACTTCACTCCCGCCAGCCCCGTTGCTCCTGCGCTGAAACTGATAGTCGCTCCGGCCAAGGTATATTTGTTGGTCGGTTGAGCTGTTACCAGCGGCAGCAATCGTCCTGTGCGCAACGCCAACGCATGCTCATCGCCACCGCCAATGACGCTAATTGGCTCCTGAATTAAGCCCAAAGCATTGCCAAAGGGAAACGCCCCGACCGCGTAGTTTCCCCAGACCGCAATCGTGCCGTCTGCTTTCAAAGCAAGACTTTCAAATGCCGCAGCCGAAACAGCCACAACGTTAGTCAGACTCGCGGGTGCCAACGATTGTCCGTAGCTGAATAAGGTGCCGCTGTTGTTAGTGCCAGCACCCCAAGCCACCACAGTTCCGTCAGCCTTCAAAGCGAGTGTGTGATACGCCCCTGTCGCGATGCTGGCCACATTGCTCAGTCCGACCGGCACATTGGTAATGCCAAACAATATCGGGCCAAATGCGCGCAGGGTGCCATCTTGCAAAAGCACCACCGAATGTTCCCAACCCGCCGCGATGCCTTTTGCGGGCGGAAGATTTGTTGGCAGTGGGTTGTAAGGAGAATTGTAATAGTAGCCCCAAGCCACGACGCTACCATCAGAAAGCAACGCAAGATCGTGATCCGCTCCCGCCGCCACGGCAACCACATTTGACAAGCCCGGCGGAACGCTTGCCGGATAAAATACATATGACGAAGGCCACCAATCGCCCCACGTCAAAACGGTTCCATCCGCTTTCAAGGCAAGCGCATGGTATGCCTTGGCCGCGATTTGCACGACGTTCATGTCCCCGTTAAAAATGTTCGTGCTATATCCCCACGAACTCACCGTTCCATTCGATTGCAACGCGAGACTAAAATCAAACCCGCCCGCTACGGCAGTGACGCCACGCAAGTTCTGCGGGGCGATCAATTGGCCGTTGTGGTTCAGCCCCCACTCCAAAACCATTGAGTTGTTAGGATCAGTGGAGTTCGCGCCGCCGTTGTATTCCTGTAAGTTCGTCAGCCAGTCGCCGTCGGGGTCGTCTGCGCCGTCTGCCATGTCGAGAGGATTCAAGCCGTGACTCCGTTCCCAGCCGTCCGGCATTCCATCTCCATCAGTGTCGCTGGCTGACGGGCTGGTGTGCGATACCAATAATTCAAACGCATCGGTAAGCATATCGCCGTCCACGTCATTTGTATTCGCGAGCCGAAAGTAGCCCTCCGTTTCAGACAACATCGGCATGAGCAGATTGGTTTGACCCGGTTGCGTGCGCGCGAGCCATGTCCAGTTCGTCGCACTCAAGCCGGAACCTTCCACGCTCAAGTTCGTCGTTGCATACAAATCCCAAACTGGATTGTTTGTCATCGAAGTCGGGTTCAACACGGTCAGCGACACAACGCCATTCGTTACGTCCTCAATGTCTAGCTGGAGATCGTTGGTCATCGGGGTCAGGCCGCGTGCGAGAATCGTGGGAACCGCTGCTGCTTCCCGGCCAAACTTGTCCAGCTTCTCGCCGCGGGCAGCGGCTTCAAGCATTTGCATAGCGAGTTGTTCTTGCTCGGCCTGAACCTTCGCTTGATACCAAGCGCGGTCGTCAATTAAGTAGGGCTTGTCCGCAAAACGCGAATTTCTGAGAACGCGCGGAATGCGGGCAAGGTTCTGGAATCCCAACCCGGACGTGTTGCGCTGGTTTTTCTGCGCGCGACCGTTTTTCCTGTCTTTTGTCCGGCGGCGGACACACCGCTTCCTTGTTTTTCAAGTCCCCGGCTTTTTGCGGCTCAGGCCGCCAATGCCATCTCTTGTTTCTGTTCCAGTCGCGCCAGCACCCACAGGTTGTGCGTCAACACCTGCCAACTCACCGCCATTTCCCGATGCTCAAATCCTTTGGCCCGCAACGGGCGTCCTAAAAATCCGTTCTTGAAGATCGCCACGCGTCCTTCGGTCTGACTGCGCCGCCGTTGCAGATCCACAAATTGTTCTTCGCTCATCCGCTCTTTCATCCGCGCTGGGTTCTGCGGACAGATCCCGTCGTAAATCTCCCTGCCCTTGAGCAGCGTCTCGTTGGCCGCGCTGCTGAATCCACGATCCGTGCCCAACGCCTGGATCACTCCCACGCCGTAAGCTTGCTCCATCCGCTCCACGCTTCCCGCCAGTTGCCGCACGTCGGCGGGCGCGCTGTCCCGATGCAATGGCCAGTCCACGATCACTCCGTCCCGTTGTTCGGCCAGCAGCAGCGGGTTGCCAAATTCCACTTCCCCACCGGCTTTGCCGCGCACGATCACCCGCGTGTCCGTCTCATATAAACTCAGCACCTTGTCAGCATTGTCCACGCGTCGCCCGCCGATGATCCGTTCATGCGCCTGCTTCTGCGCCTGCGGCAACAAGGCCAGCACGCGGTCCATCCGCCGCAACACCGCCTCGGCTTGCGGGCGCGTCCAATCCGTCTGCGCCCATGCCTTGTCCAGCAACTCGCGATGTCGCCGCGCGTGCCCCGTCACGACTTTGATCTGCTGCTTCATCAGGCGCAGCGTTTTCTTGCGCTGCTTTTTGGAATCCTTGACCCGCCGCGCGAAGGTCATTTGGATGCTCAAGCGGTTCATCGCTTTGAGAAACGTCTCCGGCGATTCCATCCGCTGCTTCAGGCCGTGCCCGCGAATCAAGCGCGTGGCCTTCAGCAACGTCCGCACCGCGTCGCCCAACAACACCCAGTCCACCGGAAAATGAATGTTGGTTTTCAAACACGTTGTATCCAGCCACACCGTTTCCAGTTCGATGCCACGGGCCAGTTCCAGGGCCGACGCACGGGCGGGCTGATGCGCGGCCAGGATCAGTTGCTCGATGAGCGGGCGCATCGTTTCAGCGGGCAGCCAGTGGGCGTAATCCTGCAAGGTGCTTTTGCCGGGCACGCGCACGGCGGCCAGTTCCTCCAGCCCGCAGAACCAGCGGAACAGCGGGCACTCCGCCAGCCGCCGGCTCATTCCGCGATAATCTTCGCCGAGCAATCCTCTGAGGACATTGCAACGCAGGGCGCGGTAACTGTGCCGTTGCTGGCGGACGCGGGCTTTGGTGGTGGCGGCGGGAAACTGCGAGTCGAAACGGGCGAGGCATTGTTCGACGAAAGATTTTTCCAGGCCGCTGGCGATCAGGAGTTGATCCATGCGGCGCAGTTGAAACTCGAACTCCTGATAATCCACATTGCCTAGGACGATGGGCAAAGCTGGCCAGAGGGTCGGTTGAAAGGGCAGGATGGCGGCGGCGGATGAAGGGTTTTTCATTAGCGTGAAAATCATAACCCGCCGATTTCGGGCAAAACCATTTTAATCGGTGGTTTTGCCTGATTGTTTTATCCACTCCATCCGCGCCCCCGTTGCTCAGTCAATCTCTCGGACAAGCCCTA
>JANMJO010000004.1:0-10210 GCA_031371425.1 Verrucomicrobiales bacterium | reverse complement strand
GGTTTACTGTCGGGCCGGCGTCGCGCCTGCCCGGCGACCCCGACTTCTGTTGGGGGAGCGTTGCGTCGGCTTCGCCGACGCGGGCAGGCGAGACGCCTGCCCTACGTTTTTCGCCGATGAGTTTGCTGATGGGCACGGGCGTGTAGCCGAGATAGACCTCGCTCAAGTAATCCATGCCGTGCCGTTGCTCCGGCTCGATGAGGCTGTGCGCGATCATCGTGTCGAAAAGTTTTCCGCGCACGTCAAACCCCTGCCACCGCAGCACACTCAAATCGAACTTGAGGTTGTGCCCGACTTTTTCGATGCGTTCGTCTTCCAGCACGGCGCGAAATTCCTCCAAGATTTTCTTCGCTTCGTCCGTGTACTGCGGAATCGGAACGTAATGCCCGGTGTGCGCCGCGAAGGAGAACGACAAACCGACGAGCTTGGCCTGCTTGGGATCGAGTCCGGTCGTCTCGGTGTCGAAGCAGAATGACGACAACTTGGCGAGCGTCTGGATGAGTTGCTGCCGCTCGGCGGTCGTGGCGGCGATGTGATATTCGTGCGGCACGTCGGCGATGGTTTTGAGATTGGGCAAGGTAGGGCGCGTCACTCCGTGCGCGCCGTCTTCGTCATTCGCGGCGGGCAGAGGATTGCCCGCCCTACCTAGCTGCGTTTCGCCGAAGAGCGCAAACTCTTCCTGTGGGCTTGGAGTTCCGCCTTTAGGCGGTTCGGACGCAGGCCGCCAAAAGGCGGAACTCCGAACTTCTGCAGCGCTCCCGCGACCGGCCTTGAAGTCTTCGCCAAAGAGACGGCGACCGAGCGAGTTGAACTCGAACTCCACGAGCAGCGCCTTCAGCTTGTCGTCGTCGAAGGGGCGGCGTTGCAACGGCTCCAGTTCGAGCGGACACGGCACGTTGCAGTTGATAGTGGCGAGTCGCTTGGAAAGCTCGGCGTCGGCGCGATGGTTCTCCAGGTTCTCCTTGAGCTTGCCCTTGAGTTCAGCGGTGCGGGCGAGGAGATTTTCCACGCTGCCGAATTCGGCGATGAGTTTCATCGCAGTCTTTTCGCCGATGCCGGGCACGCCGGGGATGTTATCCGAGGCGTCACCCATGAGCGCGAGCACGTCCACGACTTGTGCGGTGTTCTGGATGTTCCAGCGCGCGAGAATTTCCGGCACGCCGAGAATTTCCACGTCGTCACCAGCGCGGCCGGGCTTGAAGATAAACGTCCTTTCCGAGACGAGTTGGCCGAAATCTTTGTCCGGCGTGACCATGTAGCTCTGGAAATTTTCCTGCTCCGCGCGTTTGACCAGCGTGCCGATGATGTCGTCGGCCTCGAAGCCATCGAGTTCGAGGCGCGGGATGTTGAAGGCGTCGATGAGCCGCTTGATGTGCGGGAGCGCGGCGCTCAATTCCTCCGGCATCGCCTCGCGGTGCGCCTTGTAATCGGCGAACTCCGTGTGGCGCGCGGTGGGCGCGGCGGTATCGAACACGACGGCCAGATGCGTGGGCGACTGCTTGCCGATGATGTCGAGCAGCGTGTTGGCGAAGCCGTAGATGGCGGAGGTGTTGAAGCCCGTGGAGGTGAGGATGGGCGCACGAACGAACGCGAAGTGCGCCCGGTAAACCAGCGCCATGCCGTCCAACAAAAACAATTTTTTCTCCGGCGTTGCCATGCCGGGATGAAACCAGAATTCAGCGGGGAAATAAACTCATTCCAACAAAGAATGAGCGACTTGTAACATCTCCATCAAAGGTAGCTACATTTTCGGCATGGCAATGAAACGGCAATCATTGTTATTTGGACGATATTGACTGGCAAAAAACGACTTGCATTAATTCCGCTTTCCTCCGGAGACTCGGAAAACTCCACATAGAATTGCAAGGATTCCACACACCAACTGGACTAATCCAAAGATTTTCACCTGTGTTCCTTCAATTTCAAAACCGGACCAATATGTTTTACCCGTAACTAGCGATTCTCCCGCTCCAATAAGGGTCATTATTCCGAATGCAATCATCGCTTTTAAAAATTTCTGCCTAGTTGAAATATTCATTTATGATGACCCCTTGTTTTGCTGGCTGTTCTTCCGCTGGCATGGGCGCATCGTTTGGCCGCGTCCAATCCCTGTCAAGCCGTGAATCCGGCGGGCGCGGCTTGGTTTCGGAGCGCGGCTGTGTCCCGCACGAGCGGGATCAGCCGCAGCAGTTTCGCCAAGAACGACTGTCTGAAATTCACAGGGCGCTTCCTTGCCTTTTCACCTGCTGCGGCTGGTCTGCGACACAGCCGCGCTCCGCCAGAGGCGTCTTTACTTCCCAACCCCGCGTTTGCGGATGGTCGCCGAGTCCGTCACCTTTTCCCAATCGCGCACGGGGCCGGGGATGATGCGGAAGAGCGGATGCGACGCGGGCGTTTTCAAATCGCCGATTTCACGGAGCCGTTGCGGGTCGCGCCGCGCCAGCTTTTGTCGCAGATGCTTCCATTCGTAAAGCAACTGGCCGCGCGTCTCGGCGATGGTCCCCCGATATTTCTCCGCGCCGATCTTGGTGGCGTCGAATTGGTAGCCGCGCCGGACGGCTTCGTGGTGGACGCCGCGCAGGTAGGCGGCGAGCGCCGCCGGGGGATTTTTGGTCCGGGAGAAGCGGAGGAGTTGCGGGTGGTGCTTGTAGCCGCGCGTCTCGCCGCGCAACACTTTCTGCGCGAGCAGGGCTTCCCGCCAGAGCGCGACGAGTCCGCGGGCGTCAAGGTATCGGGAATGCAGGGTCCAGAGCCGCATGGTTGAAGTTGTCCTATAATTGGGTCGGCAACATGCCGACCCTCCCATCACTTCCCAATCCCGCGTTCGCTGGCGCGGACGAATTGGATGAGGTGCTGCACTTCGGGCAGCGGCGGGAGTTCGGCTTCGATCTTCGCGAGGGCGTTGGGGATGGTGAGCTTTTCGCGGAACAGGATTTTGTAAGCCGTCTTCAGCGCGGATTGCGCGGCTTCGGAGACGCCGTTGCGTTCCATGCCGACCTTGTTGATGGTGCGGGTCTCGGCGGGGTTGCCATCGCCAATCATGTAGGGCGGGATGTCCTGCACGACCTTGGAGCAGCCGCCGATCATGGCCATTGTGCCGATGCGACAGAACTGGTGCACCGCCGCCAGTCCGCCGATGACGGCGTGGTCCTCAACGGTGACGTGGCCGGCGAGCGTGGCGACGTTGGACATGATGACGTGGCTGCCGAGGGTGACGTTGTGGGCGAGGTGGCAGTAGGCGAGGATGGTGTTGTCCGAGCCGACGGTGGTGGTCTCGCCATCGCTGGTGGCGCTGTGGATGGAGACGTATTCGCGGAAGGTGTTGCGGTCGCCGATGACGGTGCGGGTGACGCCGCCTTTCCATTTCAAGTCTTGCGTCTTCAACCCGATGGTGGCGAAGGGAAAGATTTCATTCTCCGCGCCGAGCGTGGTGTGGCCGTCAATGACGACGTGGGAATGGAGTTTGCAGTTCGCGCCGAGCGTGACGTTTTCCCCAATCACGCAATACGGCCCGACGTGGCAGCCTGCGCCGATCTGGGCGTTGGGGTGGATGATGGCCGTGGGATGAATCATAAAATTTCGAGTTGCGAATTTCGAATGGCGAATCTTCGGGTATCAACTCGCAGTGTTGTTCCGAGCGGTCTTTTTGGATTGAACCATGATGGCCACCAGTTGGCTGGCTTCGTCTTGGAGCCGGGTCAATTCGCTGCGGCCGGTGGCTGGCAATTTTTCCAGCAACTCAAACCAGTAACCGCATTCGTCGGCTTCTTCCTCCACGATGGAAAGTTTGTTGATGAAATCAGCTTTTGATTTTGAGCGGCAAGCCGCGCGATAATTCGCCCCGACCGAGGTGGCTGCCCGCAACAACTGATTCGAGATGACTTTGAATTCAGCTTTCATCGGCAAGCGAGAACAAAAACAAATCACCTCCAAGGCGAATCGTTTGGTTCGTTCTTTGAGATCATTCGGCATAAAACCAATCCGGCGGCCACTCCATTCGCAACTCGAAATTCGTAATTCGTAATTTCAATCCTTGGCCATCATGAAGGTGACTTCCGCTTCGCTCACGGTCTCGCCGTTGACGGAGCAGACGCCACGGGCTTTGCCCATCGTGCCGCGCTGCTTGGTGAGGCGCACGTCAATCACCAGCGTGTCGCCGGGGCGGACGGGCTTGCGCCACTTCACATCGTTGGCTGCCATGAAATACGAGGGCTTGCCCGCCTGCTTTTCCTTCACGAAGAGCAAAATGCCCGCGACTTGCGCGATGGCTTCCAGTTGCAGCACACCGGGCATGATGGGGAAGCCGGGGAAATGCCCCTGAAAATACGGCTCGTTAATCGTCACGTTTTTTACGCAGACGATGTGGTTGCCTTCCGGGTCAATCTCGATGACGCGATCCACCATCAGGAACGGCGGGCGGTGCGGCAGCAGGCGCATGACTTCATCAATGTCCATGACGGTTTTGGCGGCGGCGGGCTGGCCGTTGGCGGCGGCCTCGGCAACGGGCGGCGGGGTGAAGGCCTGCACGGCGCGGAGGGGTTTGTTCATCTGAGCGACAATCTGGCGGGCGAGTTCGCAGTTGGCCGCGTGGCTGGGCTTGACGGCGATGATGTGGCCGGTGATGGGCCGGCCCACGAGCGAGAGGTCGCCGATGATGTCGAGAATCTTGTGCCGCGCGAATTCCTCGGGGTAACGCATCGGCTCGGTGGTGAGCACGGCGTCTTCGCGGATGATGACGGCGTTCTCCAAGCTGCCGCCCTTGATGAGGCCGTTCTTGATGAGGTATTCAATCTCCTCGTAGAAGCAGAACGTCCGCGCGTGGGCGATCTCGCGTTCCCAAATCTTCGGCGAAATCTCGGTGCTGAAAAATTGTGTGAAGCGTCCGTTCGTATCCGCGCTGGTGCAGGTGATCTTCAGCGCGTCGTGCGGGAAGAGCGACATGACGGATTCGCCGAGCTTGAGTTCGATGGGCGCGGTGATGGCGTAAGGCTCGCGCTTTTCCGGCTGGGCGACGGTGCCGGCGGTGGCGAGCATCTTGAGGTATTCACGAGCGCTGCCGTCGGCGATGGGCGGCTCGTTGGCGTCGAGTTCCACGATGGCGTTGTCAATGCCGCCGCCGGCGAACGCGGCGAGGACGTGCTCGACGGTGTGGACTTTGACATTGCCCTTGGAGAGCGTGGTGGAGCGGTTGGTTTCGGAGACGTTTTCCACGCGCGCCTCGATCTCGGGTTTGCCTTCGAGATCCACGCGGCGGAAGCGGATGCCGCTGTTGGCTGGCGCGGGCAGGAAGGTCATGTTCACACGGTTGCCGCTGTGCAGGCCGATGCCGGAGAAACTGGCGGATTTGTTGAGCGTCTGCTGGTGTAGCACGCGGGAATTAAACAAGCGCACGCCGCGCTTGGCAAGCGGGCAGATTGCTACCCAAGTCTTACGAACGCATCTTGATACTGCCCCCGCCGAACGCCGGTGCTGGGTATGGAGTCCCGCATTTATGCGGCCCGGTTGATGAGCGATCCGAACCGCCTAAAGGCGGGACTCCAAACGGGGGAACAGTGTCAAGATGCGCCCAAGTCTTACTCGTAATTCGTAATCTTAATCTTAATCCGGTGGCGAAGGGATTAGGATTAGGAACAGCAGATTGCTACCGCCGCCCGTCATACCAAGTGTGGCAGGCGGCGCGGTCGGTCAGCGGCTGGCCGCCGCGCAAAATCATCTTCGCCAGAAACCGCAGATGCTCGCCGATGGTGTAGAGGTGGACTTTCCGGGCGGAAGTCAGCAGCGGATGGCGGTGCAGGATGACAATTTTCTTTCGCTCCAAACGCGCGAGCTGCTTGAGCCGCCCGCTCAATTCGATCTCCTCACTGGCAAATAATTCCTGGCTGAAGCCGCCAATCTTGCGGAACACCGCCGTCTCGCAGAAAATAAACGACCCGGCCAGCCAATGCGTCGCGCGGCTCGTCCAGTTCCACAACTGTGCCACCACGCGCGGCAAGAGCTTGGGCGTATCCAACTTCACCGTGCTGCCGCCGGCCACGCAGCAACCCGACCCAATCTGCGCCGCCACGTCGGCGAACAACTCTGCGCTTGGATGCGAATCCGCGTCCACGAACACCAGCCAATCGCCCGTGGCCGCCGCCGCGCCGGAGTTGCGGGCGCGCGCAATCTGGTTCTCCGGCTCGAAGACGACCTGCGCGCCCGCCGCCCGCGCGATGGCCGCGGTGGCGTCGGTGGAGTTGTTGTCGCACACGATGATTTCCGCCGCCCAGCCGCGCGTGGTGAACGCGGTGAGCGCGGCACGAACGGCGCGCAGTGTGTCACCGAGCAGCCGCTCCTCGTTGAACGCGGGGATGACGATGGAGATTTTCAACTGCCGCAGATGCTAGGCGCAAACGACCGCCAAGCAAAGCCCCGGACGCGGCGGGGCGCGACTTGAAGTAGCGGCACATTCGTTGGAGTTCACGCTTCAGCGTGTTCTGTTGCCTCGTGCCCCGAGCAAGCTAAAGCTTGAACTCCAACTTTCAGCGGCGGTTGCCAGCACTCCCGGTCGCACCGGGCGCGGCGACGGGGCTTGTTTCGCGCTGCGGTTGTCTGGTATTTTCGGCAGATGAAGAACTTGTTTTTCCTCCTGTTCATCGGCTTGAGCGGATGTGTCGCGGCGCAAACGGACAAGGCGGCGGCGGACTTCACGGTTGTCGCGCTGCCGGACACGCAGTTTTATTGCCGAGATTTCCCGAAGATTTTTCTGGCGCAGACGGACTGGATCATCGCCAACCGCACGAACCTGAACATCGTCTATGTCGCGGGACTCGGGGACATCGTGGAGGACGGCGATAAGTTTCCGGAGCAATGGCACGTGGCCACCAACGCGCTCTACCGGCTGGAGTCTCCCGCGCTCACGGGCTTGCCGGACGGCATCCCCTACGGCGTCGTCCCCGGCAACCACGATCACCTCGGCGGCATCAATAACTACAACAAGTTTTTCAGCGCGGAACATTTCGCCGCGCACAAATATTTCGGAGGCCACTACGGCAAGAACAACCAGAGCCACTACGACCTCATCAGCGCGAGCGGAATGGATTTCATCTGGCTCTACATTGATTTCAGCAGCTACGGCAAGAGCGTGGATTACTCCGGCATTGACGCGTGGGCGGACGGCGTGTTGAAGTCCAACCCCAGCCGCCGCGCCGTGGTGTTGAGCCACGACATCTTGCCGGTCGTCGGTGGTTTCGATCCGCGCGGGCGCGAGATTTATGAGAAGCTCAAGGCCAACACGAATTTTTTCCTCCTGCTCTGCGGCCACCACCACGGCGAAGCCCGGCGCGCGGATGTGTTTGAAGGACGCACCGTCCACACCTGCCTGAGCGATTACCAGGGCTACACGAATGGCGGCAACGGATTCCTCCGCACCTACCAGTTCTCGCCCAGCAACAACGTCATCCGCGTGAAGACCTATTCGCCGTGGCTCAACGAGTATATGACGAATGCACCGAGCCAGTTTGAAATCCCCTACGCGATGGACGGCAAGTAACGGTGAGGCCGGAACTGCCGCGCTCCGGCTGGATTCTCCATGCTCCGCCTGCGCCTTAATGACAACCATCGCTTGGCTGAAAAATATAATTGGCTGGCGTCCATGCGAGCTTTTGCGGAATTTAACAGCATGAGTAATAAATCCGAACTCCGAAGCTGGGGAGCACGCCCGCCCCGGGCGTCGCTGCCCGCGCCCTCGCGGTCAGCATCTTGCGGGCGCGTGTTGGCCAAGAACCTTTGGATGACTTCGGTGCGCCCGGGGCGGGCGCGCTCCCATTCGTATTTCGGAGTTCGGGTTAAATCCCTCCTCCTTCCAGCTCTGACCCTCGCTTGTCTCCTCCTGATTTCCGCTTCCGCTCCCGCTGAGCAGCACCGCGCCACGCACCTCGGCCATCCCGCCACGCGCTTCGCGCCGACGATGTATTTGCCGGACGACCTGCGTGCGCGCTTCCGCGATGAGAAATTGCGCCCGGACATCGCCGAGATTCTGCGCCAGTGGGGCTGGACTGGAAATCTGGAAGACCTGCACCGCGCCGCGCTCACGGCGGAAATCTCCGAGGTGCAAATCCCCGTCGGCGACACGATGCCCTTCATGTCCTCGCGCGAGAACGGCAAACCCATCTGCCTCCGCAACGTGCTCTGGGCCGGCAAAGAACCAGTTTCCGCCTACGCGTTCAACTTCACATCGAACAGCCGCCGCTATCGCTGCGTGACGCCGAAGCCATGCAGTAATTTTTTCCTCGAAGACCTCGGCCCGGAGCCCAAGGCCGCGCTCGCCATTGATTGCAGCGCGCCGGAACAAGTGTTAGTCGGCCGTCCCATACAGATTTGCCTGACCGTCCGCAACACCGGCAACATCGCCGAGCCGAAAGCCACCGTGACGCTGCCGATTCCCGGCGACGCCATGGTCACCGGCACGACGGACGGCGGCAAGGTTGCCGACGGCAAGGTGACTTGGGAGATTGCCGACCTCGCGCCCGGCGGCGGCAAACAAGTTTGCGCCGTGCTCAAGCGGCGTCAGCCGGGAGCGATGGCCTTCGCGCCGACGGCCAGCAGTGCGAGCGCCGAGCAGGTGCACAGCGATTGCGCGACGACCGTTGCCGGTGTCGCCGCCATCCTGCTGGAAGTCGTGGATGTCGAGGACCCCATCGAGGTCGGCAAGGAAGTGAACTACGTCATCAAAGTCACCAACCAAGGTTCAGCCACCGGCACAAACCTGCGGCTCATCTGCACGCTACCGGCGAGCCAGGAATTTGTCTCCGGCAACGGCGCGACAGCCGTGCAGGCGCAGGCTGGGACAATCACCATGGAGCCACTGTCCACGCTCGCCGCGAAAGCCGTGGCCTCGTGGAACGTGGTGGTCAAAGCGGTGGCCGCCGAGGATGTCCGCTTCAAGGTGGAGTTGAGCAGCGACCAGTTCGCGCAACCGATTCACGAAGATGAGTCCACGCAGCAGTATTGAGCAGCCTACCACTTCACCGGCACGAGGAGTTTTTTGCCGAACCTGTTCGTGTAGTGCAGTTGCTTGTGCTGCACGCCGTATTCGTGGACGAGCTTGGTGAGCTTCACGTCGAAGCAGCAATACTCCGCGATCTCCGCCATCTTGCCCTGCTTGAACCACTCGATGGCCTGCAAGCCTTCCGCCGTTTTCTCCAGCCCGAACGTGGCGGTGGCGATGGAGTCGAGCGAGAGCCGGTGGCCGAGGGTTTTCTCCAACTCCACGAGCATGTCGAGCGTGTGAAGCTGCTGCGGATCGAAAAAAGTATTGTGGCCGACGAGCACGTCGTAGTCGAAGCGGACGGTGTTGAAGCCCACGACGAGGTCTGCGCGCTGCAGCTCCTTGATGAGGTCGTTGACCTGCGCCTCGCCGTAAATCAGGTAGTCGCCGCGCGCCGTGCTGTAGGTCACGCCGATGCTCATCCGCATATCGCGGATGTTGCCCCAGCCGCCGACCTCATCGGCGGACTTCTGCGTTTCGAGGTCGAAATAGACGATGTTTTTCATCAGGTGAAATCCGGAATTATTTCCCGCCCAACTCCTGCCACAAATACGCGCTCATCAACCGGCTTTTGGGGAACACGCGAGATCGAACTTCTCGGCGGGCGATGGCCGCAGCCGGCTCATGCCATTTCCAACTCCACCGGCGCATGACTGGCAAGCAGTTCCTTGAAGGCGTCCACCTTGCGCGAGGCGTTTAGGATTTCCAGGCTGACGAGCGAGCCGGAGGCGTCAAGGTCGGCTAGGATGCCCGGACGGATTTCCTCGGTCTCATCAATCGCCTTGGTTTTCAAGACGATTAATAACGTGTCGGTTTCTTTGTCGTAGGTCAATTTCATGGCGTGCCTTTCCAATACCGCTTGAACTGTGTGGCAGGATACACTGTCACAGCAACGATTTCATCCTTATTTTCTTCAACCACAATCCGCAATAGTTTTTCCCGGCCTTGCTCATCGAAAATGCGGCTTTGGTGGATTTGACGGTTCGGGTCGTCGTCATCCGGCACGATTTGTTCAGGCGAACGAATCACTTTTTCAACCTGATCGCGGTCTAGCTTCCGGGCGACAATCCGGCCATCGCAATAATCTGCGATGCGAATGGGCTTCATGGTTTCACTTCGGCTTGCCCAACTCCTGCCACAGATACGCGCTCATCAACTGCCCCTTGGCGAACACTTCGAGGTCGA
>JANMJO010000332.1:0-27693 GCA_031371425.1 Verrucomicrobiales bacterium | reverse complement strand
GAGGAGGCGTCCGCGCAGGCGGTGGATAAATTCCTCCGCCTCGGTTTCGGTCAGCGTGCCTTGGGCGGTGACGAGGGTGAACGCCAGTTGGTTGCGGAACTGGTAGAACACGAGGCCGATTCCCGGCGGCACGGTGACGGCTGGAACGTGGACGATTGATTCGATGTGCGCGCCGAGAAACGTTTCCAGCGCGGCATCGGCCACGCCGGTGTCGCCGAAAAAGAGCGAGCAGATTTCGCCGCGCAGTTCGTGTTTGACGAGCCACATGTAGAGACGCAAGGGCAGGGCGCGGAAGAGTTGAGCCATGGCGATGCCAGCGTCAATGTGCGCGTGGCGGAGGGATTCGGCCTTGCGCGCTTTGATGGCGGCGATGGCTTGCGGCATGTCGGCCAGTTGCGCGGGAAGAAACTGGTGGAGCAGCATGGTGATCTGGTTGGAGAAGAGCGGGGCGCGCGTGCCTTTGGGTCGCAACCCGACGGAAATGGGGACGACGTAGCTGGCGCTGGCAACTCCGGTGCGGGCGTGAAGCTGATGCAGTTCCACGAGCGCGGCGGCGAGATGAAAGGTGGTTTCGCCGAGGAAGCCGCCGAGCCGAGCGGCGTGGGCGTGAACTTGCGCGGTGTCTGCCGCCGTGAGGTGCAGCGCACGGTAGTTCATTTTATTTGCGGTGGGCGGGCGCTGGGTCGCGAGGGAGACGGGCAGGGCGTTGCGGAATTGATCCAAGCGTTCCAGCTCGCGCCACGCTTCCTTGGCGCGGGCGCGGAGGTTGCCGGGGAGCGCGGCGCGTTGGGCATACCAATCCTGTCCGGCCTCGAGTGCGGGTAAAGTTTCTGCGCCGAGTGCGGCGAGAAAATATTCCGCGCTCTTGGCGTCCATGAGTGCGTGCGACCAAGTGAAAACGAGCGTGCGTCCGATGAGATCGAAGCGGATGAGTTCGCCCCGATGCAGGGCGAGCGGCTCGTTGAAGAGTTGTTGCGCTAGGTTGGGGGCGGGCGCGTGGACGCGGACTTGTGGCGTGCGGGACGTGGGTTTCCAGCGCGGTTTGAAGCCGCGCACGGGGCGGGCGCAGAGAATGGGATTCTGCTGGACGAGTTTCGTGAGGCGCGCTTCGAGCGCGGTGGGGTCAACGGGCTGCGCGAGTTCTAAAACAATCTGGCAGGAGTTGCCCGCGAAGCCGCGCCGGCGCAGTTCGTAGTCGAAGCCCAGCATCAGGACATCCGAGCCGTTATGACAGAGGCTTTGGCTCATGCTGCAAGCGGACGATAAGGGCGGTGAGGGTGCGGATGTTTTTCAACGTGGCTTCGGTGATCTCGTTTTCTGGAATCCACAGCCCGAATGTTTTTTCGATGAACAGCAGCAGGGACATCAGCGAGAGGGAATCAAATCCGCTGGCGACGAGGTCGGTGTCGGCGGTGATGGTGATCTCGGGGCTGAACATGCCGCCGCGCAGGAAGCCCAGCAGTTGGTTTTGGATTTCTTCGGGTTCGTTCATGCGATGGTGGCGGCGGCGGCGCGGCGGATTTTGCCGGTGACGCCAGTTTTGGCGATGGCGGGGACGATGGTGATGTTGCGGGGGATTTTTTCCACGCTCAAATGTGCGCGGCAGAAATCGCGGAGCGCGTCGGGCGCGATGGCGTCGCGGATGACCACTTCGGCCTCGACGGTTTCGCCGAGGTGCGCGTGGGGCTGGCCGAAGACGCGTGATTCGCAGACGGCGGGATGGCGGTTCAGAACGGCCTCGATTTCTTCTGGAAAAACTTTCCGACCCGCGAGGTTGATGACGGCGGACTTGCGCCCGGCGAGTTGCAGATAACCGTGCGCGTCCACGCGTCCGATGTCGCCTGTGGCGAACCAGCCGTCGGGCATCAGCTCCGCTCGCGGCGTCCACGGGTTGGCGTAGGCGTCGAAAAATCCCGGGCCGCGGAACTGCACTTCGCCGTAGCCAGCGGCGTCGGCATTGCGGATGCGGACGGCGTAGCCGGGCTGGGGGCGGCCTACGGATTCCGGGCGCGCGGAGGGGTCGTCGTTGACGCAGACCAAGCCCAGCTCGATGACGCCGAGTGCCTGGGTCAGCGGCAAGTGGTAGCGGCGTTGGAAATTTTCCGCGACTTCCGGCGGCAGCGCGCACGTCGTGGAGACAGCCAGCCGCACGGAGGGCAGTTGCGCGGCGGAATCATCCCGCGCCAGCAGCGCGTAATGAAATGGCGCAGCATAAAGCACGGTGCCGCGCCAGCGGTTGATAGCTTCCAAAAATGGCCGAGCCAAGACGTGCCGCGCCAGCACAATGGTCGCGCCCGCGCTCAAATACAAAACGATGGTGACGAGAAAATGATGCGCCATCGGCAGACACCAAATCACGGTGTCGTCTGGGCCGATGCGCAGGGCTTGGTTCGCAGCGGCGACGCGGTCGCGGATGGTTTCGTGGGTGAGGGCAACGCCTTTGCGGGCGTTGGTGGTGCCGGAAGTGAACCGGATGAAGGCAAGGTTCAACCCGTGATTCTCCGGCGGCGAAGGCGGAAGCAGCTTGGTAAAATAAATATCTGACAACAACAGCACGCTTTCGGCCTGCGGTTTTCGGTGGATGATTCCCGTCAACTGCATAGTCGCCGCAAGTTCCGACACTTCAAGTTCGGTGCATTCGATTGGGATGGGTACAACTACGGCGTTGAGACGCCACAGCGAAAAGGTGATGGCGACGTAATTGATGCTGTTTGGACAATGCAAACCAATGCGGCTTGGGGGCGACACTTGAAGAGCGCGCAGTTGTTCTGTGAGGGTAGCGATATTTTGAACAAGCTGTTGGTAGGAGACGCAATGGTCGCCTTCAATCAGTGCCGCTTTTTGGAGACATTCACTGGCGCTTTGATCCAGCAATTCATTCAAATTCATATCCCTAGGCGAATCGTAGGCAAACGAGATTAGTCTTTTCAATCTATTTGGCATCTTTTTGTAAAAAGTCGCGCGGGTCGTGTGCATGACCCGGTTCTCTGTCCGAAAAGCTGCTTGGCGAAGCGCTTTATTTGCCGAGTCGTTTGGATTCCACTTTGGTTTCGGCGTTGAACCAGTGGGTCAAGCCGGTAAGGAACTAGCGCGGTGTCAATGTATGTAGCGCGAAAACTTCAGAGTGACGCCGCTGGCGAAGGTGTGTTTTTCATCCCGGATGGTGACGGTGTCGCGAATCATTTAGTCAGCCGCATCTCCTTCACCAGCCGGTCTTGCAGCGTGCTGTTCATTCGTCTGGTGCATTCTTAAGTCCCAGACTTACGCGCCCGGCGACCTGAAAAGCGAAGTCACGGCAGGCGGGTTGTCTCCAATACGTTGTGCAAAGCGGCCAACAGCTTCGCGTTGTCGCAGGGTTTGGTGATGGTTGCCAGCGCTCCGATTTCATTTCTAGCAGACGCGTCCAGTTCGAGGTCGGCACCGGTGGTGATGATGATTTTGATGCGTGGGTTGAGCTGTCGGAGTCTGGTGGTCATCTGTCGCCCACCCATGACGGGCATGTTGTTGTCGGTGAGCACGAGGTCAATTTCCGCCGTGTGTTTCAGGTAGGTGGTGATGGCTTCGGCGCCGTTGGCAGCGCCTAGGGTGCGGTAGCCGTTGGATTCGAGGATGCGTTGGGTGATGACTCGCACCGGTTCTTCGTCGTCAACGATGAGGATGAGTTCGCCTCGGCCTTGCGGTAGTGGCTGGCTGGGCTTGTTTCCGGTTTCCGCCGCGTGTGAAATTTTCGCAGGCAGATAGATGTCAAACTTGGTGCCCTGGTCTTCGTTGTCGGTGAATTGGATGAATCCGCCGTGGCTTTTCACGATTCCCATCACGGTGGAAAGGCCGAGGCCGGTGCCCTTGTCCGGCCCTTTCGTGGAAAAGAATGGGTCAAAGACCCGGTCGGCAATCTCTGGCGCAATGCCGATGCCGGTGTCTGTGACTTGGAGGATGATGAGGGGGCCGGGTTTCAGGCCGGGTTTCAGGCGGACGGCGTCCCGGTTCAGAGGGGTGTTGCCTGCCCGCAATGTCAGGGTGCCGCCGTTGGGCATCGCATCGCGGGCGTTCAAGGCGAGGTTGAGGAGGACCTGCTGTAGTTGGGTGAAATCGCCTGAAACCACCCAGAGGTCGTTGGGCGCATGGGTTGCGATGGTGATGGATTTGGGGAATGTTTCGCGCAACAGCTTGGTAATTTCGCTGATGAGGTGACGCGGTTGCAGGAGGACGCGGTCTCCTTTGATTCCTTTGGCAAAGGTAAGTAGTTGTTTCACCACATCGGCGGCGCGGCGGGTGTTGGCTTCCAGCAGGGTAATGAGGGTGTCGCCTTCCGGGCTTTTGATTTCGGAGCGCAACAGGGAGGCGGACCCCATGATGGGGGAGAGGATGTTGTTGAGATCATGAGCGATGCCGCCGGCGAGTTGCCCGATGCTGTCCAGCCGTTGTGCGCGCAGGAATTGTGCTTCCAAGGCGCGCTTTTCGGTGATGTCCCGGGAATTGAGGATGATGCCCTTGACGTCTGGGTTGGCGATGAGGTTTTTGCCGGTCACTTCGAGGATGTGCCAGTCGCCGTCCTTGTTTCTGAAGCGGGCTTCTTCATCGGCGGTGGCTCCGGGAATGGCGAGGTCGCGGGTGAATTTCTGGTGCAGGCGCGGTTTGTCATCGGGATGCACGAGGTTGAAGATGTTTTCGCCGCATAATTCTTCCGGGGTGTAGCCTAGAGCGCGCTCGATGGATGGGCTTGAGTATTGGATGGTGTTTTGAGTGTCGAGCACGGTGATGATGTCCAGCGCGTTTTCGATGAGTGCGCGGAAGCGGGCTTCCTGGCGACGGACAGTCTCTTGCAACTGCTTGTATTCGGTGATGTCTTCTTCGACGGCGAGAAAATGGGTGATGTTCCCCGCCGGATCGGCGATGGGGGAAATGAAGGCGAGTCCCCAATACATTTGGCCATCTTTCCGTTTATTTTGAAATTCCCCGTGCCATTCCTTTCCGGCGGTGATGGTCTGCCACAGCCGCTGGTATTCTTCGGGGGAGGTCTTGTCTGATTTCAAGATGCGCGGGTTTTTCCCCAAAACTTCCGTGGCGGAATAGCCGGTCACTTCCGTGAATTTGGGGTTCACATAGACGATGTCTCCAGCGGTGTCGGTGATGACGATTGTGGCCGGGTTTTGCTCGATGGCGCGGGAGAGTTGGCGCAACTGTTCCTGGGCTTGCCGGAGTTCGCTGATGTTGCGGAACAGTGCCAGCAACAGTCGCCGTCCATAAAGTTCAATCTGCGAGGTGGAGACGTGGACGGGAACGGAGCTGCCATCCTTCCGGGCGGCTTCCAGATCGAAGCCGGTGGTTCGCTCTCCGTTGATTGCGGCGCGAAAGCTGGCATCGTCCGCCGTCCTGCCCGCAGGATAAAGCTGTGCTTGGTTCATGCCGATAATTTCGGCGCGGGTGCGGCCCAGCAAGGTTTCTGCCTGGGCATTGGTGTCAATAATCCGGCCGCCGTCCGCGTCAATGAGGAACGCGGCGTCGCTCAAGGACTCGAAGAGCTGGCGGTATTTGTGTTCGGATTCGCGCATGGCGAGGTCGGCCACGCGGCTTTCGCGGCGGATGAGGGCTTCGCGCAATTCACGTTCCACAGCCGGGCACAGCCGGGCGAGGTTGCCTTTCATCACATAATCGTGCGCGCCGGATTTCATTGCCGCGACGGCGATTTCCTCGCCCATGGTGCCGGAGACGTAGATGAAGGGCACGTCGTCGCCGCGCTCTTTGGCGAATTGCAGCGCCGCACCACCGCTGAAACGTGGCATGGCAAAATCGCACAGGATGACATCCCAGGTTTCGTTTTCCAACGCGGCGCGCATGGCGTCGGCGGTATCCACGCGTTGGTAGGTCACGGTGAATCCGCCGCGCCGCAATTCCGCGCCCATCAGCCGGGCGTCGTCCTCCACGTCTTCGACGATCAATGCTCGCAGGGGCTTGTTCATGGTCAATGTCCTGCGCAGTGGGGTTTCTCCAGTTCGGGATACAGTGTGCCGAAACAGTCCGGGCACAGGCCGTGGGTGAATGTGGCGGCGGAATGATGCTGGATATAGGTTTCAACCGGCTGCCAGCGGGCCTGATCGTCGCGGATTTTCTTGCAACGGGCGCAGATGGGCAGTAGTCCGCTCAGGCGTTTGACTTCGGCGAGGCTGTTCTGCAATTGGATGATGAGCTGCTCGCGCTCGGCTTCGAGGCGGTGGAGTTCGCGGCGGCGTTCCGCCTCGCGCAATTCCCTGGCAACAGCAGGGAGCAGGCGGGTGAGGCTGTCCTTCATGACATAGTCGTGGGCGCCGGCCTTCATGGCTTCTACGGCGGTATCCGCGCCGAGCGTTCCGGAGACGTAGATGAACGGCAGGTCCAGGCCTGTGTCCTTGGCGATGGTGAGGGCGTTGCCCACGCCGAAGTGAGGCAGCGTGTAGTCGCAGAAAATGATGTCCCACGTTTCGTGGACGAGTGCGAGGCTGAGGTCGGTGGCGGTTTCGACGCGGGTATGGGTGACATCGTAGTCGCTTCGCGAGAGTTCTCTCACGAGGAGGCGGTAGTCGTTTTCCGAATCTTCAACGATGAGTGCGTGCAGGGGTTGTTTCATAATATGAGTTCTTTCAGGGGTGGTGGTTCTGGAGGGTGAAATAAAAGGTGGCGCCGTGACCGGGTTGGCTCTCGGCCCAGATGCGGCCGCCGTGGCGGTGGATGATTCGCTGTGTGGTGGCCAGGCCGATGCCGGTGCCGGGAAAGTCAGTGGCGGAATGAAAGCGTTGAAACGCGCCGAAGAGTTTGTCGGCATAGGTCATGTCTAGGCCGATGCCGTTGTCGCGGACGAACAGTGCGGGTGAACCGTTGTGGGATGTCATCCCGAATTCAATTTCTGTGATGGGTTGTTTGGCGGTGAATTTCCAAGCGTTGCCTAACAGGTTTTCCAGCGCGATTCGGATCAGGTTGGCGTCGGCTTCCGCGACTAGGTCCGGGGCGATGAGGAAGTGCGCTTTCCGTTCCGGTCCGGCTTGTTGCAGGTCATTGGCCGCGGCTTGAGCTATCAGACTCAAGTTTACGGGGCCGCGACGCAGGCTGCTGCGGGTGACGTGGGAGAGTTTCAAGAGGCTGTCAATCAGTTCACCCATGCGCTGGCTTGCCGCGCGGATGCGTTGCAGGTGTTCATGGGCTTCGGCGTCCAGTTTGGTGGCGTAGTCTTCGAGAAGGATGCGGCTGAAGCCGTCCAGTGTGCGCAGTGGGGCGCGCAGGTCGTGCGAGACGGAGTAGGAGAATGTTTCCAATTCCCGGTTGGCGGTTTCCAGTTCGGCGGTGCGTTCTCGAATCCGTTGCTCTAGGCTGGTGTTCAGCGTGCGGACTTCGGCCTCGGCCCGCTGGCGTTGGGCGTCGCGCTCGGCCAGCGCATCCAGCATGGCGTTGAATTCTCGCGCCAGCAGGGCGGACTCGTCGTTTCCCTCAATCCGGGAGCGGGCGGAATGATTTCCCGCTTTGACGGCGTTGATGGTGACTTGAACCGCGTAGAGCCTCCGTGTGATGCGCCGGCCCATCAGCCAGGCAATGACTGACCCGATCAGAATTGCCGCTAGTGCGTAGCGGACACCGTCGAGGGTGATTCCGGCAAGTTTTACTCCGTCAGCTTTTTGGCCGATTCCGACGCGCGCCGATCCGAGGTGACTGTTTTGATTTTGTAGAGTCGCTGAATTTCGGTCGGATACATTGGGGCGGTTTGTCGCAGCCGAAATCATCCATGCCAGAATCAACGCCTGACCAAAGGTCGCTGCCAGGCGCGTGCCGAACTTTGCGTTTTCAGACACGCCAGCTGCGAAGACGGGTATGGGCTTCGTCCAACGCGAATCGCGATAATCTCTCATGTGAAAATATTTTTCCGGCGGCCACTCCGACATCATCCTGTTCTCATGCGGGCAGCATAAAACCAACGGTGGACAAAGATATCAGGGGTGTGCCTGATTCTGTCTCAGCAAAAAGCTGAAAGGTCAGGACAAAAGCGAGCGGATGTTGGGGCGGGTTGGTCCCGGATTAAGATTCCGGGGAATAGGCGGCGAACGGTTGCCACGAAACAGGCAGGCTGGCCAGGACTATCCTGCTTCTGTTTTGGCGCGCGTCAGAGGCGGCCCAGATTATGAGAGCATCACGGCATGAGGGACACGCGACCGCTCTGATTGACGCCGAGGTAGTAGCCATGTCCAGCATTGAGCTTCTGCAATACGATACCACTGAAGGAAACCGTGCGGCCGGTCGCGGTCTCCGTAGTGCTGCCGCTGAACATGCCGGTGGACAGTGTAAAGCTCATCGTGAGTTTGTTGCTGCTCAAGTTGGTGACTTTACTGCTCAATCCGAGGGAGACTAGGTTGGTGAAGTCGGCGGCGAGATTGCCTCCAGAAAAAGCGACTGCGGCATTTGTGAGATTCAAAATATGAACGGTGCTCACCGCCGGCGGGACGTATGCCGAGCCGACCACCTCGCTTGTGTTGTTAAAGCCGGCGGGGTAGAAGGCGCTTGAATTTGTGGGCTTGATCCAATTGAGCGTTCCATTGATGTCGCTACCAGCGAGGTTGGCAAAGGCGATCCAACACATGACCGAGCCTTTGCCGGAATAGAGGGGGGCATACAGCGGGCAGATGCCGTTCTTGGAGAGCAGTGCGCTTCGGCTGAACTTGGTGCCATCCGTCAGGACGCTGGTGAAGGTCGCCTGACCGCTCGTGCTGACTTGCACTGTTGCGTATCCGTCACTCAAGGGCAGAGACGGGTCGCTCTCCCAACCGGGGATGACCAGGGTGTATTTACCTGCGTAGGGAGCAGGATTGATGTTGGAATTGAACATGGCCCGGTCGCCAGCCAAAGCAGCCGTCCAGATACCGTCGGTGACGCGGCCAAAGAATTGGTCTGTCTCCGTCCCCTTGCCGAACCGTAGTTCCAGAGTCAACGAGCGCGCTCCCGTCCGTAAAATAAGATTAGTGGCTTGGCATTGGGCGTTCAGTTTTCCGCTGAAGGTGTAGCTGCTGGAGCTGATCTGGAAGCGTCCGGAATAGGCGCCGAGCGCAGTGGTTGCGACGGTGAGAAAACCGGCACTCTGCAACTGCACCTCATCCTTTTCATGGAAGAGGCCGGTGTAGGTCCCTTTCCCGGGAATGTATGGCAGGATTGTGACGGTGAAAGCGCGGGTGACAATGTTGTTGCTCGTCCCGCCGTCGGCGACGGCAATGGTGATGGTGGCGGTGCCGTTGGCATTGGGAGACGGTGTGAAGGTCAGGCTGCCGCTGGTGTTGGCGCTGGCATAACTGACGGTCGGATTGGGTATCAGGTCCGGGTTGCTAGAGATGGCGCTGATGGCCAGGTTTTGGTTTTCATTTGGAGATCCGGAACTGATTCCAGACAGGTTGATAGTCTGGGGGGTGGCATTTTCATTCAGTGTGAGATTGCCCAGAGCGGTGAGGGTCGGTGGCTGGTTCGGGGTGCTTGAGGGGATGAAGTAGGATGCCTCGACAGAGTAATCACTTTCGATACCGGAAACAGTATATGCGGTGGCCGCCAGGAAATATGTCGTGCCTTCATTCAAGCCGGACAAGGTTGTGTTGGTGGTATTGCCAACATCAAGGCTGCTGGTATAGGTGCGGCTTGCTGGGCCATAGTAAATTTTATAGCCAGCAACATCGGGACGGTTTGGACTCCACGCGAGGGCGATGTTTTGACTGGCCCATGTTGTCGCGCCAAGTGCCATCATCAGCACCACGGCAACTGCGACTCTGACAGGCGTTGCCGAACGTATCTTCCGGCTGCTTTCTTTCCGACTCTTCATCATGGCTGATGGGAAAGCAATAAGGTTGCCGTCGGCATGGCGCTTTCAGAATGAGGAGAACCGAATCGCGGCCAAGATATCAGCGCGCAAATACTTACGTTTAATGCAACGGGCTGATTATATTTTTGCTCGTTGATGAACCGTCGCATGGGCGGTAGAGGTCTCCACAATTGGCACCAGTGGATGAGATGTTGTGACATCGAGGAAGGTGGTTGTCCGGTGAATCCCCCTGCGGTTGCTCAGCATTTTGCTGACATATATTCAGGCGTATGCCCGATAGTTTTTTTGAGGAGGTGATGGATAAGCTTCTCCTCGATGAAACGCGCAACGAAGGTCAGAAACGATTTGATTGCCGGAACACGGTGGTGGTTGTGGCCGACAAAGGGATGACGAGAAACTGTCGCATGCAAAACAACGCTCCAGCATGGTACTGCGCCCGGACAAAGCCGAAGCATGAACACATAGCGGCAGCGAATGTGAGCAGGTGGTTGCATTTGGAAGTGTTCCATCCTCGCTTGCGGGTGGAGAGGGCGACGCGGCGAGGAATGAGGCAGGTCATCGAGCCGCTTTTTCCAGGTTATCTTTTTGTCCGGTGTGTCATTGCCGACAGTCTGAATGAGATTCAGTTCACCGATGGCATAAGTTCGCTGGTGCATTTTGGTGGCAGGATTCCCGAGGTGGAAGATGCGGTCATCGAGGAGTTGCAGGAATGTTTTGTGGCGGAAGAGCCCTTGCCTGTGGAGAGCCGGCTTTTTCCTGGTGATGCCGTGGTTCTGGCGGAAGGGGCGTTTGCCGGTATGGGCGCGATTGTCCTCCGCACGATGCCAGCGCGGCAGCGGGTGCAGGTGATGCTGGAGATTCTTGGGGGCAACACTCTGGTGGAAGTGAACCGGGGTTCGTTGATTGGAGGAAAAAACACCGTGGCGGAGCGCGCTCCGACTCTGGCCGCGCTGCACGCGATGGAAGCAAGGGTGTAATTTGGAAGAGCAGATACGAGCGGGTTTCCGGGTTAGTTGTCCGGAGGATGAAATCAGGCGGGCGACGTCCCGATACTGCAAGTGCGGAGCTTTATCCAAAGACATAGGGGTTTGAATCCGGTTGATGACGGAGTTGGTTATTGGGTTGTGCCAGCTATGAATACTTACTGTGACGCATTGCGGCCGTGGGAAACATTCACTCCCGACCGGGTTCGAGTTCCGGCATGGAAGCGCATTTTGGACACCGGCATAATCGTGATTGCGCTGCCGTTGTTGCTTCCTTTGATGCTGTTGATCGCGCTGTTGATTCGGAGTGTTTCCACCGGGTCAGTGCTGTATGTGCAGGAGCGCGTCGGTTATCGGGGCAAGTGTTTCCGGTTCTTTAAGTTTCGCACCATGAGGATGGATGCCGATGATTCCACCCACCGGCGTTATTTGAAACACCTCATCCATGCGGAGGTGCCGATGGAGAAGATGGATTCGCAGGGTGATCGGCGAATCATCCCTTTCGGATTGTTACTGCGCTCCTCGGGGTTGGATGAACTGCCCCAGGTTATTAACGTGCTGCGTGGGGAGATGAGCATGGTGGGACCGCGGCCCTGCCTGCCGTATGAGTTTGACCAGTATCTTCCGTGGCAGAAGGAACGTTTTAACACGTTGCCCGGTCTTACCGGACTGTGGCAGGTCAGCGGCAAGAACCGAACGACATTTCTGGAAATGATCAGGTTGGATATCGCCTACGCGTATCGCAAGAGCTTGTGGCTTGATCTCAAAATCATTTTCAAGACGGTGCCGGCGATACTCGTTCAAATATATGACGTTCAAAAACAAAGAAGGTGTTCCTTGCATCCCGGACAAGTGCCTTCAGATGTTTCAAGGTAGACGGTGGGAACGGCTGTGAGCCGGCAAGCGACAGCAGAAAACGCGACAACGAAGAGGAGCATGTTATGACAAAGACAATCAACGTAGGAGTTGTGGGGTGTGGATATTGGGGTCCCAATCTGGTGCGCAATCTCAGAACCATTCCGGATTGCAGGTTGAAAGCCATGTGCGACCTCGATGAGCAACGACTAGGGCATCTCAAGGCGCTTTACCCGGAAGTTCAGGGCGAGACGGATTACAGCCACATGCTTAACGGCATCGGCTTGGACGCCATGGTCATCGCGACGTCTGTCAAATCGCACTTCCCGCTGGCCAAGGCGAGCCTGCTGGCTGGCAAGCACACCTTCATTGAGAAGCCCATGGCCAGCTCTTCCGAAGAGTGCGAAGAGTTGATTGAAATTGCGAAGAGGAAGGGGTTGGTATTGATGACGGGCCACACGTTTCTATATTCGGCGGCGGTCAGAAAAATCAAAGAGATTGTGGACTCCGGCGACATCGGGGAAATCCGCTACATTATTGCTCGCCGCCTGAATCTGGGTCTTTTCCAAAAGGACATCAATGTGGCTTGGGATTTGGCGCCGCATGATATCTCGATTGTCCAGCATATCATGGGCAGCCAACCGACGAGGGTGAACTGCCAAGGCAGCGCCCATGTCACGCCTGGCATTGAAGATGTGACCACCATGTGCCTGAATTTTCACCGGCAACAGACCGCCATCATTCACAGCAGTTGGCTCGATCCGAGAAAAGTGAGGGAGATGACGATTGTCGGCAGCCAGCGGATGATTGTTTACGATGATGTTTCGCCGCTGGAAAAAATCCGGATTTTTGACGCGCGGGTCGAACGGCCGCCGCATTATGACACCTTTGCGGAATTTCATTATGCCTACCACTACGGGGATGTGTATTCGCCCTATATCAAGCAAGAGGAGCCGCTCAAGGTCGAGTGCCAGCATTTCCTGGATTGCATACGGACTGGCGCGACGCCGTTGACAAGTGGTCAGAGGGGCTTGGAGCTTGTGCAAATTCTAGAGGCATCTTCTGAATCCCTGAAGCGCGGCGGAGTGCCGGTGGATATGCCATTCCGACCTAATGTAACCGTTCAGCCCGGGCGCGAATCCGCCTTGGGGGTGACCATCAAGACCGTGACTGCCGCAATGGCGGGGGAATCCGCAAGAATGGCCAAACACACCCGGCACGCTGCTCAAGGTCATTCGGTGCGATTGGAGTGAAACCTGATCCATGAGCAATTCACCGCAGGCATTGCGCCGGATCGCCCAGGACGTGAAGATGGGCAATAATGTCCAAGTCCACGACTTCACCAACCTCTACGGCTGTGAAATCGGGGACGACGTGAAGATTGGGACATTTGTGGAGATACAGAAAGGTGTCAAGATTGGCAACCGCTGCAAGGTTTCGAGCCACACGTTCATCTGCGAGGGAGTCATACTGGAGGACGATGTGTTCATCGGTCATAACGTGACCTTTATCAATGACCGTTACCCGCGGGCGACAAATGTGGACGGACAGTTGCAGACGGAATCAGATTGGAACTGCACTCCCACCGTGGTCAGGCGCGGCGCATCCATAGGCTCCGGTGCCACCATACTCTGCGGAATCACCATCGGGGAAAACGCGCTAATTGGCGCCGGCAGCGTTGTCACCAAAGATGTTCCCCTCGAGACCGTGGTGGCTGGTAATCCTGCTCGTGCTATTAAATCTGTTAAGCGCGGAATTTAGCAGGATAGATTTGAGGTGTTCTGCCGGCGGGTGATGCGCCCGCCGCGAAAGCAGTGACTGCGAACCTCCCATGCAACTACAGCTAGTTTCTACCGCCATCCATTCAGCTTCCGTAAAAAAACAAGCGCATGAACAACGTTGACGAACAAGACAAGCCCACACCGGGAATGACGTTGGGCGACATCTACTTTGTGCTCTTTCGGCAGAAGCGGATCATCCTGTTCTCGTGCGCACTCGGCATATTCGGAGCGTTCGGCCTGCTGCTGATCAAGCCTCCGTTATATGAATCCGACACCAAGTTGTTCATCCGTTATGTGTCGGCCGGGCAGTCCTTGCGACCGCCGGGCAGTGAAAACGCCACCGTATCCCTCAACGCGCAGGAGCAGGGCATCATCAACACCGAGGTCGAAATATTACAAAGCTTTGACTTGGCGCGGCAGGTAGCGGAGGCAATTGGCGCGGAAAAAATTCTGACAAGGGCGGGAGACGGCAACCGCATCAATGACGCCGCCGCGTTGGTGATGAAAAACACGACGATTGATCTGCCGGTGAAGGGCAGTGTGATTCCGATTACCTTCCGGCATTCAGACCCGGAAATCGCGCGGCTGGCGCTCAACAAAATCATTCTCGCCTATTTCAGAAAGCATGCCGACGCGCATCAGCCGGTTGGAAAAATGGGGGATTTTCTGGCGCAGGAAATCAAGCGCCTGCGCGAGCAACTTGTGGTGACAGAGGCAGACTTGAGGGAGGCAAAAAACAAGGTCGGGGTCATTTCCATCGAAGAGGCGAAGAAGGGTTACGCGGAGCAGATTTCAAAAATCCGCGAGAACCTCTTTGCGGCAGAAGCCGAACTGGCCGCCCATCAAGGCACGCTCGGAGAGGTGGTCAAACTTGAACAGGGAAAATCAGATACCACCAACACGCTTCAGGGCATTCCGCCGGCGCGGGTCAACGAATACAAGAGCCTGTGTGCGCGCTTTGAATTCTTTTCACGGAAAGAGCAGGAGTTGCTGACCCAATACACGGAGAACAGCCGTCCGGTTAAAGATATCCATGCGTTGCTGAGTGAACTTTCCGCCTCAAAAACAATGCTGGAGGAGAAGCATCCGAATCTGACCAAGCTGGTCATTTCCTCCCTGCCGGTGATCGGTCAATCCGGCGGGACTTTGGCGGATTCTGCGAGCACCGAGGGGCATGTTCGGGGGCTCAAATCCAAGATTGAGGTGCTGCATTCGCAGTTGCGGCAGATTCAAGCCGAAGCGGCAAAGCTGAATGACATGGAGCCAGCCATTTTGGAATTGAGCCGCATGAAGGAGCGTCAGGAATCCGACCTGAAATATTTTTCAGCCAATCTCGAACAGTCCCACATAGAAAAGGCGATGGGGGCTGAAACGGCACCCAACATCGGCATTATCGAGCCGCCCACACCCGCCGTTAAAAAATGGCCAAAAAGTTTCCTGAAAAAAGTAGCGGCGGTGGCGCTGGCCGGCGTGTTCGGCGGGCTGGCCTTGGCTTTCATGATCGAGCTGGTGCTAGATCGCTCGGTGAAACGCGGTGTTGAAGTAGAGACCAAGTTGCAGATGTCTCTCTTCATAGCCATTCCGGACATCAGCCGCAACGGCAACAGCCGCCGGCACGCCGACCCTGCAAAAATCAAATCTTCACTTTTGTCGTGTTTCAATGTGGCGGCAGCGGAGGGCGACGGTCATGGCCCGATGGAAGTCGCCGCTGGGGATTGCAACCATCCTTTGCGTCGCTTTTATGAAGGCTTGCGGAATCGGTTGATCGTTCATTTCGAGATATGGAACATCAAACACAAACCCAAGCTTGTGGCTGTGACGAGTTGCGGCCGGGGTGCGGGCGTCAGCAGCACCGCTGCGGGCCTGGCGGCATCGCTTTCCGAGACGGGAGACGGAAGTGTTCTGCTCGTGGACATGAATTGCGAGCGCGGCGCGGCGCAATATTTCTTCAAAGGCAAAGCCGTCAGCGGACTGGAAGACGCATTGACCGCTCCCATCGAGAAAAGCGGGCTGGTGCATACCAACCTTTACGCGACAGATAAAAATCCCGGCGGCGACAAGCTGCCCGAAGCCTTGCCCCGGCGGTTTGCGACGCTGGTGCCGAAGTTCAAGGCCAGTGACTATGATTTTATCATCTTTGACATGCCGCCGGTCACCCAGACCAGCGTGACGGCGCGGCTGGCGGGATTCATGGACATGGTGCTACTCGTCATCGAGTCAGAGAAAAGCAACCGGGATGTCGTACGCCGGGCTAACGCCCTGCTGGTGGAATCCAATGCCAAAGTGCGGGCAGTGCTCAACAAGACACGCTCGTATGTTCCTGCCCGGTTGTATCAAGAATTGTTGGAAGATCAATGAGATGACTCAATGTTGGGATAATAGCCGGCCTCGGCGCGCCATCTGCGCCAGCTGCCGAGAACAGTGATGCTTTAATGAAAATTTGGATCGACCTCGAGAACACACCGCACATCCCGTTTTTCAAGCCGATCATCCGGGAGCTTGAGAGCCGTGGCCACGAGGTGGTGTTGACCGCCCGGGACGCTTTTCAAGTGTGCGAACTGGCGACGCGGTTTGATCTGACCTACACCAAGGTCGGGCGGCATTACGGCAAGAGCAGCATCTTGAAAGTGGCTGGTCTTGTCTGGCGAACACTGCAACTACTCCCCTTTGTTCTGAGGGAAAGGCCGGTCTTGGGATTATCGCACGGCTCTCGCGCCCAGATTTTATTGTGCAATCTCCTTCGCATCCCAAGCGTGATGGTGATGGATTACGAGCACGCGCGGACTCCGCCGCTGGTCCGACCGCGCTGGGAAATTGTTCCCGATGCGCTGATCAATGAGAACCTCCATTGCCGGCAAAGCGGGCGGATTTTGAAATATCAGGGCATCAAAGAAGATGTTTACGCTGCGGAATTCAAGCCCGATTCTGCGCTGCTTCAGCAGCTACACTTGGACAGCCGAGACGTCATCGTGACTGTCCGCCCGCCCGCAACCGAGGCCCACTATCACAATCCGGAGAGCGACGTGCTGTTTGTGAATGTCATGGACAGAATCTCCAGAACTCCGGGGGTGAAGGCCGTCCTGTTGCCACGGAACAAGAAACAGGAGTCCCAAATCCGCTCGGATTGGCCGCGATGGTTTGCCGGTTCAAAAGTCATCATCCCGGCGGAAGCGGTAGATGGTCTGAATCTGGTCTGGCATTCCGATCTCGTGGTAAGCGGCGGCGGAACGATGAACCGTGAGGCGGCGGCACTGGGCGTTCCGGTTTACAGCATCTTCCGGGGGCGGAGTGGGGCGGTGGACCGCCGGTTGCAGGACGAGGGTCGCATGACGTTGATTGAGTGCGGTGAAGAAGTTCAGACAAAAATCCTTTTGCAGCAACGCGACAAGAGCAGGCAGCCAGAAAACCACCCACGCCGCGCCTTGCAGGAAATCGTGGATCATGTCGGAGCGATTCTCCGGGCCGAATATTCCTCAGGCGGCTGTGAAAAAAATGCCGATTCTTGAAAGGTTCTTGCAGCGGCGTCTGTCGTCGGGAAAAACGGAACTCCACCAATCAGGATGGTTAAAAGGAAACGATGAAAACTCTGAATGTGATGTTGATTGCGGGTGCGCGGCCCAATTTCATGAAAATCGCCCCTCTGATGAAGGCTATTGACGAACACAATGTGCGCCGGCAAAACGGTTCGCCGACGATTGCGGCGCAGCTGTTGCACACGGGGCAGCATTACGACGATGCGATGTCGGAAGTATTTTTTCGGGAACTGGGCATCCAACCGCCGGACTTCAATCTGGGTGTCGGCTCTGGAACGCACGCCGTGCAGACCGCCAAAGTCATGACGGGCTTTGAAGAAGTTTGTCAGCGGGAAAAGCCCGACTGGGTGGTGGTGGGCGATGTGAATTCCACGATGGCGTGCACGCTGGTCTGCTCGAAGCTGGGAATCCGCGTAGCACATGTCGAGGCGGGCTTGCGCAGCTACGACCGCACTATGCCGGAGGAGGTCAACCGCATCGTGACCGACGCGCTGGCGGATTTGCTCTTCACGCCATCCCCGGACGCAGACGAGAATTTGAAACGCGAGGGCATTCCGGATTTCAAGATCAAGCTGGTCGGGAATGTGATGATTGACACCGTGGTCACCAATCTGGACAAGTCCCGCGAGTGCCTGCTCATGGGCATGCTGGGGCTGGAGAAAAAGGGCTTCATCTATGTGACGCTCCACCGGCCTTCCAACGTGGATGACCAGGCCGGGCTAATCCGAATCATGGCCGAGCTCAAGTGGCTCGCGTGCCGGATTCCTGTGGTTTTTCCCATTCACCCGCGCACGCGCAAGATGTGCGGACAATTCGGAATCGCGCTGGACGATTGCCCGGATTTCAAAATCTTGGAGCCGGTCGGCTACCACGACTCATTGTGTCTCACGGAATACGCGCGGCTGGTGGTGACCGATTCCGGGGGGTTGCAGGAGGAAAGCACTTTTTTCCGAACGCCCTGCCTGACGCTGCGGCCCAACACCGAACGGCCAATCACAGTCACATTGGGCAGCAACAAGCTCACGACCCTAGACCGGCTTTCGGCGGACATTGATGCGGTGCTCGACCGCGAGATTCATATTGGCGTGGTGCCTCCGCTTTGGGACGGCCTGGCCTCGGAACGAATTGTCAGCAGTCTGCTCGCCTGCGAGTAGAACTGAAACCAGAACGGAGACATCATGCTCAAGACTATCTTCACGCTCGACTATGAAATCCACGGCAACGGGGATGGCTCTCCCCGAGCGCTGATGGTGGAGCCGACCGCCCGATTGCTGCGGCTATTCGAGAGCTACGGCGCCCGGCTGACCATCATGGCCGACGTTGCCGAAATCCTGAAGTTCAGGGAATATGCGAAAGTCCACGGGATGGATGACTATTTCTATGTCAAGATTGTGGACCAACTCCGTGAGGCCGTCCGCTGCGGGCATGATGTGCAGATGCACATCCATTCCTCCTACTTCAATGCCCAGCACGAGCAGGGACACTGGAAGCAGGATTGGTCGGAGTATGATTTCGCCGGGTTGAGGCGGGAGCGAATGCGTGAGGTGGTGCGGTTGGGGAAGGATTTTCTTGAGTCGCTGCTGCGCCCTGTCCGTGAGGACTACCGTTGTTTTGTGTTTCGCGCCGCGAACTGGTCGGTCAGCCCTTCCAAGAACGTCGTTCGTGCGCTGGTTGAAAATGGGATCAAGATTGACACCTCGGTTTTCAAGCACGGCCGGCGCGAGGGGTTGGTAAATTTCGACTACGCCGGTGCGTGCAGCGAGATGATTCCGTGGGTGGCGGATGAGAATGACATTTGTGCCAGCAGCGAAAATGGGAAGCTCATGGAGTTTCCGATTTATTCCGAGAGCCGCTGGATTGGCGCGTTTGTGACGCCGCAGAGAATCTACCGGGCTTTCATTGGTCGCCTGCACAAATTATCCGGTCGCAACGAGGCTGCGCCCGCCGCTCCCGCCGGTGCGGGGAAATCCAGGCGGAACGGAATGTGGAAGCTGGACTGGCTGGCGCGCCGGCACGCTTGGAAGGCGGACTTCAATCAGTGCAGCGGTCGGCAGTTGATCCGGGCTTTGGAACGGGCGGAGGCCAGGTATGAGAGCGAATCCGCCGACCTCCCGTTTGTTCTCATCGGACACTCCAAGCTGTTCACGCGGTTCAATGAATGGAGCTTGCGTCCGTTCCTGTCTTTTGTGGCCAGCCAACCGCAGAGGTTTGGGTTTGGCACGTTCAGTGACTTCGGCGCACCCGACCGAAATGGCAACGGTAAAAACCCGCGTCCGGCGAGTATTCGGGCTGTGGGAAAATCGTGCATGGCGAACCCTCAACTGATTGAGCGATGAAGATTGAGCGATATGTTGTCGTCACACCGGTCCGGAACGAGGAGCAGTATCTTCAGCTCACGATTGATTCTGTTGTCGCGCAGACGGTGCATCCGCAGGACTGGGTCATCGTGGATGACGGTTCGACGGACAAGACCGCCGAGATTGCGCTCGCCGCCGCGCGGCGGCATCCGTGGATTCAGGTCGTCCGGCGTCAGGATCGCGGCCACCGAATGCCGGGCGGGGGAGTGATCGAGGCGTTCTACGACGGCTACCGCAAAATCAGGCCGGAAGACTGGCAGGCGGTTGTGAAGTTTGATGGCGACCTGTCGTTCGGCCCGGAGTATTTCGAGAAGTGCCTGCGGCGTTTTGAAGTGAGTCCGTCGCTGGGGATTGGTGGCGGAACAATTTGCATGGTGGTGAGCGATGCGATGGTTGCCGAATCGCCGGGAGATCCGCCGTTTCACGTCCGCGGTGCGACGAAGATTTACAGGCGGGATTGTTGGGAAGCCATCGGCGGACTTATTCCGTCACCGGGCTGGGACACCGTGGATGAATACAAGGCGAACATGTTGGGATGGGCGACATATACTTTTCCGGAACTGAAGCTTCAGCATCACCGGCCTGCGGGCGGTGCCGAGGGCACATGGAAGAATTGGGTGAAGAACGGTCTGGCGAACTATGTGGCCGGGTATCATCCGGTGTTCATGGCGTGCAAGTGCGCTCGGCGGTTTTTTTGCAAGCCATACGGAGTGGCGGCTATCGGGTTGCTGGCGGGTTTTCTCAAGGGTTATGTGCGGCGATTGCCGCAGGTGGATGATGCGAGTCTGATTCGTTATGTCCGCACACAGCAGATGAGGAAGTTGTTTTTGCGCGACAATCTTTGGGACCGGAAGCCGGCATGAGGAGTCAAGCGGCGGCGGTTTCTGCGATCCCGGTGGTTGTGGCAAGCCAGTCTCCAAACCCATCGTTTAATTTGTCGAACTCGATCCATATGACTGCAGCGGCGATGACTAATTCGGACAAGGTGATCAAGCAGGCGTTTGAACGGCCTGAATGGTATCTGACGAAGACGGCATACAACATCAAGACCCGCATTGAGACGGTGAAGGAATTTATCAACGGCCGGGAGGTGAAAAGCATTCTCGATATCGGATGCGGCGACGGCTCGCTGTCATTGCATCTGCTCGCTGCGGACAACTGTGTGACGCTGTTGGATCGGTCAAAGGCCATGTTGGAATTCGCATCAGCTCGTGTCCCACCGGGGGCGTGTGACCGTGTCAGGACGCTGAACGGGGATTTCATGGCCGTGGATTTGCCGGAGAAGCGCTACGATTTGATTCTGTGTGTCGGTGTGTTGGCCTATGTGGAGAACCGGCGTGCGTTTCTGTCTAGGCTCGCCTCGCTGTTGACTCCGGGCGGCACGTTGATCATCGAGTGTACTGACGGGAGTCATTTCATCACGTATCTGATACGCGCCTACAAATCATTCCGGGCGAAAGTGCTAGGGGGCGAGTTTCCGACGGTCACGCGGCCGAGTTCAGAATTATTGCGGATGCTCTCGGAGTTGGGGTTTCAACCTTGTGGTGCGTTTCGATACAGCCTGCCGTTGCCTGGGGTGCGGAGGCTGCTTTCCCAGAGCCTGAGTCACGGGGCGATCCGGTTTGTATATGGGACTGCCGCGCACAACCGCACACGGTGGCTGGGGAACGAGTGCATTTATCATTTACGGCGGGAGGGATAGTCCGGATGGCGGGTAGCAACTCCATGAAATCGCAGGTTTACCAAGGGCGCATGCCGGACTTCGCAGTTCTTCCGGCAGCGTCAGCAAATCCAGACCTGACGCTGTCAGGAACGGATTGTGTGGTTTCGCTGGCGACGACAGCCGGGGAGATGGAGGGTCTTAAAGAGTTTTGGAGCCGTGCGAACGTGCATCCGGATGCCGACGCGGACTTTTACTCGTTGTTCACCTCGCTCCGGCGGGAATTCATCAAGCCGTTTGTCTTGGCGGTGGCGCAAAACGGGTGCCCCCGTGCGCTGTTGATCGGCAGATTGGAGGACGGCGTCGTCCCGTTGCGGTTCGGGTATTTCACTTTGTTCAAAATTCCTGTGCGGCAGATCACGTTCCTCCAGGAAGGGCTGCTGGGCGATGCTGGCCCGGAGGTGGCCCGCGCCTTGATTGAGAAAGTTGCCGGTTGCCTGAAGGCTGGCGTTGCAGACCGGGCGACCTTGAGCAATGTGAATGTCGAATCGCACTTGTATGCTCAGGCGAAAAAAGGGACGGGCGTCTTGATGAGAGATTATGCGGGAGAGGTGACGTATCACTGGAGAACCAGACTGCCGGAGACGTTTGATGAATTTCTAAACAGAAGGTCAAAGAAGCACCGGTATTGGTTGCGCCGAATCGTGCGAGTGTTTGAGGCCGATCACAAGGGGAGAGTGGAATACAAGGTCGTGACCGGGGAAAGCGATCTGGAACGTTTTTGTGCGGATGCTGAAGCGATTGCGCGGAACACGTATCAAAGAGGTTTGGGAGTGGGATTTGCCGGGACGGAAGAGATACGGCGGCGTCTGCAACTGGCCGCTCAAAAGGGGTGGTTGAAAGCCTACACGGTGTTCGCGGATGGGAAGCCCTTGGCGTTTTGGGCGGGCCGGCTTTACAAGGGTGTCATGTATCTCGAATGGACAGGATACGATCCGGCTTTCCGGAAATATGAGTTGGGAACGGTGTTGTTTCTGAAGATGGCGGAAGACTTGTGCCGGTCCTGTGTGAAGGAAATCGACTACGGTGCAGGCGCCGCATTTTACAAAGAACGATTTGGAGACTGCGTCCGTCATGAGGCACTGGTGAGCCTCAATGCTCCGAGCATGAAGGGGGTTTGCATCAGTGTCTTGAAGACGTTCGATGCGGTTTTGAACAGGTCGGCAAGGGCGCTGGCGCAACGGTTGAAAATAGCCGACCGGGTCAAAAAGCTGTGGCGCGGGCGGCTGGCTGGTAGGAGAAATGCGGAGTTGGCGACTGAAGACTGCGAGCAGGAGCGGACATGAACGCGGGGTCCGTTTTTGGTCGAGTTGTTGCGTGGAGTGTTTGGTCAAAACGTCAGGTCACCAAATGGGAGCAATAGTCCAAGATTCAAGCAGTGTGCAGCCGGTCGGGGTGATGTTTCTCATCGGCATGGTCGTCCTGACGCTGTCGCTGAGTCGCCGGAACGCCTTGGTCCCGCTGTTGATCACGACCTGTTACATGCCATTGGGCCAGTCGTTTTTGGTGGCGGGCCTGAATTTTCAGTTCTTCCGCATCGTGCTGCTGGCCGGGTGGTGCCGGGCGTTGAGCCGGGGCGAAGCGGGACATTTGAAACTTACACCGATTGACAGGCTTTTCATTTGTTGGGCGGGGGCAACGCTGGTGATGGGAACGCTGGGAGAGCCGTCTTTTGGGAGGCTGATAAACCGGTTTGGCGAAGTTTACAACGCGGTGGGGGTGTATTTTCTGATTCGCTGCTGGCTCAGAAATCTTGAAGACGTGATGGGTGCCGTTCGTTTCATGGGCTGGATGATGCTGCCTCTGGCGGTGTCCATGATAGTCGAGAAGTTCACGACGCGAAATGTGTTTTCTGTGTTCGGTGGAGTCCCGGAGCATACTTTCGTACGTGACGGAAAATTGCGGTGTCAGGGAGCTTTCAGACATCCCATCCTGGTCGGGACTTATGCGGCGACGTTGCTTCCGTTTTTTGTCGCGCTCTGGTTCAAATCGCGCCGTGACTGGTGGCCGGCCTTGGTTGGGGCTGGCAGCGCGGTGGTGGCGACGATTGCGGCGGCTTCGAGCGGGCCGCTGCTGGCCTTGGTCAGTGTCTGTGCCGGGTTTGGGCTCTGGCATTTTCGGTTTCAAATGCGCCTGTTCCGCTGGGGTGTTGTGTTGCTGCTGCTGGCTTTGGCTTCCGTGATGAACGCGCCGATTTGGTATCTTGGCGCGAGGATCAGTGAGTTTTCTGGAGGAGGGAGCGGTTGGTGGAGGTCCTACGTGATAGATCAGGCAGTGGGGCATTTCGGAGAATGGTGGCTTGTAGGGTCCACCTACACCGCGCACTGGGCGCCTGCTGGCATCGTGCTTTCGATAGATCAGAACAACATGGACATCACGAACAACTATATTTCGGAGGGGTTGGGTGGCGGCATCCTGAAGCTTGGGCTTTTCCTCGCAATCATCGTGAAATGCTTCAAGACGATAGGCCGGTGGACACGCCGGGCGAAGGGGGTGGTTTTCGCGCAGAGGATATTCGTCTGGTCAATCGGCGTTTCTCTGGCGGCGCACTGCGTATCGTTCGTTTCGGTGAGCTATTTCGACCAGATTGTTGTGATGTGGTATTGGCTGCTGGCAGTTATATCCATGTTAAGTTTGCAGGGTGTTTCAATTCCATGCAGTCAGCAGGACGTGGTGACGGCAGAACTTACGGCCCGCCACTTCAAAGACCAGCCGGTCTGAAACAGAAATTCATGACTATCTGCGGCGATAGACAGGACATTGCCTGCACCGCGCAATCAAGGTGATAGATTCGAAATTCGGTCCGCCATGCAAGATGTTCAACCGTCATCAAACGCCAGCCAAAGGAGTCGCCATGAAACTATCAATATCAAAAACCGAACAGCCACCTTCAGTCTGCCTGCAAGTGGCCCTGGGAGGTTTCCCTGCAATTGGATCGCTTTTGCCGGGCTTTTTTCGGACAAGCCTGCTGACGATGGGACATAAAAGACCCACCGGGCATTTTCAGCCGGTGCGAATCGGTCATCGCTCCGTGAGTCGGTTGGTTGATGTTCTGATAATCCCCGTTGTGACCATTCTTTTAATGGTCACCAACACCTTTGCCGCGACGTATTACATTGATTATGCCGGTGGTTCAGACAGCAACAACGGGACGGCTACCAATACACCTTGGAAAAGACACCCTTGGATGCGCGGGTCGCTGGTATCCGGCTACAGCCATTCGGCAGGCGACAGATTTATCTTCAAAGGCGGCGTCACGTGGCCGAACGCGGCGCTGCCCATCACCGTGCAATCGGGCGGCACGGCGACCGTTCACGATTACTATGGCGTGGCAAAGAATTGGTATGCCGGCGCTTCGTGGTCTCGTCCAGTGTTCGACGCGGCTGGGTCGGCAATGACGCCCAACCAGTTCGTCTATCAGTATGGGATCAACTACATCGACTACGACAACTTGGAGATGAAAAATTATTACTGGGTGTCCGGCTACGGGAACTCCTTCATCCGCATCCAGACCGGCACTTGGATCAATATCGCCAACTGCTATTTCCACGACTGGACGCATCCGACGTATGCCGCAGGCGGGCGGGATGATTTACAGGTAATCCTAGGCGCGGACAACATTGATGTCACCGTCACGAACTGCATCTTTGACGGCGGGCCGAACAATAACATCAGCGGGGCGTCTGGCATGTGTGTCTATCAGATCCGGAACGTCCGGAACAGCGTCGCCAGGAATGTTTCCAACGGTTTCCTTGTCGGCCCGAACAGCGAGGTGAGCGGCTGCGACATCGGCCCGATCTACCACTCGTTTTCCGGTCTGATTGTGGGGAACACCGGTTACCATGAGAACTCCGTGGAGACGCTGGGCAACGGTTTCTGCAAGGTGTTCAATAACTACATTCACGACGAACTGCCCGACGGCGCTCCCGGCGCGGTTTGCACCATATTCGGCAACCCCGGCGACCAGCTCTATTTTTACAACAACGTCGTCTGGAACAATTACGACATCACAATCAAACTCAGCCCCAGTTCCATCCAGTGCTACATCTGGAACAACACCTTCATCAACCAGACCGTTCTCTACGGCAGTGGCGGATCGCCCACAGCCGACTTCCGTAACAATCACCTCATCAACTCGTCGCTCGGAGCAAGCGGTGTGACCATGACAGCCAATGCCAACAACTTGAGCCAGACCCTCGCGCAAGCCGCCGCCGCCGGTTATGTGCAGGCGAATTTCTGGCAGCCGACAAACGCCTCCGCGCCGACAGTCAACGTAGGCTCCAGCTATCCAGCCGGCACATTCACGACGGACATTCTTGGTCGCACCCGTTCGACGTGGGATATCGGGGCTTATGAGTATGTCAGCGGGGGGGCATCCGCAAATCTGCCGCCGACGGTTTCATCCATCACAAACAGCGCTGCAGATGTTGATCCCAATCTTTCCGGGCCGCAGGTTTACACAAGCACCACCGTGCAATATTCCGGTTCGGCCTCCGACCCCAATACAAACCCGCTCACATGGCAGTGGATCTACACGGTAAACAGTGGGGCGGAAGTGACCAATCAGAGTGGAGCCGGCGCGGTGACCGCCACCACCTATATTTATCCCAGCAACTCGGCGGGCAGCACCTATCTCTGGAAGCTAAAGGTGAATGATGGTTTGGCCTCATCCGAGTCGCAGTTATCGGTTGGTGTGGAATCATCTGCCTCTCTAGTCGCCGCAAGCTGGTATGTGGACAATGCGGCTGCTGGCGCAAACAACGGAACATCGTGGTCCGATGCTTGGAAGAGTTTATCCGTCATCGCGTGGGCGAGCGTCAAGGCGGGCGACACCATTTACATTTCAGGCGGCTCGACCAGCAAGACCTACAACGAAACATTGACGGTCGGTGCGGGCGGAAACAGCACAAACCGGTTGACCATCACCGTGGGTCGCGAAAGCGGGCACAGCGGGAAGGTCATCATTGACGCGCAGAATTCCCGTGCAGCTTGTGTCAGCCTAGGCTCGCGTTCCTATGTGACGCTTTCCGGCAACAACGGAACTGCCTCAACCAACCTAGTGCTGCGGAATGCCGCCAGCAGCATTAGCCGGTTCACGGGAGTAGCGATGGACAGCGCAGGTTCAACAGGCAATGTAATCGAGCAGCTTGAAGTGGCCGATTGCAACAATGGGATGAACCTTGAGGGCGGTTCTGTCACGATTCGCAATTGTTATCTGCACGGCATTCGCGGTGACCGTGCGGTGATTCTTGGCGGGAATGATGTTTACGACAACTGCATCGTGGCCAACTGCGACATCCAGCTCAACCGCGATGGCACCGGGCAGGGGCCGGATGGCATCCAGGGCGGCAGTGGCATCACGGTTCATGACTGCCACATCTATTCGGCAGTCGGGACTGTGGTGGTGGGCCAGCACATGGATGCCTGTCAGACCATCGGCAACCACTGGAAAATCTACAACAACCTGGTCGAAGACATGGGGAACGCCTGCATTGAAGGCGGCTCAGTCGGATCTTCATGGAACAATTACCTCGTTTATAACAACGTCTGGGCTCTCACCTATGACGTGTCCGGGTCATACATGCGGGGCTTTGAGTTCACGCCCAACTCAACCATCGGCACGGTCAGCAACATCTACATCCTGAACAACACTTGTGTGGACATGAATTACCGGACGATTAACTGGGCCTGGCTGGGACAGAATCCGCACATCGTCAACGTCGTGATTCAAAACAACATTTTCTACGATTGTGCCCGTGACGTGGGCGACGTGGTGAACATTGAGGCCTCCTCCGGCACCGTTCAGGCCGACTACAGCGTGGATTACAACGCCATAAATGCCGGCGGCAGCGGCAAAACGGCGGTCAACATTGACGGGAGCGCCCTTGTTCAGGCGCATCCGAGAACCGGAGTTCCCGCTCTAGTTTCCTATACGATGCGAACGCCCCTGAACGATGTGCATCTTAAATCCACCGACACAGCCTGCAAAGACGTGGGCACAAGCCTGTCCGGTTGGATTCCGGCAGTGGACAAGGATGGCACAAGCCGTCCGCAGGGTTCCGCATGGGACATCGGAGGCTACGAGTATGGCAGTGGAGGAGCTTCCACAAATCTGCCGCCTGCGGTTTCGGCCATAGCCCACAACGCCACGGATATCAACTCCGTCACCCCGGGCCTTCAGGTTCTGGCTGGCACGAGCGTGCAGTTTTCCGGCTCGGCCTCCGATCCCAATGGCAATCCGCTGACTTGGCAGTGGATCTACACCATCAATAGCGGAACAGAGGTAGTGCTTGGCAGCGGCAGCGGAGCGGTCACTGCGGCAACCTTCACTTTTCCCGCCGGGGCAGGCGGCAGCAATTATGTCTGGAAGCTGCGGGTGAGCGATGGGCTGGCCGCATCCGAGTCGCAACTGACCGTGGGGGTGGAGTCGCCTCCGGTGGTCGTCGCCGGACTGGTTTTTCAGGCGGACTCGGGCGTGGTGACTTCTCCCTTTGTCGTCACGGGCGGCTACATCTCGCAACCGTCCCAAACCAGTGTCACCACCGGCGGACGCGCCGCTTATACCTTTACCGTCACGAACGCGGGGAACTACGTGATTCAAGCGCTGGTCAATGCGCCCGGCGATGCCGCGAATTCATTCTTTG
>JANMJO010000285.1:0-5641 GCA_031371425.1 Verrucomicrobiales bacterium | reverse complement strand
GCAACGACCGCCCGCGCTACGAAGACCGGCAGCCGCGACGCGATGAATACGCCCCACACAACCCCGAACGTCCAGACTTCCGCGCGCCCCCCCCCCCGCGCCCCGCGCCGGTGAAACGCGCCGCAACAATTTCCGTTCCCGCCGCCGTCGCCGCCGCCAAGTCAGTTGCCGCCACGCCAACTGAAGCTAGTAGCAGCCGAGGTAACGAGGCTCAAACAGAGAAGAAACTAGAGTCTCCTCACGTCGTCTCCCACAAATCCGAAGCTCCGCCCACCTTCGCCGCCAAACCGCCGCGCGAAAAATTTGAGCACTCCACCAACCCCCGCGAAAAACGCCCCTCCACCAATCCGTGGCTCGAGAACAAGGCCAAAGCCAAGGTCAGCCGCGCCCCCGGCGCCACGCAGACGCGACTGTGGATCGGCATCGGCGAGGAGAAGGGCGTGAAGACCGGCGACATCGTCGGCGCAATCCTCGGCGAGACCGGCCTGCCCTCGGACACCGTCGGCACCGTGGACATCCGCGAGCGGCATCTGTTTGTGGACGTTGCCGCCGAGCATGTGAACGTCATCATCGCCAAGCTGAACCGCGCGACCATCCGGAACAAAAAAGTCAAAGTGAAGATCGCGTAAATCGGTAGGGCCGCGCTGCCGCGCGGCCCAAACTAGAGAATGGAAACGCCCCCCAATCCAAATCCCGGCAAAGCCGTGGAACGCCTGTTCCCGTTCGTGTTGAAATCGCGCAGCCTCATCATCGGGCAGGACACGCTGATGCGCAGCAAGGGCAAGCTCCACTTCGTGCTCATCACCACCGACATCGCGGAGAACAGCCGTGCGGACATCCTCGCGAACTTCACGCACTACCCCGTCGTGCAGCACTACACCTCGGCGGACCTGGAAAACTTTTTCAACGTGCGCGGCGCCAAAGCCGTCGGCTTCGCCAAGTCCGGCCTCGCACAATCCATCTACGCGGAACTGAAACCCTATCGCATCAACGCAGCCGCGCATCCCTCCAAGCCCGCGCCCACGCCGACTGCGGAAACGCCGCCAGCGATGCAGTAACAAAAGCGGTGGAGGGCCACCGCAGCCCAAGACGCTGGCGCGTTTTCATGAACTCAGAACCTCGCGAAGCGTCGTGGAGTGCGCCAGCCCTCTGGCGCTTTGGGTGGGATGGGGAATTCAACGCCAAGGCGCAAAGGTAGGGCGGGCAGTCCTCTGCCCGCCGCTGGCTGCAAACGGACGCGTTCTGGTTTGCCACGACGGCGCGCACGGAGTGACGCGCCCTACCGCGGGGCTGTCGGTAGCAATCTCCATGACTTCACCCGCGCAGGTAGATGCACTTCAGATACTGCGCTTCGGGAAACGTGGCGTGATGATCTGGCGCGTGCAGCGCGGTTTCCAATTCGGTGAAACGCCGCCCCGATTTCTGCGCCGCGCCGCGCACTGCTCCAAAAAATTCTTCCGCCGTAACGTGCGCCGAGCAGGAGGCCGCCACCAGCACGCCGCCGGCACGCAGCGCCTTGATGCCGTTCGCCACCAGTTTGCCGTAGGCCTGGATCGCGCCTGCGCGTTCGGTCTCGCGCTTGGCGAGCGAGGGCGGGTCGAGGATGACGAGATCAAATTTCCGCGTGGTGTTCTCCTCCAGCCACGCAAAGGCGTCGGTCTGGATGGTTTCATGCCGACACGCGGCGATGGCGGCATCGCTCTGGTTCAGCGCGAAGTTGCGCTTGGCGCTTTCGAGTGCGTGCGCGCTGATATCGAGGTCGGTCACGGATTTCGCGCCGCCGCGAGCGGCGTAGAGCGAGAAGCCGCCGGAGAAGCTAAAGGCGTTCAGCACCGCGCCGCCGTGGGCGAAGGTTTCCACGCGCCGCCGGTTCTCGCGTTGGTCGAGGAAGAAACCGGTCTTCTGCCCGCGCACCACGTCGGCTTCGAAGCGGATGCCGGTTTCGAGAAATATTTCAAGCAGTTCGTCCTGCTCATTCATTGCGAGGAGGAATTTTCCCGAATCTGTGGATGGAGGTAAGGTAGGGCGGGCGTCTCGCCTGCCCGGCGAGCGTGTCAGCGCGAGCTTTACGTCGGCTGCGCCGCCGCAGGCAGGCGAGACGCCTGCCCTACTTTGAGGCGCATCGTTCGCAAGGTTTGCTCCATCTTCCAACTTGAAATTCTTCCGCGCGGTTTCTTGGATGTTGCGGCTCAAGCGCAGGACGAGGCGCTGCGGCTGGAGGGCGTCGCGGAGGAGCGCGGTGAGTTCGGCGAGGCGCGGCAGCCAGGCGGCGGTGTAGATTTTCAGCGCGAACGTCCCGGCGTAGCGGTCGAGGACGAGGCCGGGCCAGTTGTCGCTCTCGCCGTTGATGCAGCGGTAGCCGTTGGTGCGCGTGTCGAAAAGGTTTTCGCGGCGGCGGAGGGAGCGGGCGAGGTTCTCGCGCCACCATGCGGTGTCAATCGTCACGGGCTTGCCGGTGTGCAGCACGCGGACGCGCAGCGGCGAGTCGGGATCGAACAGGCCGATGGCGAGGAAGGCGTTGTTGCGGTCGTAGATGACGGCGAGTTCGCCGGTGTGGCCGGGGCGGTTCGCCTCGTGGATGCTATCGGCGAAGAGCCACGGGTGGCCGCCGCGCAGGATGGTTTCCGCCGTGGCGGTGACGCGCAGGCGGAGGCGGGGCGGCGGTGTTGGCTTCGGCGATTTCAAGCGGCGCTAGGATGGCGGGCGGCGGCGGCGGCGTCACGCCTGTTTGCGGCTGATAAACCCGAACTCCGAAACGAAACGGGAGCGTGCCCGCCCCGGGCGCAGTTTTCCGCGCCCTCGCGGAAAACCCGGGCGCACGGAAAAGTTTCAAATGCTCGTGGTAATGTCGCGCGCAAGAAGCGGACTGCGCAGCGTCCGCACATCCACCGCGTCCATTCCCGCCGAGCGAATCGCCTGCATCCCCAAATCCGTGTCTTCGTAGCCGCGACAGAATTTCGGGTCAACGCCGATGCGGTGCGCGGCTTCGAGGAAAATATCCGGGGCGGGCTTCTGGTTCTTCACCATCTCGCTCGTCACCACGGCGTCGAACAGATGCCGGATTTTCAGATGTTCCAGCACGCTGACGATGATGGGCTGCGTGCCGCCGGACGCGACGGCCATGGGAATCTTGCCGTGATGCGCCTTCGCAATCTCCACGACGGCGTGGATGGGTTCAATGTCGGCCATGAGCGGCAGGTAAACTTGCTCCTTCTCGTGCGCGATGGCGAGATGGTCGAGCGAGCGGCCTTGTTCCAGCGCGAGCATTTTCAGGATGTCGCGGGTGGGCACGCCGCCGAGTGAATAGAAGCGGTCTTCGGGGAAATGCAGGCCGTGGCGCTGCGTGATGAGCGACCACGCGCGCCAGTGCAACGGCATGGTGTCGGCCAGCGTGCCGTCGCAGTCGAAGATGAGGCCTTTGATATGGGGAGGGAGCATAGTAGTCAGAATCCAGAATCCAGAATCTTGGCGGAGTATGCCTCGAGCAATTTGCTGGTTTCTTCGAGTTGAGGTTGAAGCTGGCTGGTGTCGCCGTAGTTCAAATCTTTCGCCAGAATCAGGTAATACCGACATTCCTCGAGTGAGCCTTGGGCGATATTGAAATACCGTACCTTGTCGGCGCGGCCACGTTTCTTGAAACCTTCCGCAATGTTGGCTGCAATCGAAACGGCAGCGCGGCGAAGCTGAGAAGTCAGCCCATAAACCTCGCAGCGCGGGAAATTGTCAGTGAACCGATAAACGCCCAGAACAAACTGGTGCGCCTTCTGCCAGACAATCAATTGTTCAAAGCTTCGCGCCGGCGGCAGGCGCTTTGATTCTGGATTCTGAATTCTGTCTTCTGGATTCATAACTTCAACGCCGCCAGCTTCGTATCCATGTCGTGGTTCATCAGCGGCTCGATGAGTTCATCGAGGTTGCCCTCGATGAAGTTGGAGAGGTTGTAGAGGGTGATCTCGACGCGGTGGTCGGTGACGCGGTTCTGCGGAAAATTGTAGGTGCGGATTTTTTCGCTGCGTTCGCCCGTGCCAATCTGGTCTTTGCGGTGCGCGGCGTATTTGGCGGCTTCCTCGGCGACCTTGCGTTCGAGCAGGCGCGAACGCAACACGGTCAGGGCGCTCGCCCGGTTTTTGATCTGCGAACGTTCGTCGGCGCAGCGCACGATGAGGCCGCTGGGCTTGTGGATGATTTGCACGGCGGAGTCGGTGGTGTTCACGCCTTGACCGCCCTTGCCGGACGCGCGGCAGACGTTGATCTCGATGTCTTTGGGCTTGATCTCGATGTCCACCTCCTCGGCTTCGGGCAGCACGGCGACTGTGGCGGTGCTGGTGTGAATGCGCCCTTGCGCTTCGGTGGCTGGCACGCGCTGCACGCGGTGGACACCGCTCTCGTATTTGAGCCGCTTGAAGACGTCCGTGCCGGTGACTTCAAAAATAATTTCCTTGAACCCGCCGAGGTCGGAAGGGCTGGAATCCATCGGCTCGACTTTCCACCGCATGGCTTCGCAGTAGCGGCAATACATGCGGTAGAGGTCGGCTGCGAAGAGCGCGGACTCAGAGCCGCCCGCGCCGGCGCGGATTTAGACGATGGTGTTGCGCGAGTCTGTGGGGTCGGGTGGCACGAGGCTGCGCTGGACGGCGAGCGTGAGGCGGTTGTCATCGGCTTCGAGGCGGGAGACATCCTCTTTGGCGAGTTGTGCCATTTCGGAATCGGGCAACTCGGTGGCGAGCAGCGCGCGATTTTCCGCAAGGTCGGCCTGGGTCTTGAGGTAGGCGTTGCCGGTGGCGACGAGCTCCTTCAGTCGGGAGTATTCGCGGGAAAGTTCCTGTGCGCGCTGCGGATTGTCGAAAGCCTTCGGGTCGCTCAAGGCGGATTCCACTTCCGCGAGGCGACGGGCGAATTTTTCGATGTGGGGCTTTAAGTCCATCTTTCACTGTAGCCGCGTCTCGTGAGAGCGCGGTCATTTGCTGTGAGTATTTTATTTGCCATATTCTGGAATGAAGCCGTAATAACAAATTTTTTTCAACATATATTTTAAACCATTTGCATGATTGCAGTGCTGCTTATATTGATTCCTGTGCTGGCTGGTGTGGTTACCCTGTTTATTGGTAATGCACAAAATGCAAAACTGTTTGCATTGCTTGCATCCTGCGCCACGCTTGTGTTTGCGCTGCTGGGTGTGTATGCAACCGATGCATCGCAAATCCATTACAGTGCTGTGTGGCTCCCCGATTTTGGCAGTCACTTTTCAGTTACGATGGATGGCATGGCCAAGATGCTTTGCCTCTTAAATTCCGTTGCACTTCCTCTAATCATTTTATCCTCATACAAAAATAATTATAAAAACACGGGCAGTTTTTATGGCTTGCTTTTATTAATGCAGGCTGGCATTATGGGCGTGTTTCTTGCATCGGATTTATTGTTGTTTTAGGAAGTCTTTCGGCTTTTGCCGCGTTGGAAATTCCTGAGCTGACGGGTCCCGTTGTGGATGAAGTTAGTGTGCTCGAAGAAAGTCACCAACTTTTCCTCGATGCAAATCTACGTCGTTTATATTCCGAACAAAAAATTCAAATCCAAGTTTTAGTCATCAAAAGTTTAGATGGATTAGGCCCGGAAGAAGCGGCATTAAAAGTTGTTGATAACT
>JANMJO010000078.1:0-13221 GCA_031371425.1 Verrucomicrobiales bacterium | reverse complement strand
AGTTGCCAATTCGTTGAACAGTCCCGGCGCGTGTTCTGCGTTCAGCGCATCCGAGTTCCCGAAAGCGTTCGCAAGCTCTCCCTCTCCCATCGGATGGGAGAGGGGTGGGGTGAGGGCTGGTCGCACGACCGTTCCAGAGTGAAGTTCGTTCTGCAAATCGGCTCCACCGAAAACAGCGAAGAACCCACACCCGACTCGGAGGAACTCACGAAGGCCATCGAAGCCGCGCTCGCGGCGAAGTAATCAGCCCAGCGCCCAGTTCAGCGCAATCTCGGCTTCGAGCGAAGTCGGTGGCTTCCCGGCCAGCAGTTTCCGTTCGGCCAGAATCCCGATCATCGCCGCGTTGTCCGTGCTGAACTTATTTTCCGCCAGCCGCAGTGTCAGCCGCGCCTTGGTGCAGGCGGCGGCGAGTTGCGAACGCAGCGCTCGGTTGCAGATCACGCCGCCGGACGCGGTCACGCAATGGACGCCGTTGCGCTTCGCGGCGCGGATGGTTTTCGCCACCAGCACTTCCACGATGGCCGCCTGCACGCTGGCGCAGAGGTCGCAGATTTTCTGGTTGTCGTCGAGGATGCCCGGATTGTCGCGCACGAAATAGCGCACGGAAGTTTTTAGACCGCTGAAGCTGAAGTCGTCGTTCGCGTCGTGCAGTAGCGGGCGCGGGAAATCATACGCCTTGGGATTCCCCTGCTCCGCCAGCCGGTCAATCACCGGCCCGGCGGGATACGGCAGGCCGATGAGCTTGCCGGTCTTGTCGAAGCATTCGCCCGCCGCATCGTCCACCGTCTCGCCGAGCACGCGATGTTTCAACTCCGCTTCCACCAGCACGAGCATCGTGTGGCCGCCGCTGACGATGAGCGAGACGTTCGGCTGAAAATTTCCGAAGTCCGCGCGTGGTGGCGTGCCGGAAATCCACGGTGAATACAGATGCGCCTCGTGGTGATGCACGCCGAAGAACGGCTTGCCCAGCACGAACGCCATCGCCTGCGCGGCCTTGAGGCCGATCATCAGCGCGCCCGGCAACCCCGGCCCTTGCGTGGCGGCCACGGCATCCAACTGCCCCATGCTCACGCCCGCCTCGGCGAGCGCGGCGGTGACGACGGGGATCAGGTTCTTCAAGTGCTCGCGAGCGGCGAGTTCGGGGACGACGCCGCCGTATTCGGCGTGCAGCGCAATCTGCGAGGCGACGATGTTTGCCAGCACCGCGCCATCGCGCACGACAGCGGCGCTGGTTTCATCACAGGAAGTTTCGAGGGCGAGGAGGGTCATAAATTTTGTAGCAGCCGACGTAAGGAGGCTCAAATGTTTTGGCTGGCGGCTGTAGGCAATCTGCCGTTCAAGTTAGAGCCTCCTCACGTCGGCTGCTACATCAGTTTTTGGCCGCGATTTTGGCCGGGACTTTTTCCATCGGCTGGAGCTGCGCGTAGAGCATCATGCCCTTGAGCAAGTCCATGGCGCGGTCGAGCTGGGGGTCGCGGGATTTGCGGACGCGCTCGCGGTCTTTCTCCTCGAGCGATTCAACGCCGCCCGGCGTGCGCCGCAGAATCACATCGCGCTCCTGCTCGTCGGTGAGCGGCACGAGGATGTCCGGCGTGATGCCGTGTTCGTGAATAACCTTGTGGCTGGGCGTGTAATACTTGGCCATGGTGAGCTTGAGCGCGGAGCCATCCGAGTTCGGCAGGATGGTCTGCACCGAGCCTTTGCCGAAAGTTTGTTCGCCGAGCACGACGGTCTCGCGCCGCGAATCCTGCAGGCAGCCGGCCACGATCTCGGCGGCGCTGGCGCTGCCGAGGTTCACGAGCACGACCATCGGCAGCGGCGAGCCGTCTTTGGCGATGAGTTCATCGCCACTGCCCATCGCGCGGTGGATGGAGTTGTTGAGCGGGTTGCGGCCCTCGGTGGTGACGACGAGTCTGCCGCGCGGCAGGAATTTCTGGCAGACTTCCACGGCTTGGTCGAGCAGGCCGCCGGGATTCCAGCGCAGGTCGAGGACGAGCGCTTTCATGCCCTGCGCGTTCAGCTTGTTCAATGCGACCTCCAATTCATCGGCGGTTTTCTCGCTGAACTGAATGAGCCGCACGTAGCCGATCTGGTCCGCGCCGATGGGGAATTCCTTCCTGCTGTTCACGTCCTTGACCATGTCAATGTTGATGACGGCGCGCTTTAATTTCAGGTCGAGCGTCGCGCCGGTCGTGGGCCGGAAGAAGGTGACGGCGATCTCCGTGCCGGGCTCGCCTCGCAGGGTTTTCACGGCGTCGTCCAAGCTCAACTTCTCCGCGCTCTTGCCGGCGATCTTCAGGATGCGGTCGCCGGTGAGGACGCCCGCCTTGAACCCTGGCGAATCCTCAATCGGCGCGACGACGGTGATGAATTTGTCCCTCAGCGCGATGATGATGCCGAGGCCGCCGAACGCGCCCTGCGTATCGTCCTGAAGCTGCTTGAATTTTTCCGGCTCAAGAAATTCGCTGTGCGGGTCGAGCGTGTTGACCATGCCCTTGAGCGCGCTATAAACGAGCTCCTTGCTGGTGAGGTTCGAGCCGTCCACGTAATCGCTACGGACGCGGTCGAGCACGGTGGAAAAGAGGTCGAGGCTCGGCCCGGCGTTGTCCTTGGGAGAATTTTTTGTGACGGCATGATAGACCTTCGCGCCCGCGATGAGATTGCAGCCCAGCGCGATCACCAGCAGCCCATAGACAAGACGACGTTTCATAAGTTCAGCGGGGCAAACGATAAATGCGGTTCAGCTGCTTTGCAAGTGATGTAGCCGCGTTTGTAAAAACGCGGGGCGTCCGCGCTGTGACCAGCGCTGCTACACAGCCTTGCCGCCGCGCAGGAGCAAATTCACATAATCCAAATCCTCGGGCCTCGTCACCTTGGGATTCGGCACAGGCCACGCAACCAACCGCACCGGCTGGCCGATGAGGTCGCACGCCGCCGTGTCGTCAGTGAGAACCAGATTCTCCCGCCGCGCCGAGGCGATGGCGTTGCGGATGACCGCCACGCGGAACGTCTGCGGCGTCTGCACCGCCCACAATTTCGAGCGGTCGAGCGTGCGGGAAATCAATTTGCCATCGTCCGATTCCTTGATCGTGTCTGTCACCGGCTGCGCCGCCACCGCCGCGCCGGTCTCGCGCGCCGCCGCAATGGTCGCCGCAATGAGTTCCTCGCTCGCGCAAGGCCGAGCGGCGTCTTGGATGGCGACGATTGCCGTCTGTGGCGACAACGCCTCCAGCCCGTTCCACACCGAGTCCTGCCGCTCCGCGCCGCCCGCGACGAGGCGAAATGGTTTCTTGAAATTGAATCGCGCCGCAAGTTCCGTGAAGGCGGACTGCATCCCGTCGCGGACGACGAGGATGATTTCATCCACGCACTTGGCGTCATTGAACCGCTGCCAGGTGTGCGCGATGACCGGCCGCCCGGCGACTTCCAGCCAGAGCTTGTCCACGTTCGCGCCCATGCGAGTGCCCTTGCCGGCGGCGACGATGATGGCGCTGTTCATGAGTTAAATGTTGCAAGTTGCAAGTTGCCGACGCAAGCGCACAGTCGCCGGAACTGGGGCGCATCTGGATACTGCCTCCGTTTGGAGTTCCGCATTTATGCGGCCCGGATGGGTGAACACACCGAACCGCCTGAAGGCGGAACTCCAAACGGAGGCAGTATCCGGATGCGCCCACTGACCTGTGACTTTCAACCTTCAACCTTCAACCGATTGCCGCCAGTCCAGCACCTTCAATTGCACGGCGCGTTTGCCGTTGTATTCGTTGATGCCCGGCGCGAAGGCGAGGTCGAATTCACCCTCGGGCAATGACTCCTTGCCGGCGCCCCACCAAACCGCTTCATGCGTCACGATGCCGTCGGTCACCCACAGTTTGATGTGCTGCTTTTCCGCGCCCATGCGCTGGAGCGGGCGCGCGTGAGTGAGCCGCCGCGCGAAGAATTGCACCGGCGGATTCGCCTGCCCCGTCGGCTTGAGCTGCTCCAGTTCGGCGAGCGTCTCCAGCGAAATCTCCTTCAACTCCACCTCCGCATCGAGCCGCAGCGGCGCTTGCAAATCTTCCGGCTTCAGGCTGCGCTTGGCAATTTCGTTGAGCCGTGCGCGGAAGGCGTCCAGGTTTTCCGGCGCAATCGTCACGCCCGCCGCCATCGCGTGGCCGCCGTGTTTGAGGAGCAGGTCGCCGCACTCGCGCAGCGCGGCGGCGAGGTCGAAGCCCGCGATGCTGCGGCCCGAACCGCGCCACGCCACGCCCTCGCCGCCGATGATGAACGTGGGCCGGTAAAATTGCTGGAGCACGCGCGACGCGACGATGCCCACGACGCCGATGTGCCAGAGTAATTGCCCCTCGACGATGACGAAGTCGGTCTGCGGATTGAACCGCGCCCGCACCGCGCCGATGACTTCATCGCTGATGCCGCGCTCGATCTTCTGGCGGGCGCGGTTGTGGGCATCGAGTTTTTGCGCGAGCGGCGTGGCGGTTTCCAAATCGGTCGCAAGGACGAGGTGCAAGGCTTCTTCAGCATTCTCCAAACGTCCGGCGGCGTTCAGACGCGGTGCGAGTTGGAAACCGACATCGGTGACGCCGAGTTTTTCCGGCGACTGCGCGACGGTTTTTAATGCGATGAGGCCGGGGCGCTTGGTCGTGTTCAGCCGCTCCAAGCCGGCGGTGACGAAGATGCGGTTCTCGCCGATGAGCGGCACGAGGTCGGCAATCGTGCCGAGCGCGACGAGGTCGAGCAACGGGCGCAGATCGTAGTCGGCTGCGCCGGGCAAGCCGGTAGCGCGTCCGCGTTTCACAAGCGCGTGGGCGAGTTTGAAAGCGAGTCCGGCGGAGCAGAGTTCGGTGAATGTAGGACAGGCGTCTCGCCTGTCCAACGAGCGCGCAAGCGCGAGCGGTGCGTCGGCTTCGCCGCCGTGGGCAGGCGAGACGCCTGCCCTACTTTGAAGCTGCGGATTCACGAGCGCGACTGCAGCGGGCGCGGGCGAGGAGACTTGATGGTGATCGAGGACGATGACGTCCACGCCGCGTTCGCGCAGCCAGGCGATGGAGGCCACGGCGGTTGAGCCGCAATCCACGGCGAGGAGCAGCGTGGTCGGATATTTCTTGAGGCAATTTTCCACGCCATCCTGACTCAAGCCGTAGCCTTCATCCATGCGGTGCGGCAAATAATAATTCGCCGTCCAGCCGAGGGCGCGGAGGACTTCGACGAGCAGCGCGGTGGAGGTGACACCGTCCACGTCGTAGTCGCCGAAGATGACGAGCGGCTCGTTTTTTTCACGCGCAAGCAACAGACGCTCGACGGCGGCTTCCATGTTCGGCAGCAGGAAGGGGTCGGCGAGGTTTTTTAGGCGCGGGCCGAGAAAGTTTTCAACGGCGGCGGCTTCGCTGATGCCGCGGTTGAGAATGCATTGGGTGAGGAGCGAAGAGAGTTTGAGCGTGGCGGCGAGGGATTCCGCGAGGAGCGGTTGAGGCGGGGCGACTGACCAGCGGAATTTCATTTCAACCACGAATTAACACGAATCAACACGAATGGAAAACGGATTCGTGTCTATTTGTGTCCATTCGTGGTTGGTCTTTCGCGGCGCGTGGCTTGGACGGAGAGGAGAATCGAGCCGGCGATGATGAGCACGACGACGCCCAGTGAGAGTGGCGTGGGGATGTGAACGTATTTCACGGCGACCATCTTGAAGCCGATGAAGACGAGCACGACGGACAAGCCGATCTTGAGGTAGCGGAAGTATTGGATCGCGCCGGCGAGGACGAAGTAGAGCGAGCGCAGGCCGAGGATGGCAAAGACGTTCGAGGTGAATACGATGAAGGGGTCGGTGGTGACGGCGAAGATGGCGGGGATGGAGTCGAGCGCGAAGATCAGGTCGGTGGTCTCGACCAAGACGAGCACGAGCGCGAGCGGGGTGAGGGCAAGCGCGCCGTGGAGGCGGGTGATGAAGTTCTGGCCGTCGAATTCATGCGAGACGGGAAAGAGTTTGCGGGCGAGGCGGACGGCGAGGTTTTTTTCGGGGTCGGATTCCTTTTCCTTGGCGAAGACCATTTTCAGGCCGGAGAAAACGAGGAACGCGCCGAGCGCGACGAGCAGCCAGTCGAAGCGTTGGATGAGCGCCACGCCGAGCCAGATCATCGCGCCGCGCATGAGGAGCGCGCCGAGGATGCCCCAGAACAACACGCGGTGCTGGTAGCGGTCGGGGACATGGAAGTGCGCGAAGATGAGGGCGATGACGAAGACGTTGTCCATCGAGAGTGAAAGCTTGATGACGTAGCCGGTGATGAATTCGACGGTCTGTTTGAGTTCCCAATGCGGCACGACGGCGGGCGCGAGGATGAGGCCGAACAGCAGGGCGAGTGAACACCAGACGGCAGTCCACCCCAAGGCTTCTTTGAAGCGGACGACGTGGGCTTTGCGGTGGAAGACGCCGAGGTCGAACGCGAGGAAGACGAGGACGCAGGCGATAAATCCAGCCCAGTGCCACGGTGTGATGGAGGCTGCGGCGGGCATGGTTGTTTTCAGTTCCTAATCGTAATCTTAATCATAATCCTAATCGTTTTTCCAAGCCCGGGGCGATTATGATTATGATTACGAACTTATGCGCGCGTGGCTTCTGTGTTCTGCATCGTCACTTGGTTGGCGGTCTTGGGGCGCTCGCCCTTGTGCCACCACAGCACCAGCGCGCTGGCGATGTAGATGGACGAATATGTGCCGGTGATGATGCCGACGAGGAAGGTGAAGGCGAAGTCGTTGATCACGCCGCCGCCGAAAAGGTAGAGCGACATCGTGGCGAGGAACACCGTGCCGGAGGTGATGATGGTGCGGCTCAGGGTCTGGTTGAGCGCCTGATTGATGATGTCGCGGAAGCTGCCGCGAACGCCGAGCTTCAGGTCTTCGCGGATACGGTCGAAGATGACGATGGTGTCGTTGATGGAAAAGCCGATGATGGTCAGCACGGCGGCGACCATGGTGGCGTTGAATTCGCGGCCGGAGAGGCAGTAGCAGCCGATGGTCATCAGCACGTCGTGCAAGATGGCGATGACGGCGCCGACGGCGAAGGAGAATTCGTAGCGGAACGCCACGTAAACGAGGATGCCGAACAGCGAGAGCAGTGAGGCGACGATGGCGGCCTGCGCGATCTCGCGGCCAACGATGGGGCCGACCTGGTCCACGCCGGGGCGGTCGAACTTGGCTTCGGGGAATTTGGCCTTGAGCGCGGCGGTGACTTTGTCCGCCGTGTTGAACGCGGTGGTGATGCGGAGTTTTTCGGCTTGGGTGGAGACTTCCTTCTGATAGGTGATGGTGGAGTCGCCAATCTTGAGGTCGCCGATGACCTGACGGATTTTATCGGAGTCAATCTTCTGGGCGAAGGTGTAGGTCTGCTGGTCGCCGCCGGCGAAATCCACGCCGAACATCCCGTGGCCGCGAGCGAACACGCCGTAGCTGATGCCGATGATGATGATGGTCCAAGAGATGGCGAACGCGGGTTTCGCGAGCTTCATGAAATCGAGTTTCATGTTGCGGATGATGTGCAGCATGGGCAGCGACTTGAGCCAGTTGCGGGCGAGAAGGAAGTCGAAGATTACCCGCGTCACGACCAGCGCGGTGAACAAGCTGGCGGCCACGCCGATGGTGAGCGTGACACCGAAACCTTTGACCGGGCCAGTGCCCATGAAAATGAGGATGACGGACGAGATGAGCGTGGTGACGTGGGAGTCGAAGATGGTGCCAAAGGCTTTGTTGTAGCCGGCGTTGAGCGCGCCGCGCAGGGATTTGCCGGAAGCGAATTCCTCGCGGATACGCTCGAAGATTAGCACGTTCGCGTCCACCGCCATGCCGATGGTGAGGACGACGCCGGCGATGCCGGGCAGCGTGAGCGTGGTGCCGACCGAGCACATGACGCCGAGGAGGATGATGATGTTCAGGATGAGCGCCACGTCGGCGACGAGGCCGGCGAACATGTAATAGACCAGCATGAAACCGGCGACGGCGATGATGCCATACAGCGCGGCCTTGAAGCCGCTGGCGATGGAGTCTTTGCCGAGCGACGGGTCCACTTCGCTGGCGGCGATGATGGAAACAGGAACTTCGAGCGGGTTTTCCAAAATGCTGGCGAGCTGCTGCGCTTGTTCGGGGGTGAAGCTGCCGCTGATGCGCGCGCTGCCGCCGAGGATCGCTTCGTTGATGTTCGGAGCGGAATAAATCTCGCCGTCCAGCACGATGGCGAGCTGGTGGCCGACGTTTTCCTGCGTGACTTGGGCGAAGAGTTCCGCGCCCTTTGAATCGAAGGTGAGTTCGATTTCGGGGGCGTTGTTGATTTGGTTGCGGATGGCCATGGCGAACTTGACGTATTTGCCGGTGAGGCCGTGTTCGGGTTTGCGTTTAACGAGGTAGCCGGCGACTTCTTGACCGTTTTTGGCGCGGTGGGGGTTGGGCTTGAACTCGTAGCCGGGTTCGCTGACGCCTTGCTGAATCAGCTCATCGCTGTCGGGATGCACGATGCGGAATTCGAGGTAGGCGGCCTTCTGAATCTGGGTCTTGGCGAGTTCCTTGTCGGCTTCGGAGAGGCCGGGGAGTTGGATGAGGATGCGGTTATCGCCCTGCGGCTGGATGATTGGCTCGGCGACGCCGAACTTGTCCACGCGCTTGCGGAGGACTTCGATGGCTTGGGAAAGGATGCGCTGGTTTTTCTCGGTCACGTCGGCGCTGGCGGCGTTCGTGCCGGCGGCGTTGGTGAGGGTGGTGAGGGCCTTGGCGAAATCCACGCCGACGAGGAACGATGTGCCGCCCTGCAAGTCGAGGCCGAGCTTGAGCTTGCCCGCGCCTTCGCGCTGGAGCTGGTTCAGGACGAAACGCGTGGGGTCGTTGTTATTCTTCTTGGTTTCGTCCTCGTAGAACGGGAAGTATTTCTGGATGTCATTCGTGCCGATGGCTTCCATGAGGTTGGCGAACTGGCGTTCGGCGTTCACCTTCTGCAAAACATCGAGGCGCGCGACGATTCCCTTGTAGGCTTCGTCCTGCCGGACGGCCTTGGTGTGGAACATGGTGGCCAAGTCTGTGCCGGTGGGCGGATAGATTTGCACCGCCGACCAGACGAGGACGACGATGATGATGAGGAATCTCCAAAGGTTGTTGCGGATCATGGCTGTGTTGGTTGATTAAGGTTGGGTGGCTTCACCGCTGGACTCCGTGATTTCACCGACTGTGGACTTGAGAATCTCCAGCTTGGTCTCCTCGGAACGGATGACGACGGTGTGCTCCTTGACGGTGAGCACGACGCCGAGGATGCCGCTGCTGGTCACGATTTTATCGCCCTTCTTGATGGCCTTGATCATGGCGGCCAGCTGCTTGGTGCGCTTCTGTTGCGGGCGAATCAGGACGAAATAAAACATCACGCCCATGATGGCGAACATGCCGATGGTGGAAACCATCTGCGCCTTGGGGTCCGGCTGCGTGGCGGGCGCGGCTTGTGCGAGGATTAAATTCAGGGGCGATAGATTCATATTTGAGTAAATCGTGAGCCGCAAACTCTACGGATGAAGCGGCGTTTGGCAAGCGATTAAGCGGGGACTTTGGCGGCGACGGCTATCACCGGAAATTCGCAAATTAGTTTGGCCTCACCCGCCGTCCCCGTTATTCTGCGCCCTAGCCTTTGGCAATAACCCATGCGTCGTTTCATCCATCTTCGCGGCAAGCTGGTCGTCATCACCGTCGTTTTCCTCACCCTCGCCCCGACCCTCGGCATGGCACTGAACACGGTGGAATCCCGCGACTTGACCTGGTTGGCACTGCTCATCGGCGCCCTCGCGCTCGCGCTGGCGTGGTTCATCTGGAGCGAAAATTTTTTCCGGCAGACCACCATCCTGTCCCGCACCGCACGCCGGCTCGCCGACGGAGACTTCGCCGCCCGCACCGGCATGAACGGACATCAAGGCGACCTCAACGGACTCGCCCTCGCCGTTGACGCCTTGGCCGAATCCCTCCAGAAACAAATCGCCGAACGCGAACGCGCCGAGTGGACACTCCTCAACCGCACCCACCAGCAAACCGTCATCGCCGCGCTCGGCCAGTTCGCCCTCACCACCACCAACTTCAACGACCTCCTCAACCAAGCCGCCAACTTCATCCCCCAAACCCTCGAACTCGAATACTGCGGCGTCTGGGAAGCCCAACCCAATAGCGAAACCCTCCGCCTCCAAGCCGGTGCCGGCTGGCAAGAAGGCAGCCTCGGCAACGCCACCCTCGGCACCGAAACCGGATCACTCGTCAACCACGTCTTCACCAACAGCGGCGCCGGCGCCGTCGCCATCTCCGACCTGCGCGCCGAAACCCGCTTCGCCACCCCTGAATTCCTCAAGACCCACGGCGTCATCAGCGGCGTCTTCGTCGTCATCGCCGGCGGCGTCGGTCCCTACGGCATCCTCGGCGTCGGCACCACCAAGCCCAGAAACTTCGTTGAAGACGAACTCCACTTCCTCCTCGCCGTCGCCACCGTCATCGCCATGGCCGTCAACCGCCGCCAAACCGAATCCGAACTGCAAAAACTCGCCAGCTTCGCCCAGTTCAACCCCAACCCCGTCCTCGAATTCAACGACGTCGGCCACCTCACCTACTTCAACGACGCCGCCGCCAAAATGGCCGCCAACCTCGGCCACGAACGCCCCCAAGCCGTCATCCCCCTCGAGACCAGACACATCATCCAAGAATGCCTCACCACCGGCCAGAGCCGACTCCGCCTCGAAACCCGCATCGGCCTGCGCACCGTCTCCTGGTCCTTCTACCCCATCCTCACCAACCGCGTCGTCCACTGCTACGCCGGCGACATCACCGAGAAACTCAACCTCGAAGCCCAGCTCCGCCAGTCACAGAAAATGGAATCCGTCGGCCAGCTCGCCGCCGGCGTCGCCCACGACTTCAACAACATGCTCACCATCATCCAAGGCCACTCCGGCGTGATCATGGCGCGCCCCAACCTCCACCCCGAACTCCTCGACTCCGCGCAAGCCATCTACTTCGCCTCCGAACGCGCCGCCAACCTCACGCGGCAACTCCTCATGTTCAGCCGCAAAAATATTCTCCAGCCCAAGCAGCTCGACCTCCGCGATGTCGTCGCCAACATGACCAAGATGCTCCAGCGCATGATCGGCGAAATCATCGAACTCAAATTCACGCCCCCTGCCGAACTCCCCTCCATCCGCGCCGACGCCGGCATGATGGAACAAGTCATCATGAACCTCGCCGTCAACGCCCGCGACGCCATGTTCCGCGGCGGCGCCCTCACCCTCACCCTCCAAACCGTCGAGCTGGCCGAAAACCAATTACAACTCCACCCCCAAGGCCGCCCCGGCAACTACGTCCGCCTCGACGTCACCGACAACGGCCACGGCATGAGCCCCGAAACCCAAGCCCGCATCTTTGAACCCTTCTTCACCACCAAAGAAGTCGGCAAAGGCACCGGCCTCGGCCTCGCCACCGTTTACGGAATCGTCAAGCAACACGAAGGCTGGCTCGAAGTCACCAGCGAAATCGGCCAAGGCACCACCTTCCAAGTCTTCTACCCCGCCAGCTCCAGCCCTGTTGAAACCAAATCCAAAACCGCCCACGCCGCCCACGCCACCCCCACCAAAGGCGGCAAAGAAACCATCCTCATCGTCGAAGACGAACCCGTCCTCCTCGACCTCGCCATCCTCATCCTCCGCGAACAAGGCTACCGCGTCCTCCAAGCCAAATCCGGCGTCGAAGCCGTCCAAGTCTGGCAACGCGAAAGCAACACCATAGACCTCCTCCTCACCGACATGGTCATGCCCGAAGGCATGAGCGGCAAAGACCTCGCCGCCCGCCTCCGCCTCCAGCGCCCCGAACTCAAAGTCATTTGCGTGAGCGGCTACAGCGTCGAAGACCTCAACCAAAAAGACCTCGTCTTCCTCCAGAAACCCTACACCCGCACCTCCCTCGCCAAAACCGTCCGCGATACTCTCGATGCCTGAAAATTAAAAAGGCAAAAGGCAAAAATCACCGGCGTCGCCGCCAAATGTTTTTTGCCTTTTGCCTTTTGCCTTTTGCCCTTTGCCTTCCCGTTCACGGCGTCGGTTTCGGCAACGCGCTCACCACCGCCGTCTGCACCTGCGCCGCCGTCGAACCCGGATTCCCCGCCTGCACCTGCGCCGCCCTGCCGCTCACCCACGCCGCCGATGCCGATGTGCCCGTGACCACCCACGACTGCCCGTCGTAGCACACCACGCTGCCGCTCGGCGCCACCACATCCACCGAACTGCTGCGGTTCGCATAGTTCGCCACGTTGCCGTTCTGACTCCCCGCCGTCACCGACACCACCTCCGGATACGCCGCCGGATACATCGGCGTCGTCACCGGCTCGTTGCCCGCCGCCGCAAAAAACGACACGCCCTGCGCGTGCGCCTGCTGGATGACCTGCCGCAGAAACGCGCTGTCCCCCGCGCTCGTCAGACTCAAATTGACAATCGTCCCCCCCGCATTCACTCCCTGGTAAATCCCGTTCGCCACATTGAAAGTCGTCGTCGTTTCATTCGCCCCATACACATCCACAGACTGGATCAACACATTGCCACCCGCCGAGTGAACGACCGTTTCCGCCATCGAAGTGCCGTGGCTCGGCACCGCGCCCGCCGCCGGCGCTGCGCCCGCCACCGAGATGGCCGGCAACAAATACCCGCCCAGATTGCACGCGTTCGGGTTCAGCCCCGTATCAATCAAAATCACCTTCGGCGAGCCGTCCCCGGCAGGCTTCACCTTCAAGTCCGAAAATGGCGCGGAGCTCGCCATCAACTGCTGCAACGGCGTCGGATTCAAAACATGATAATTCGAATCCACCGCCACCACGCTCGCGTTGCCGCCGAGCGACGCCCTCGCCGCATCCGTCGCCGCCGCATCCGCGAACTCCAGCAGATACGTGTTCAACCCGTCCACTTTCCCCACCACCTTCGCGCCCAACTGCCGCGCCAACGCCTCGATGTCCGTGCCCGGCTTCACCGTCACCACGAGCTGGTTCGGGATTGGCTTGGACGTATCAATTTTTTTACCACGCTCCGGCTCGGCGGCGATCAACTGCGTCGCCGCCTGCAACGACGTGTGGAAAACATACAGCCGCGCCGGCGCGTTCGACTGCGGCACCAGCGCGAAATTCAAATCGCCCAGCAACGCGTGCAACGCCTCGCCCAGCGGCAGCTTCTGGAACTTCGCCGATAC
>JANMJO010000264.1:0-17911 GCA_031371425.1 Verrucomicrobiales bacterium | reverse complement strand
GCCGGCGCTCCGGCGGCGGGCCGAATGCTCGCGCTCTCGGAAAACTTCCGCAGCCGCGAGGCGTTGCTGAACTTCATCAACCCGCTATTCCGCGCGCTCATGCGCCCGGTCATCGGCGGGCTGGATTACGATGCGGACGCGGAGTTGCAATTTGGAAATCGGGATGGGCGCAAGGCGTTATCGCTCGCCGCCGACTCCCCCGTTCCCCGGAGCGCGGCTGTGTGCGAAGCACCAGCCGCAGCCGCGCTCCAAGCGCGGAACGAGGTCTCGCCGCGCGTGGAGTTGCACGTCATCACCAAGGCCAGCGACGGCGAAACCGGCGATGACGCGCCGGACGACGGCACGAAGCCGCGCGACGTGATTGATTTGCAGACCACCGAGCGCGAGGCGCGGTTGATTGCGCGACTGCTGCGAGAGCTGCATGAAAAAAAGGAGCAAGTTTGGGACAAAGACAAAAAGATTTTCCGCGATGTGGGTTGGAGCGACATGGTCGTGCTGATGCGCGGCGTCACGGGGCGCGCGGAGATGTTCGCGAAGGTGTTCCACCAGTCCGGCGTGCCGTTACACGCGGCGCGCGGAGGCTTCCTTGACGCCATCGAAGTCGCCGACCTCCTCAACCTGCTGCGGTTGCTCGACAATCCCTTGCAAGATGTCCCGTTGCTCGCGGTGCTGCGCTCGCCATTCGTCGGCCTCTCGGCGGATGAACTGGTGGCGGTGCGGCTGGCACAGCGCAACGGACTGCTGTGGTTTGCTTTGAACAGAAGCCAGAAGTTAGAAGCTAGAAGTCAGGAGAATGTTTGGCGGAAGGTTCAGATTTTTCTGGAGCAATTCCGGCGCTGGCGCGAAATCATCCGCCACTCGTCGCTCACGCATTGTCTCGAAACCGCGCTGACGGAGACGCATTACGAGGCGTTGCTGCTCGCGGGCGAACGCGGCAAGGAACGCGTGGCCAACGTGCGTCGGCTCGTGGATTTGGCGCGGCGGTTCGATCCGTTTCAGCGCGAGGGGCTGTTCCGTTTTCTGCGGTTCATCGCCGAGCAGGAGGATGCCGGGGTGCGTCACGAACCGGCGGGAGCGGTTTCCGGGAACGCCGTTCGGCTGGTGACGATCCATTCGAGCAAGGGGCTGGAATTCCCCGTGGTCGCGCTCGCCGGGCTGGGCGCGAAGTTCAACGCACGAGATGTGATCGCGGACATTTTGCTGGACGATGTGCTGGGGCTTTGCCCAAAAGTTCTGCCGCCGGATAGTCGCCGGCGTTATCCCAGCGCCGCGCACTGGCTGGCGGCGCAGCGAGAGAAACGCGCGCTGCTCGGCGAGGAAATGCGCCTGCTCTACGTCGCCCTCACCCGCGCTCGCGATACGCTCATCCTCACCGGCACGGCGATGAAAAAGGACGAGGTGGACCGCTGGCGCGAGCCGGCGGCAGTCACCGACCACGCGTTGCTCAAGGCCGGCAGTATGCTCGACTGGCTGCGGCTGTGGTTCGCGCAGTCGGTGAAACCGGAGTCGTGGGTGGGCGAAAACGCGGGCGCGAATGAATTGTTGCGCTGGGAATTTCATGACGCGCAGGCCGCGAGTTTCGCGCTGGATTCCAGCAGCACGGACGCAAGCATCGCGCTCGTGCAGCCGCCGACGCCGGCGGAACTGGCCGCGTTGGAAAAAGTTTTTGCAGCGCGTTACCCCCACGCCGCAGCGACGCAGGAGACGGCGAAGACTTCAGTCTCCGCGCTGCGCCGCCGCGCCACGGAGCAGGACGCGGAGGCGGGGCATTTGTTTGAGTCCAAAGTCCAAAGTCCAAAGTTCAAAGCCGGCAGCCGACGAACAGCATCGGGCCGGTTATCGGCGGCGGAAATCGGCACGGCGCACCACGCGTTCCTGCAACTGGTCGCGCTCGACCGCACGGCGACGGAACTGGACTTGCGCAACGAGGCGACGCGGTTGGAAAAGGCGGGCGCGTTGACGGGCGAGCAGTTGGAGGCGCTGGATTACGGCGACCTCGCGGCGTTCTGGCAGTCGAATTTGGGACAACGTGTGCGAACACAGCCGCAGCAAAATATTCACCGCGAGATGCAGTTCACCGCGCGGATGAACGCGGCAGATTTGCGGGCGTTGAATTTGTTGGCTGCCGATGCGGGTCTGTCGGATGAGGAGTTTGTGGTGGTGCAGGGCGTGGCGGATTTGGTGGTGCTGCTGCCGCACGAAATCTGGCTGGTGGATTTCAAGACGGATGACGTGGGCGAGGATGGCTTGGGGGCGAAGGCGAAACTTTATGGGCCGCAATTGAAACTGTATGCGCTGGCGCTGGCGCGGATTTACCGGCTGCCGGTGAAGAACTGCTGCCTGCACTTTCTCAAGGCGCGGCAGACGGTGGCGGTGGAGGGCTGGAACGCCGATTTCTAAATCGGCAGGTTGTGAGGGCTGCGGCTAACTTGCCGGTTTGGAAACCGGCGCTCCAAACTACAGCAGCGTCGGTTCTTCGGCCACGCCAGCGGAAATGGGTTCAGACTTCAGCGAAACTTCGGCGGCAACTTGCAACTTCACGAGCGCGGGGCGCAGGGGTTGACCTTGATAGGTGTAGCCGGCGGCGAGAACTTCGCCGATGAGCGCGCCGGCGGGGGCGGTCTCGGAATCGAGTAGCTTGTGTCGTTCGCCGTCGAACGGCTGGTTCGCTTCGACAGCCAGCGGCAGCAGGCCGATGCGGCGGGCGACATCGCGGCAGGCGTTCTGGAAATGCGTCAACTGCTCGAGCAGCTCCGGTTGGCCGGAGCGCGAGGCGGCTTGGTGCAGCGCGAAGATGTGGTCGAGGATGCGCACGACGATTTGCAGCCATTCGCCTTCGGCGCGGCGGGCCTTGTCCACTTCGAGGCGCAACGCGGACTTCTCGGTGTCGTTCGCTTTCTTCATGAACTCGGTGAAGTTCGCGACTTCACCGGCCATCTGTTCGGAGATTTCCTTGGCGCTGGTGGCGGTCTTGCCGGCAGCGGATTGCACATCCTGCCATTGCGCGGTGGCGCCGGAGATTTGTTTGGCGAGGGTCTGGAGGTTTTCAATCTGCGCGACGGCGTCGGTGAGCGCGTCGGCCTCGGCGAATTTCAGCGCGGCGCGGTATTCGAGCACGAAGGGCGCGACGACGAGCAGCGCGCCCACGGCGACGGCGCTGACGAGCAGGCTCAATTGCGTGAGGTTCAGCGCATGGGGATTCTGCTGAACGATGTAGCCGGCGACTGCGAGCAGCAGGACGCTGCCGAGAAAAAATGGCCACTTGGCGAGAACGGGCGCGGGGCGATTCGTCATGCCGCAGGTTAACCGGAAGCCGGCGCGGAGTTCAATCAGGGATTCAATTCGACGCGGTAAAAACGTTGCGGCAGGCCCGCAGCGGCGGGGTCGGTGACGGTGATGATGCTGCCGGTGCCGGGGAGGTTGTTGGTCACGGTCGTCCACGAGCCGGTGGCAAGGTCATCGCGGCGGTCGAGGCGATAGAGGCGGTTGGTGGCGGTGGCGAGGCTGATGTGGAGGTCGCTGCCAGCGCGGGTGACGGCGGTGATGCGCAGGTCTGGGCCGGGTCGGAAATGGATGACGCTGTTGAGCCATGCGAGCTGGGTGGAGATGCGCGTGGCGTAGAACGCGCTGGGTTCTGCGGCGGCGGAATTCGTGGGGATCAATGTCCAGTTCATGCCGCTGCCGACGTAGAGGCCGCGCAGGTCGAGCATGGCGGCGGAGAACTGCGTGTTCGCGGTGCCGTCGCGACTGAACGGGCCGTCCACGGCGAGGTTGATGCCGGCAAGTTTCCACACCGCGCCGTCTTGGATGAAGAGGCCGCCGCTGGAATCGCCGCTGGAGAGGTGGCATTCGTTCGTGGTCGGAGCGGCGCGGTCGAAGGTGCAGCGGAGCAGCACGCCGTAGCCCGGGTCGTTCTCGATGCTGGCGATGTCGTTCTCGCCCCAACGCAGGATGTGGTCGCTGCCGCCCCAACTCCAGCCGTTGGTCTGGCCATCAACGACGACCGGGCCGCCGCGCTGCGTGCCGCGCCCGAACACGAGGCAGTGTTGCCCGACTTCGTTCGTGCTGGTGAACAGCGGCGCGTAGTAGGGAAAAGTTTCCGCCACTTGCCAGACGCGCAGGTCGCTGTCCGGAGAATTCCAGGAGGCGACGGTGTGGTAATTGTAGCCGTTCAGCGCGAAGACTTGGCCGATGCCGCCGCCGACGTGTTGTGCGGTGAGGAAAAACGTCGGGGCGATGGGCGTGCCGAGGAAGTCGCCGTTCCATTGACCTTCGTATTGCCAGCCGCTGTTGGTGAGCGTGCCGGCGGGGGCGTTGGTGTTGGCGGCGGGATCGGCGGTGGACGCGAAGAGGACTGCCCGAGCCGGCACGCTGCCAGACAACAGGAGGATCACGGTGAGGACTGCGCGTATCTGCGACATCTGCCAGAGGTTAACACAGCGCGTGGAGGTTTCCAATTATCCGCAGCCAGAATCCCACCCTTCTGCCGGGCGGAAAATGATTGCGCAGACCGGCGGCGTCGTTTAATTTTTCCGCCCTTCTGAATCGGCGTCAGTTTGTGTGGGCTGGTAGCTCAGTTGGTAGAGCAGTGCCCTTTTAAGGCATTGGTCCAGGGTTCGAGTCCCTGCCAGCCCACCACTCCTCCCGTTGGCGGCAGTTCTTCAAGTAGCAATTACGGTTTGCCGCGTTGCTGCGGACAAAGGCAGGGGCGCATCTTGACACTGCCCCCGTTTGGAGTTCCGCCTTCAGGCGGCTTGGGCGGATTGCCACGCCGGGTCGCGTAAACGCGGAACTCCAAACGGCCCGCCCGTTCGTTTCGGGGGCAGTGTCCAGATGCGCCCCAAAGGCAGTCGTGATGTGTCGTGATGTTGACTAATTCAAATGGCTTCATTACCGTCGCCGCCGGATTCAGGAAAATCTCCAAACAAATTCAACCCCATCATTTATGCCTCCCAAAGCCACCGAAAAATCTGTTGATAAGGCCGCCGATAAAGCCGCCCTCGCCGTCGAATCCGCCAAGGTCAGCGCCGCGCGGGAGCGGGAACTGGAAGCCGCGATTTCCAGCATCACCAAAGCCTACGGAGCGGGCAGCATCATGCGCTTGGGCGATGCGCGCGCGCTGGTGAAGATTGACGTGATCCCCACCGGGTCGCTGGCGATAGACCTGGCGCTGGGCGTGGGCGGGATTCCGCGCGGTCGCGTGGTGGAGATTTACGGGCCGGAGTCTTCGGGCAAAACGACGCTGATGTTGCACGTCATCGCCAACGCGCAGAAAGCGGGCGGCCTTGCGGCGTTCATTGACGCGGAGCATGCGCTTGATCCGGCCTACGCGAAGAAGCTGGGCGTGAATCTGGACGACTTGCTGGTCTCACAGCCGGACAGTGGCGAAGAGGCGTTGACGATTTGCGAGACGCTCGCCCGCTCCGGCGCGCTGGATGTCATCGTCATTGATTCCGTTGCCGCGCTCGTGCCGCGCGCCGAGCTTGAGGGCGAGATGGGCATGGCCACGATGGGCATGCAGGCGCGGCTCATGAGCCAGGCGTTGCGCAAACTGACGGCCATCCTCGCCAAGTCCAAGACGACGTGTCTTTTCACAAACCAGTTGCGCGAAAAAGTCGGCGTGATGTTCGGCAGCCCGGAGACCACGCCCGGCGGCAAGGCGCTGAAGTTTTACGCCAGCGTGCGGATTGACATCCGCCGCAAGGAGACGCTCAAGGACGCGGCGGGCAACGCCATCGGCAACCACGTCAAAGTGAAGATCGTGAAGAACAAGGTGGCGCCGCCGTTCTGCGAGGCGGAGTTCGACATCATCTACAACCACGGCATCAACAAGGAAGGCAGCATCCTCGACGTGGGTATTGATTGCGGCGCGGTGGACAAGAAGGGCGCGTGGCTCCAGTTCGATGGCGAACTGATCGGGCAGGGGAAGGAAGCCGCTCAGAAGACGCTGGCGGAAAAGCCGGAGCTTGCGAAGAAAATCGTCGAGGCGATTCTCGCCAAGCGCGCCCTGCCGGTGGTCGCCGCCAAATAATTGACTAGCCATCGCGGGTGCGGGGATTTACGGTGCGGGCCAGTCCCTCAACCCGATCATGTTTTATGGATATCACCTTCAAATGCCCCGAGTGTGAACAAGAGCTGGCGGTGGAGATCTCCGGCGCCGGCAGCGAGATTGAATGCCCTTCCTGCGGCGGAAAGATTGTCATCCCCGAACAGGTTGCGCCCCCGGCCTCGCCGGGCTTGGGCATCCCTTCCTTTCGTGCCCCCGGCGCGCATCAGCCGGTGAATGCCATCGCCGGTTCTGCCGCGGCCAAGGTGGAGATGCATTTGAAAGTTCCGATCAACAAGGACAAGCCCACGGCCAGTTTGATTGGCAAGCCTTTGGTGCCGCTCGAGGTCAGCGCGAAGGAGACGGACAAGAAAATGCGCGTCAAGACCATCCGCCACACCGATTGCATCGAGGTGGGGCATGACCGGTTCGACGAGTTTGTCTCCAACTTTCTCAGCAAGGTGGGCGAGGCCAATATCGTGAGCATCACGCCGTTGACCTACACGAACCTGGACATCGGTTCGCAGAAACTGATGACCGAATACGCGGTGTGCATCGTTTATCGCGGTTGAGTTTGAACTCCGCGCTCCGGCCAAACTATCGGGCGCATCTTGACACTGCCCCCGACGAACGCTGGTGATGGGTTTGGAGTTCCGCATTTATGCGGCCCGGGTGGGTGAACGCACCGAACCGCCTGAAGGCGGAACTCCGAACGGGGGCAGTTTCAAGATGCGCCCAAACTATCCCGTTACCGTTTCCCCGCTTGTTTTCTCCATGCCTCCCCATATTATCCGTCCGTGTGAGACCGGTCTGATTCCGGCAAGAGCCGCCAGAAGCCATGCAACCATTTCAAATCATTTTCAACCCCACGAGCGCCGCCGAGCTGGCGCGCATGCCCAAGGAACTGCAGTTGGAAATCCTCGGCGAGTTTCGCGGCCTGACCCGCAAGGTGCTGGGCGCGGAACTGGAACGCTTCGGCGAGCTGCAACGCTCCGGCCGCACCTTGCACCGTTTCCGCGTGGGAGATTACCGCGTGTATTTTGAGCGGCACGACTTGGGGCTGGTCATCCACCGCATCTTGAGCCGGCACACGCTCAAGGATTTCTTCTTCCGTTCCGGCCTCAACACGCAGGAGGACGAGGCACTGCAGGAGAATCCCAAGTTCTGGGAGCTGATCGAGAGTCCACGCGGAAAATGACGGCGGCGCGGCGGGGACGTTGAATTTCTTTCAGAGCATTTTCAAAAATTCTGCAGCCGCTGTCGTTGTCACGCGTCGTTCCCCCTCACCCTAACCCTCTCCCTCGGGGAGAGGGGACAGCAATGGGCGCTTTCGGTTGATGAGAGCGATTTCCACCAATCCAGCCGTGGGTTTTCCCGGGCAGCGGGAGAACGGTTCTCCCTCTCCCAAGGGAGAGGGCTGGGGTGAGGGGAAAGAAACTGTCCGCATTGCCGACGGCAGACAAACGCCCACGGTTCTACTTAAACCGCACTAACGGGTGGATGGGACAAAAGTCTGCGCCCGGCGTTTCGCTTCCGCAATCTGCTTCGCGGTCATCGTCTTCTTCAATTCGCTCGCCGCCTTGTCCGCACGGTCATCGCCCGCGCTGGCGAGCAGATACCATTGGAACGCCTCGACCTTGTTCGTCGCCGTTCCGATGCCTCTGGCGTGGATGCCGCCCAGCGCGAACATCGCGGGGACATAGCCCTGCATTGCGGCGTGTCTGAACCACTTTTCCACCTCGACCGCGTCCTGCGGTGCGTCCACGCCCCGGAGGTGGGCAAGCCCGAGCTGGAATTGCGCCGCGGCCGAGCCGGTCACCGCTCGCGCCCGCAGATGTTCCACGCGGTCGTTCGCCGGCGTCACGGTGTTCGTGATCGTCACGGTCTTGTGCACGACATTGGTGAGAGTTAGTTCATTGGTCAGCCAACGGGTGACGATGTTTGTGACGGCGAAGAAGTTGGTCGTGAAGCGGTCTTGGACGTTGGTGCGGACGACGACGTTTGTGACGGCGAAGAAGTTGGTGAGTGAATGGGTCAGCGTCTGCGTGACGGTGTTGGTGAGCGTCAGCGTGTTCGTTGCGAACTGCACGGTGACATTGGTGAGGTTGATTGTGTTGGTCGTGAAGCGGTCTTGGATGTTGGTGCGGACGATGACGTTCGTGACGGCGAAAAAGTTGGTGAGCTGGATGGTTTTCGTCAGCGTGTTTGTGAGCGTCAGCGTGGCAGTCACGAAGTTGGTGGCGGTTTTGACGACGGTGTTGGTGATGGAAACGAAGTTGGTGACGGTGACGGCGGCGGGGGTGTTGGTCTCCACGGCGGTGTCGGTGGGCGGCGCGGCCACGGGGTCGCTGGGGAGGAGGCGGAGTTTGGATTGCGCCTCGGTGTTGCCTTGGTCGGCGGCGAGCTGCAGCCACTTGGCGGCTTCGCCCAAATCCTTGTCCAGCCCGCGGCCTTGAAGATACATGATGCCCAAGCTGCATTGCGCCTCGGCGACGCCCAGTTCGGCGGCCTGCCGAAACCACCGCGCGGCCTCGGTCGCGTCGCCGGTCACGCCGATGCCTTGGTCGAGCATGACGGCGAGGTTGTATTGCGCGTTGGGTTCGCTTTGTTCGGCGGCTTTGCGATACCAACGCGCTGCTTCCGCGAGGTTTTTTTTCGCGCCCTTGCCGGAGGCGAAACGCCCGGCGAGCTTGGTCTGCGCCGTGGCGTTGCCGTGGTGGGCGGCAAGCTGAAACCACCGGGTCGCCTCGGTATCGTCGGCGGCGACTTCCTCGCCGCGATCGAACATCCCGGCCAACCGCAGCTCGGCCTCGGCATCGCCGGTGAGCGCGAGAGCTTTCGTTTCTTCCAGAGTCGCGGCGGCGGAATTATCTGCGAGGATAAAAATCAGACCCACGGCCAGCAGCGTTCCGAGCAGACGGTTTTGCGTTTTCGGCATCATTGCAATCGGTTTCAAGGCCATGACGAAACCATATCAGCGGAAGTTGTCCACCTGAATTTTTTTCCGGTCGCCCGTGCCGAGCTCCAGCAGGGCGGCATTCTGAATCAACTCCGGGTTCGCCGGTGTTCCGGAAAAGCCCGCTCGCTCGCGCTGCTGTTCCAGTTCCTCAAGCGACAACACATCGAGCGCCACCGGATCGCGGCTGAAGCGCAGCTCGTTCAGCGTGGCGGAATAATGCAACAGGCCGCGGTCCGTGCCCGCATATTGGCAGAGCAGGGCGTCGGTGATGCTCAGCGCCACGCGGTCGCCTAGCGCGGGCAGGGCGCAGATTTCCGGCACGACGGTGGCGAGGCGGTCGGCGGAATCTTCAAAGCGCTGGGTGTTGTCCACGCTGCCGAACGCCAGCCCGTAAAGATTTCCCGCCACGCCCGCGCCGTTGTGGTTGAGCAGCGGGGCGAGGTTGATAATCCGGGTCAGGTCGTGCGTGAGCAGTTTGCTCACGAATGATTTGCGCCCCACACCGGGAAGCTTGTTGCCGAATTCCAAGTCGCCCCACAGCAAGTTGCCGAGCAGCGCGGTCTCGTAGAAAACTTTCTCGTCGTAGCCCGCATCCGCCGCGCCAGCGAGGCGCACACCGAGGCGAGCGGCGAGTTCGCCAAAACCCGCGCGCCGCAAATCCTCCAGCCGCCGATCCCAAATGACGATGTGTTCCGCCGGCACGCGCGCCGCGAGCAATCCGCGCACGACCGCCGCCACGACAGCCGGGCGCGTGCCGCACGTCGCGCCGGGCGCGGCATAGACCTTGATGCCCACGATGTCCTGCATGGTGATGAGGCTGGCCCACGCAGCGGCGGGGCTGTTGCTGCCGGTCAGCGCGGTGATGCCGGTGTCCACCATGGCTTGGATAATCTCGGGCCGCGTCTGGTAGGCGATGGTGGCGCGCGGGTTTGTGACGACCACGACGCGGGCGTTGGTGGGCTTGGCGACAGTGGAGAAAAGTTCACCGGCGGAAACGTGGCTGGCGGCGAGCAGACAGCAAATTTTCAACGCAAAGACGCAAAGACGCAAAGGCGCAAAGGCTGTTAATGTCTTTGCCGGCGGTGTTGGGTTGCGGCGTTTGCTGAGGCGGGAGATGTCGCCCGCCAGCGTTCGGATTTTGCCGCAGCCACTTTGCGCCTTTGCGCCTTTGCGCCTTTGCGTTGAATTTCGGCTGAGCCGTTCCAGGTTAATCCTAATCGCCGTGGAAACCGGATTGCGATTAGGAATATGAGTATGATTATGACCGGATTGCATTGGCGCGTTTCTTGACACTTTCGGGCGCGGATGCTAACACCAACGGCGATGCTGACCAATAAAAAGTGCCACGCTCGGTGGCTGATGATTTTTCTTTGCGCCCTCGGCCTGGTTCTTTCCTCCACCGGTTGCAAACCCGCCGGTGCCAAGGCGCTTCTCACCGGCAAAAAACTTCTGGAACAGGGCAAGGCGGATTCCGCCATCGAACAGTTCAAGACCGCCACCACGCTACTCCCGACGAATGCGCTCGCGTGGAATTACCTCGCCCTCGCCCAGCACGCCGCCGGTCGCGCAAGCGATGCCGCCGTGGCTTACCAGAAGGCGCTCGCGCTGAATCCGAATCTGACCGAGGCGCATTTCAATTTCGGCTGCCTGCTGCTTGAGCAGAACAATCCCGCCGCCGCCAGAAACGAACTGACCACATTCGCCTTGAGCCGACCCAAGGACATCAACGGCTGGCTCAAACTCGGCACGGCGCAATGGCGTTCCCACGACGCGCCGAACGCCGAACGCAGCTTCACCGAGGCGCTGCGCCTGAACCAGCAGCTCCCCGAAGCTTGGAACGCGCTCGGCCTGATCCAGCTCCAGCGCAGCCGCGCCGTGGATGCCGCCAAGAACTTCGCCGCCGCGCTGCGCTGCCAGCCGGACTACGCGCCGGCCCTGCTCAACTTCGCCATCGTCCAGCACCAGCAGCTCAACAACCGCCCGCTCGCATTGCAGAAATACCGCGACTACGCCGCGCTCAAATCCGCTCCGAACCAGGACGCCGTGGCCGCGCTCGCCCGCTCGCTGGACGCGGAACTGAATCCGCCCGTCGCGCCGCCGGTCGTCGTCGCCGTGGTCAAGCCCATCGCGCCAACCGTCGTCGTTCCGAAGCCTGTCGTGACCGCGCCGCCCGCAACCGCCGTGCGCCCCACGCCCAAACCCATCGCGCCGCCCGCGACTCAGGTGGTGATTGCGCCGCCGAAAACAAATTCGTCCGTGGAGACCGCCGTGGTCGCCGTGACCGAGCCGAGAAAAGTTTGGCCAGAAGTCACACCGTTGCCGCCCACGGAAGTGGTGACGCTGCCGCCGCTGAAGACGGTGACGAATATTGCGCCGGTTGTTTCCGTCGCGCCTGTCGCGCCCAAGCCCAAATCCATCGCCCGCTACGGCTATCGTTCGCCGGCGAAACCGAAGCTGGGCAACCGCGCCGAGGCCGAGCCAGCGCTGGAGCGGGGGTTGTTGTGCCAGCAGCGGCATCAGTTGCCCGAGGCGCTGGCGGCGTTCGAGCAGGCGGTGAAGGCGGACCCCGGTTATTTCAAAGCGCACTACAATTTGGCGTGGACGGCCTACGCGCTGAAGGATTGGCCGGTGGCGCTGGAAGCTTACGAGTATGCGCTGGTGTTGGATTCTGCATCGCCGAACGCGCGGTATAATTTCGCGCTCGCGCTCAAGCAGGCGGGCTATCCGCTGGATGCGGTGAACGAGCTTTCCAAATTGCTCGCGAAGAAGCCGGATGACGCCGCCGCGCATCTGCTGACGGCGAACCTCTACGCGCAGCAGCTCGGCGGGTCGTCGCTGGCGCGGCCGCATTACCTGCGCGTGCTGGAGCTTGAGCCGCAGCATCCGCAGGCCACGCAGATCCGCTACTGGCTCACGGAGAATCCGTGAGGCTGGAGTTCACGCTTCAACATTTCCCCGAAAAAGCTAAACCGGAACGATGCAGACCGTGTCCGCAGATGGCGCAGATTCCCGCAGATTTTTAAGGGGGCGAAAAACAAATTTTCCCAAAACACAAAACATTCACTGTTCTGTGTGCTTTCACAATAATCCAGAGGCGGTGATCGTTTTACGCTAATCTGCGTCCATCTGCGCCATCTGCGGATTCAGAGCCGGGGTTCGCCGGGCGGAAATCCCGCTGGTCACGCGGGAAAATATCTTTACGATAACTGCCGGAAGGAATCACAAGGCCATGACACTAGATTTAATATTCGCCGCCGCCGCGCCCGCCGCGCCGCAGGGTTGGTTCGACGCGCTCAAGGGAGGACAACTGCCCTTCAACTGGTTCGATATCGTTGTGGTCGTCATCCTGATAGTCGGCTACACGCGCGGTCGCAAGCACGGCATGTCTGAGGAGATGATGTATTTGATCCAGTGGATCGCCATGATCTTCGGCGCGGCGTGGTTGTATTTGCCGGGCGGCGACTTCATCGCCTCGACCAGCCCCATCAGCCATCTGGCCAGCTACATCGCGGCCTACATCACGGTGGGCATCTGCATCAAGATTTTATTCGCGGTCATCAAGCGACTCATCGGCGGCAAGCTGATTGGCAGCGCCATCTTCGGTGCGGCGGAATATTATCTGGGCATGGTCGCGGGCATCCTGCGGTTCGCCTGCATCATTATTTTTGTGCTGGCCCTGATGAACGCGCGGTTCTACAGCGCGGCCGAGATTGCGGCGCGCACCAAATACAACACGGACCTCTACGGCAGCAACTTTTTCCCCTCGTTGCAGGAGGTTCAGTCCGAGGTGTTCGGCAAATCTTTCCTCGGTCCGCAGATGAAGAAGCACTTGGACTTCCTCCTCATCAAACCCACATTGCCGGAAGCGGCGGCAGTCAAGCGCCCCGGCGAATGGCAGTGGCAATAGCCTGCCCACGGCGACACGATTGACGCATGGCCGGCCTGATTTCCCCCGCAACGCTTGAGCAGATCCGCGCCGCCAGCGACATCGTGGATGTCATCGGCGGCTACGTCCCGCTCAAGCGCGCCGGCGCGAACTTCACCGCGCTCTGCCCGTTCCACAAGGAGAAGTCCCCCAGCTTCAACGTCAATCCGCACAAGCAGATTTTCCATTGCTTCGGCTGCCACAAGGGCGGCGACGTCTTCACCTTCGTCAAGGAATACGAGAACATCGGCTTCACCGACGCCGTCCGCCGCCTCGCCGAGCGCGCCAAGATTCCGCTGGAGTTCGACAATCGCCCCGGCGAACAGCAGGCGCGCCACGTCAAAGACCAGTTGCTCCAGATCCACGACCAGATCGCGCAACGCTGGCAGAACTGTCTCGCCAACGAAGCCGCCGGCCAGACGGCGCGCGACTACCTGGCCAAGCGCGGCGTGTCGGACGAAGCGATAAAACTTTTCCGCATCGGCGCTGCGCCGGAGTTGTGGGACGACACCGTGAATTGGGCCAAGAGCAAAAGCCTCGACCTCGCGCTCGTCGCCCAAGCCGGCTTGATCATCGGTAAAACTCCCGATGCGCCAGCAGCCCCCGAAGCGGGTGATTCCCAATCGCCAATCACCAATCGCCAATCGTCAATCCATTACTACGACCGGTTTCGCGGCCGGCTCATGTTCCCCATCTGCGACGAGCAAGGCCGCGTCATCGGTTTCAGCGGACGCATCCTAGCTGGCGACGAAAAATCCGCGAAGTATGTCAACTCGCCGGAGACACCCATCTTCACCAAGAGCAAAGTCTTCTTCGGCCTCGATAAATCCAAGCGCGCCATCCTCGACGCCGGGTTCGCCATCATCTGCGAAGGCCAGCTCGACCTCATCGCCTGCTACATGGCCGGCGTGCAGAATATCGTCGCGCCGCAAGGCACCGCCTTCACCGAGCAGCACGCCCGCATCATCAAACGCTATGCGGACGAAGTCGTCCTCTGCTTCGACTCCGACAACGCCGGCCAGAACGCCACCGTCCGCTCGCTCGATAGCCTCCTCGCCTCCGGCCTCGCCGTGCGCGTCGCCGTCGTCCCCGCACCGCACGACCCGGACAGCTTCATCAAGGAACAAGGCGGCGAAGCCTTTCGCCAGTTCATCGAACACGCCGACGGATTTTTCGACTACTACCTCAACCGCCTCTGCGCGCAAAACGACGCCACCTCCGACAAAGGCCGCCTCGTAATCCTCCGCGACATGGCCGAAGCCGTCCACAAGACCGGCAACAACGTGCTCATAGACACGTACGCGCAGAAAACCGCCCTCCGCCTCGGCGTCGCACCCGAAGCCGTGCGCGCCGAGTTCACGAAAATTGCCCGCGCCGCGAAGCCGAAATTCCAGACCGCCCCGCCCGCGAGCGAGGAATATTTGCCCGGCGACGCCGAAGCCGACGCCCACGCCGCCGACGTCGAGTCCGGCGTGGCCCACGGCGAATACGAAGCGCCCGTCGCCCCGCCGAATCCGCAGGAGCATTGGCTGCTGCGCCTGCTGCTCGCGAATGACGATGCCGCGCCGTGGCTCGCCGCGCATCTGGATTTGAAATGGATTCCGCACCCGCACATCCGCGAAATCATCGCCCGCCGCCTCGCCGCCGAAGCCGGAGGCGAGTGGCACGGCCTCGCCGCGTTTTTGAGCGAGTGCGATTCCGCCGCGCTGCGGCAGCTCATCACCGAGACGAGCGCCGAGCAGCGCGCAATCCCCAACGCGCCGCAGCAACTCGCGGACATCACACTGCGACTGCGGAATCAATTCATCGAGCGCGAGCTTGCCGCGCTTTCCCAGCGCGCCGCCCAGCCCGAACTCAGCGACGACCAGCGGACGGAACTATTGCAGCGGCAGCAGGAACCCCGCGGGCTGAAGCGCCTGCCGCTCTCGCCGCTGGCCGCCGCGCATTAGCCCGGACTTGGAAGTGGAACTTGGAGAGCGAGCGGCGACAGGATGTAGCGCAGACATTCCTGTCTGCGGGTTCACGGGACATTCCTGTCCCGTGTGCTGTGAAACTGGCGACTGGAAAGTCGCCAGAACCCGCAGGCTGGAAAGCCTGCGCTACAGTTCCGTTCCCGCCGCCAACTTTGGAAGTCGTGCTTAACCCGGACTCGGAAGTGGAACTTGGAGCGCCCGCTTCCTAGCGGGCAAGTTCACGCGTCTCGCCGGAGCTTTCAACACACCAATCAAAATTTGGAGGTAGGGGAAATTTTGTGGACGAGATTTTCGGCGAGACGCCGAAAATCACCCGCCGGAGGCGGGTGCTACCAAAAACTTACTCGTGCGTTTGGTTTCCATTTCGGAGTCCGGGACAAACCCGAACTCGGAAGTTGAAACCCCGACATCTGATGTCGGGGCTGGCGCGGATAAACAAAAACATGAAGCCGAAACTGGGCGGAAGAGTTGGGAGCACACTCCGGAAGACCAATCTGTTTTCCATCCGCGAAATCCGCGAAATCCGCGGTTGCTATTTTGGTTTTTGGGTTCAATAAACCTGTGGCCACGATTTGGAAGGCTGCTCGAAAAATTCCGCGAGGTCTTGGACTGCGGCAGCCCTCTGCCGCTGTGAATGTCGTGGGATGATCGAAAGCGGCAGCCCTCTGCCGCAGTCCAAGACGCTATCGCGCCATTCGTTCGCCCAGGTCAACTCACCGGCTTCAGTATTTTTGAAACTGCCATAAAAAAGGCGCAACCCTCGCGGATTGCGCCTTTGGAAAACGGCAGGTTACTTCGCGCCCTGATCAATCCAAGCGCGGATCAGCCCGATCTGTTCCGGCGTGAGCGGCTTGATGCCCGCGCGGTTTTCGAGGGGCGGCATCCATTCATCATGATCCTTCGTCGCGTGGGCCACGGACTTCACGATGAAACTTTCCGCGCTGTTGCCGGGCGTGATGACCTTGCCGGACTTGGTGCCCTTCAGCACGCCGTCGAGGGTGTCCATCTGCAACTTCGCCTTCGCCTTCACGCCGCTGTGGCACTTGACGCAGGACTTGTCGAAGATGGGCTTGATGTCCGTGGCGTAGGTCACGTCCTTCTTGGAGGACGGCGGCGGGAGTTTGGCGGGGGTGGCGTCTTCAGCCATCGCCGCGCAGGTCAGACCTGCGGCGACAACCACGATGAGGATGTTTTTGATTTTCATATATTGAATCGAGCGCGATTTCTATCATAGACGCCGGGAACGTCAAAAGGATTCGATATATTTGCAGTCGGCCACACGTTCGGCTAACCATTGCGCGTGGCAAACGATTTTTTCAACGACGCCGCGCTGGTCGTCCTCGGTCACGGCACGACGCTGAATGAGGATTCCGCCGCGCCCGTGCTCCAACAGGTGGCGGAGCTGCGCCGCCGCGGCCTTTTCGCCGAAGTCCGCGAGGCGTTCTGGAAACAGGAGCCGCAGATCAAGTCCGTGCTGGCCGCGCTCGCCGCGCCGCGCGTGTTCATCGTCCCGCTCTTCATCAGCGAAGGCTATTTCGCCAGCAACGTGATTCCGCGCGAACTCGGCTTTGCCGGCCTATCAACTATCAACCATCAACTATCAACTTGGTTCTACACCAAACCCATCGGCACGCACGGCGCGATGACCGCTGTCATCCTCGCCCGCGCCCGCGAGGTCGTGGCGCAATTCCCATTCCCGCGCTCGCCCAAGCCTGGGGACACCACGCTCTACATCGCCGGCCACGGAACGGAGCGGAACGAAAATTCGCGCAAGGCCATCGAGCAGCAGGTGGAATTACTCCGGGCGATGAACCTCTACGCCGCAGTCCATGCGGTGTTCATGGAGGAAGACCCGCGCATCGCCGGCTGCCTCGCGGCGGCGGCCACGCGGAACATCGTCGTCGTGCCGTTCTTCATTAGCGACGGCCTGCACGTTGTGGAAGACATCCCCGTGCTGCTCGGTGCGCCGGAACGCATCGTGAAGGAGCGGCTCGCTCAGCGGCAGCCGACGTGGCGCAACCCCACCGAAATCGGCGGCAGACTGGTGTGGTATTCGCCCGCCGTCGGCACTGCGCCGCTGATTGCCGATGTGATTTTGGAGCGGGTGCGGGAAGCGGTGTGAGGGTGTGCCCGGAGCGCGGAGCATTGCTCTGCACTAACCATACCCTCGCATCCTTGCGGAGAAATGCTCCGCGCTCCGCCAGCGCGACCACGACACACACCTGAATTTATTCCTTTGGTTGCGGCGCGGTGTCTGCCGTGGTATAACTTGCACGCTAGATTTTAGCAATTATGGCTGACGACAAACAACCGAAGGAAGATAACCAGAAGCCGAAAAAGGGCGCGGAATTCAACGTCCCACCGCGTGCGTGGCTCTTGTGGCTGCTGATCATCTCCGGCGTGATGACGCTGATGTTTTTGAAGGAGCGGATGGATGTCCCGCAGGAGACGATGCCGCAAGCCGTCTTCATGCAGAAGGTGATGTCCAACGAGATCGCGAATGCCACCATCACGCTCGATCCGCAGTCGCCGTATCTGCGCGAGATCACCGGGCAATACCTCAAGAAGTCAAAGGCTGGCAAAGAGGAGAAAACAGCGTTCAGCACGCTCGTGTTTCTCACGGATGAAAAACTCCAGGAGCTGTCGAGTAATCCGAATTTCAAATCCATCCGCCCCAACGCCATGTTGCTCGGCCTGATCTACAGCGTGCTGCCCATCCTCATCATCGGGGTGCTGATCTGGTTTTTCTTCATCCGCCAAATCAAGATGGCGGGCAAGGGCGCGATGAGCTTTGGCAAGAGTAAGGCGCGGTTGCTGGCGAAGGAAAAGAACAAGACCACATTCAAGGACGTCGCCGGAGTGGAAGAGGCGATGGAGGAAGTTTCCGAGCTGGTCGAATACCTCAAAGACCCGAAGAAATTCCAACGCCTCGGCGGGCGCATCCCCAAGGGCGTGCTGATGATCGGCCCGCCCGGAACGGGCAAGACGCTGCTCGCGAAAGCCATCGC
>JANMJO010000261.1:0-7760 GCA_031371425.1 Verrucomicrobiales bacterium | reverse complement strand
CTGCGGCAGCCCTCTGCCGCTTTCGATCATCCCACGACATTCACAGCGGCAGAGGGCTGCCGCAGTCCAAGACCTCGCGGAATTTTTTGAGCAGCCTTCCAAATCGTGGCTACAGATTTATTGAAATTGCTCTAAACCCGGACTCCGAAATAGGAATGGGAGCGCGCCCGCCCCGGGCGCAGTTTTCCGCGCCCTCGCGGAAAACCCGGGCGCGCAGAAAAGTTCCAAAGGTTCGTGGCGATGTCGCGCGTAAGAAACTGTCCCTGACATCGGATGTCGGGGATGGCGCGGATAAACAAAAACTTGAAGCCGAAACTGGGTAGAAGAGTTGGGAGCACACCCGGGAAGATCAATCTGTTTTCCATCCGCGAAATCCGCGTCATCCGTGGTTACTATTTAGTCCATCGCCACGGGACGGCGTGCGGCCTTTTTGCCGGCTTGGAAGGATTTGTCTGCGAGCATGCGCGCCTTGGAGCGACGGGAGCGCTTGCGTTTCTGCCGGCGGATTTTCTCAATCTCCGCCCGCTGCGCGGCGACGAATCCGTTGCGCAAGGCCTCAATCTTGTCGAGTAGCAGGCGGCGGGCGATGAAGCGGTTCAGCCCCTGCTGCCGAGTCTCCTGGCACTTGACCTGCACGCCGGTCGGACGGTGGAGCAGCATCACGCAGGTGGAAACCTTGTTGACGTTTTGTCCGCCGTGGCCGCCGGAGCGGACGAAGCTTTCCTCGATGTCCGCCTCGCGCACGCCGAGCGCGGCCATGCGCTGGGTGAGTTGGCTTTCTTTTTCGAGGCTGACGGGGAACGCGCTCATAGCTGCACTGTAGCGGCGGGCGGTGATCGCTGCCAAACTTTTACTGCGAGCGCGATTGCACGAGCACGCGGAAGGCGCGGCCGAGGTGCTGCGGGTGCGTGAGTGTTTGGAACTGGCGCGTCTGCGCCGGAGTCCAACCGCCTCCGCCGCTTTCGGGCGCGATAGTTCCGCCGAACGCAGCGGGGGTTTTCCAGATGTGCGCGGCGATGTCGGTGAGGAATTTCGGCTGGGAAATCAATCCCTCGGTCTGCAGCCCTGCCGCTTCGCCAGCCTGTTGGATGGCGGAAAAATTGACGTGGGCGGTGATGTCCTGTTCGCCCGGATTCGCCAGCAGGTCGGTGCTGGCGTGGTGGCGGTGGTAGGCGCGCAGCGTGCCGCCGCTGCGTTCTGGCCGGAATAATTCATCGGCGGTCAGGCCGTAATCAATGGCCACGAGCTTGCCGCAACGCAGTGCGCCGGCGGCCTCGCGCCACCACGATTCCGCTGCGGGACAAACCTCAATGGTGTAGCCATCGGGCAGGACGGATTCCAACCCCGAAGTTGAAGGCTGAAGGTTGGAGGTTGAAAGTTTTACCCAGATGAATTGGTCGCCCGCAACCGCCACGCCCCACTCGAACCAATTCCCCGCGAGCGCATCCCAGCCGAGGCGGTGGACGGGAAAGGCATCGAGCAGCTCGTTGCTGAAGAGGATGCCAGAGAGTTGATGGTTGAGAGTTGAGAGTTGAGAGTCCGGCCAGTGGACGTGCGGGGCGAACTTCACCAAAGTTTCGCACTGCCACTGCCGGCGTTGCGGCGAGGGTTCGAGGATGTGGTATTCGAGGCGCTCGTAGAGCTGCGGACGTTGCACGCGAAGCCATCTCAATATGTCGGCGGCCAGCTTCCCGTCGTGCGCACCGGCTTCGGCAACCACCAATCGGCAATCGCCAATCGCCAATTTCTCCAGCCATTCGGCGAATTGAAACGCGAGCATTTCCCCGAACAGCGTGCCGACGCTCACGCTGGTGTAGAAATCGCCGCGTCGCCCGACGGCGTCCGGTTTGCGCTCGTAGTATCCGATCTGCGGGCAATACAGCGCGAGTTCCATGAAGCGGGCGAAGGGAATCGCGCCGCTGGCGGCGATCTCGCGGCGGATGATTTCGGAGAGCGGATTCAATGGTTGCAGTGTGGAATGGCTTTCGCTATTAGTCGGCTGTCCGCACGGACAATCTATGGCTAAAATTGACGCTTTCTTCAACCTAATGTTCGAGCAGAAGGCTTCGGACCTTCACCTCTCCACAGGCAACCCGCCCATCCTCCGCATCAACGGCGAGCTGCAACGCGTGGAATTTCCGCTGCTGGAGAACGACGGCCTGAAAACGATGCTCTACGAAATCGCGCCCGAATATAAAATCAAGACCTTCGAGGAAACCGGCGACGTGGACTTCGGCTACGAAATCCCCAACGTGTCCCGCTTCCGCGCGAATTATTTCAACCAGAAGAACGGCATCGCCGCCGTGTTCCGGCAGATTCCGTCGAAAGTTTTGTCGTTCGAGGATTTTGAGAAGTTCGATGCTCCCCTGCCCGCCGTGCTGAAAAAATTCGCCATGCTGCACAAGGGCCTCGTCGTCGTCACCGGCCCAACCGGCTCGGGCAAATCCACCACGCTCGCCGCGATGATGGATTACGCCAACAAGAACCGCAAAGACCACTGCATCACCGTCGAAGACCCCATCGAATTCGTCCACGAAAGCAAAGGCTGCCTCATCAACCACCGCGAAGTCGGCGTCCACACCAAATCCTTCGCCTCCGCCCTGCGCGGCGCGTTGCGCGAAGACCCCGACATCATCCTCGTCGGCGAATTGCGCGACTTGGAGACCATCGAGCTTGCGCTCGTCGCGGCCAGCACCGGCCACTTGGTTTTCGGCACACTCCACACACCGAGCGCGGCCAAGACCGTGGACCGCATCATTGACGTCTTTCCCGCCGACCAGCAGAACAAGATACGCGCCACGCTCTCCGAGGCGCTCAAGGGCGTCGTCGCCCAAAACCTTTTCAAACGCATCGACAAAAAAGGCCGCGTCGCCGCGCTCGAAATCCTTGTCTTCACCACCGCCATCGCCAACCTCGTGCGCGAAGGCAAGACCCACCAGATCCCCGGCATGATCCAAGTCGGCAAACGCATCGGCAACCAACCGCTCGACGACGCCATCATGGAACACCTGCGGATGAAACGCATCTCCCCCGAAGACGCCTACGACAAAGCCCTCGACAAAAAGAAATTTCGCCCGTTCCTCGCCCATCCGCCGGAAGACGATGATACACTCTAACCCGTCACCATTATGCGCCGCCCTGAACTTGATTACGTATTAACGACGATGCTGGACTCCCAGCCCGAAGTCTCCGACCTCCTCTTCACCGTCGGCAAGCCGCTCCAAGTCGAAGCCACCGGCGTGCTGCTGCCCGTCGTGTGCGATCCACCCATCGAACACCTCACGCCATACCAGACCGAAACCATCGCGCTGAATCTACTCGGCGAAAACCAGTGGGCCATCGAAGACCTACTCAAGCGCGGCTCATGCGATTCCGCCTACACCGTCGCCGACAAAGCCCGCTTCCGTATCAACATCTTTTCCCAGCGCGGCACCTACTCCATCGTCCTGCGCAAGCTGAACACAGCAATCCCCACCCTCAATTCACTGAACCTGCCCGCCATCCTCCGCGAAATCCCCAAGGAGAAAACCGGCCTCGTCCTTGTCACCGGCGCCACCGGCTCCGGCAAATCCACCACCCTCGCCAGCATCCTCGACGAAATCAACCACGTGAAATCCATTCACGTCATCACGCTCGAAGACCCTGTGGAATTTGTTTACGCGCACGACAAAGCCACCTTCAACCAGCGCGAACTGGGCACGGACTTTGACACCTTTGCCGGCGGCCTCCGCGCCGCCCTGCGCCAGGCACCCAAAATCATCCTCGTCGGCGAAATGCGCGACGCCGAGACCGTGAAGATCGCCTTGAGCGCCGCCGAAACCGGCCACCTCGTCCTCAGCACCCTCCACACCATTGACGCCGGCCAGACCGTCAACCGCATCCTCGGCATGTTCGACCCCACCGAGCAGGAGCAGATCCGCATCCGCCTCGCCGACACCCTGCGCTGGGTCGTCAGCCAGCGCCTCGTCCCCAAAATCGGCAGCGGCCGCTTCCCCCTCGTCGAAGTCATGGGCGCGAACCTCCGCACGCAAGAAAGCATCCGCCTCGGCGAAAGCGAAGGCAAAAGCTTCTACGAAATCATCGAGGCGAGCTACCCCTTCGGCTGGCGCAATTTCGACCATGCCGTCCTGGAAGCCTACGAAAAAGGCATCATCACCGAAGAGACCGCCATGCTCGCCTGCACCAAACGCGGCCCCGTCACCCGCGGCATTGACCTCCTCAAGAAATCTCGCGGCGAAGTCACCACCAACATCAACTCCCTCCGCATGAAAAACGGCATGGAAGACCCCGCCGCCCCACCCGTCATCCCCCCAACCATCAAATTCAAATAACCATGGCCGACACATTTGATTTCATCAGCGCCACCGACAAGCCCGCCATCCTCGCCTTCTCCACCCCGGAATGGCTGGACACCGCCCGCGCCGCCCTCGACGAACTCGGTTACAAATCCCACATCGCCGCCACCCACGGCGACTTCTCCAGCCGCTTCAGCCGCCTCGACTACGAAGTCGTCATCCTCGAAGAACTCTTCTGCGCCAACACCCTCGCCGAGAACAACACCCTCCACGAGCTTCAACACATGCCCACCAGCCGCCGCCGCCACACCACCATCATCCTGATCGGCGACTCCTTCCAGACCTTCAACCCCCTGCAAGCCTTCCAGCAGAGCGTCCACGCCGTCGTCAACCACTCCGAAATCTTCCTCCTCAAACAGCTCATCGAAAAAGCCGTCGCCGACAACAAACAATTCCTCTCCGACCTCCACGAAACCCAAGCCCGCCTCTTCGCCGGCAAATCCCGCGAGAACCTCTCCTGACCCTTCACCGCTGAATGTCCATCCGGGTTGATCAAGCACTCGTCGAACGCGGCCTCTGTGAAAGCCGCGAGAAAGCCAAACGCGCCGTCATGGCCGGCACCGTCAAAATCAACGAGCACCCCGCACGCAAACCCAGCGACACCGTCAAGCCAGACGACCAACTCACACTCCTCGTCCCCGAAAAATTCGTCAGCCGCGGAGGCTTCAAGCTCGAACACGCCCTCGCCCACTTCCACATCAGCCCCGCTGGCCAGACCGCCATAGACCTCGGTGCCTCCACCGGCGGCTTCACCGACTGCCTCCTCCAGCACGGCGCCACCAAAGTCTTCGCCGTGGACGTCGGCCAAGGCCAGCTCGCCTGGAAACTCCGCCGCGATTCCCGCATCGTCGTCATGGAAAAAACCAACGCCCGCGCACTCAAGCCCGCAAACTTCCCCGCGCCCGCCGACCTCATCGTCATTGACTGCTCCTTCATCTCCCTCCAGAAAATACTTCCCGCAGCGGTTGCATTGCTCCGACCGTCCGGTAAAATCATCGCGTTACTCAAGCCGCAGTTCGAAGCCGGCAAAGCCGAGGTGGACAAAGGCGCGGGCGTCATCACCGACCCCGCCATCCACGAACGAGTGCAGCGCGAACTGGAACAGTTTGTCGGAAGTTTCGAGTTTCCAGTTTCTGGTTTCGAGTTGAAAACCAACGCGACGCCCGGACTAAAAAACTCGAAACCAGAAACTCGAAACTCGAAACTAGTCTGGCGCGGCGTCACCGAATCGCCGCTCCTCGGCCCAGCGGGAAACAAAGAATTTTTAGTCCTGATTGAAAAAACCAACTGACAGATTCCAGCGCGTCGGACTCATCGGCAACCCCGATAAGCCCGCCTTCCGCGCCGTCATCCGGCAGGCCGCCCGCCTCATCGCCCGCAGCGGACGCGCCGTGTGGAGCGATACCGCCACCGCGCACTTCACCGGCCTCAAATGTCAGACCGCCGCCGACGCCACCACGCTCACCCCCAAGGTGGACCTCCTCCTCGTCTTCGGCGGCGATGGCACCATCCTCCGAGCCGCCCGCGAAACCGCCGGCAACCGCACCCCCATCCTCGGCATCAACATCGGCGGCCTCGGCTTCCTCACCGCCGTCTCCTCCCCCGACCTCGCCGCCGCGCTGAAGCAAGTCTGGGCCGGCAAATTCCGTTTCGAATCCCGCGCCCTCGTCGAAGCCACCGGTCGCGCCGCAGGAAAATCTTTCCGCCACCTCGCCCTGAATGACTTCGTCGTCTCGCGCGGCGGCGTGACCCGCCTCGTCGAACTCGAAGTCCGCGTGGACAACCAACCCCTCACCCGCTACCGCGCCGACGGCCTCATCGTCAGTTCGCCCACCGGCTCCACGGCGTATTCACTCGCGGCGGGCGGCGCGATCATCGCACCCACCGCAGAGGTCTTCGAGCTGACGCCCATCTGCGCCCACACGCTTTCCAACCGCTCGTTGATCCTGCCATTCAGCTCCAAGATCGGCATCAAGGTCATCAACCCCCACCCCGCAGTCGTCCTCTCCGGCGATGGCCAGACGCTCAACAAACTTGCCGAGGGCGACACCATCATTATCCGCCGCAGCCGCCATTCCGTGCGCCTGCTGCAACTGGCGAACGCCACGTTCTTCGACACCCTCCGCGCCAAACTCGACTGGCGCGGAGCAACAGTTTAAAAAAGGCAAAATGAAAAAGGCAAAAGCCAAAAACCGCACGGCGACCACAATCTGGATTTTGCCTTTTGCCTTTTGCCTTTTGCCTTTCATCCCATGATCCGCCTCAGAGACATTGCACTCCAAGCCGAAGTTTCCGTGATGACGGTCTCCAAGTCGCTGCGCGACGCCAAGGATATTTCCGCCGCCACCAAGACGCGCATCAAGCTGCTCACGCAGCAGATGGGCTACGTGCCCGACCGCTTCGCGCAGGCGTTGCGCACCGGCCAGACCAAACTGTTCGGCGTGGTCATTTCCGCCATGACCAATCCTGTTTATTCGCGCATCCTGCTGGCCATCGAGGAACACGCCCACACCCTCGGCTACGAAGTGCTGCTCGCCCACACCCTCAGCAACGTCGAGCGCGAGGAGACCAGCATCCGGCGGTTGCTGTCGCGGCGCGTCTCCGGTCTATTCGTCGCGCCCGTTTACCGGATGGGGCCGGAAGCCCGCGTCTATCAGGAAATTCTCGACTCCAAAACCCCGACCATCATCCTCGGCCACACCGCGCCCTTCTGCCGCCAGTTCGTCAGCGTGCAGACCGATGACCTCCTCGCCAGCTACGCCGTGACGCAGCACCTCATCAAGCTCGGTCACAAACGCATCGCCTTCTTCGCCGGCCCGCCAGCCACGCCGTGGACGCAGGAACGGTTCGAAGGCTACCGCCGCGCCCTGCGCGAATACGGTTTGGACGTGGACGACAAACTGGTTTTCCAAGCCGGACGCACCATCGAAGACGGCGCGAAAGCCGCGTTGCAGATGATCAACGAAACCACCGGCGTCACCGCCGTGCAAGCCATCAACGACATGGTCGCCGTCGGCTGCCTGAAGATTCTCACGGAGCAAGGCGTGAAGGTGCCGGAGCAGATTTCCATCGCAGGCTTCGGCAACATCCTCTTGAGCGAACATTGCCGGGTGCCGCTGACCACCGTGCGGCAGCCCAAATTCGCCTTGGGCAACGCCGCCGTGGATTCCATGATGAAGCTGCTGCGCGGCGAGCAACCCGAATCCCGCCGCCTCCCCGCAGAACTCGTCATCCGCGCCAGCACCGCCGCCGCGCCCGGCAAAGCGGCAAAATAACCTTGCTCCCGCCACGTCCGCTCCACGGTGGTATTTATTCTGCTATTCCACCTCCTGCATGAAAAAAGCACTCACAATCCTCGGTTTGGTCACTCTCATCGTTGCCGTTGTCTGGTGTGGCCGGGCGTGG
>JANMJO010000244.1:0-4494 GCA_031371425.1 Verrucomicrobiales bacterium | reverse complement strand
GTGGGCGAGGCGAGGCGTTGGCTGATGAAATGAAGCAGTACCGCGCCGGCGGCGAACGCGAGCGCCGAAACTGCGGCCTGAACTGGCGTGATTGTCCGCCCGCCGAAGTGGCGCAACAACGGGACGAGCGCGGCGTGGACGGCGAGGATGAGCGGGATCAGAATCCAGAGCGGCAGGCAGCGGAAAATCAGCGGCAGCGGCGAGCGGCGGAAGCGGGCGAGGCCGGTTTGGAGCTGGTCGAGCGTTTCACGGAGGTCGGCGAGGAGGGCGTTGTGGTCGTGGTCCGCATCGGGCGCGGCGGTTTGGGGCGGCGTGGCGAGGAGGCACTGGAATTTTCCGTAGCCGCGAAAGGCAGTGCGGGTTTTGGTTTCGAGAACGGCGAGCGAGCGATCTTCCTCCGCGAGCAGTTGCGCGAAGTCGGAATGGTTTTCCACGGCCTGCTTGAGCGCGGCGTCGCGGGTGTGGTCGGAGGCGAGAAGCTCGTGCTGGATCTCGAGGTTGCGGCGGGATGACTGTTGCTCAATCTCGGTCATGCGGTGCTGTCGCCCGGAGGTGCGGGCGCGGGCGATGCGTGAGGCGCGTTTTTGAAAACGGGTCTGGAGGCTCTGACTTTCGTCCTGAAAATCGGCTTCGGCGCGGGCGGTGTTCGTCGTGAGCGCGGAGTCTTGCGCGACGATGTCTTCCTCGTGGCGGCGGGTGAGTTTGCTGGAGCGGAAGCGGAAGTCCTTGTTGAAGGCGTCCTCGCGAGCGGCGAAGTCGCGGAGGGTTTCGCCGAGGCGACGAACGAGAGCGAGGGTTTGTTGGACTCCGGGGTGGCTATTCACAGTCGCTCCTTATTCTGGCGATGATTTTGGCGAGGTCTTCGGTGTTGTTCACGGCGGCGGTCACGATGGCGGAGAGTTCGCTGATGTATTTCTTTTCAAATTCCTGGCTCTTGGCGTCGCGCCAATAGTCCTTGGTCTGCTGCCACTGGTTGTCCAGTTGCTTGGTGAGCGCGGCGAGTTGTGCGCGGCCTGTGCTGACGCTCATGGCTTGCCTCCGGCGGTTTCATCGGCAGGCGCGGACGCGCCAAACTGCCGGATGTCGGCGTAGGCGTTGAGGGTCTGGATGGTCTGGGCAAGCGCGGCGGTGGCGTGGCGCAGGTCGGTGGCGAGGAAGCCGCGAACCTTCTCAATTTCCTTGGCCATGGGGGCGACGCGGTTTTCGTATTGGCGGCTGTGCTGTTTGACGAGGGCGAGTTTGGCGGTGGCGTGGTCGAGGGCGAGGCTGGCTTTCTGCACGGCCTTCTGTTCCATGAGGCTGTCGTTTTGCAGGCTGGAGATGCGCGCGCTGAAAAGTTCCTGCTGCCGGAGGTCGAGCTCGGTGGTGAGGCGGCGCACTTGCGATTCCCAATGGACGCGGCGGTCGCTTTGCAGCCAGAGGTGGGTGCTGACGATCTCGTCGTTGATCTCGTCGGCGGCGCGGACGGCTTTCTCGAGATAGACAATCAGGCTGCTGCGGAAGTTTTCCAACGCTTCGACGGAGGTGATTCTGGCGCTCTCGGGCATGGGTCAGTGTTGGGAAAGATATTCCTCGATGTGCTGGGCCTTGCGCAGCAAGTAGGGCGCGTGGCGACCGGAGATTTCGGCGAACTTGCGCATCGCCTTGAGCGTCTGCTGAAATTCCTCGGCAAACTTGGCGTGCTCCTGATCCTGCCAGGAATCGGAGAGCTTGTTGAACCGCGCCTGAAGCGACGCCATGCGGTCAGCGAGGTCCATATTGAATCGCTTGAGTTCCTCCGCGAAACGCCGCACCTCGGCGGGGTCCATGATGGCTTGAGACATAGTGACCTTTCTGGTTGGACGGCAACCCGTGGCCGCTCCGTGAACGAAATGAATCTGGCTGGTTCGCGCAGTTTTGTCCATCCCCGTCGGCGCGGGCCGAGGTGGTGAAGCCGGCATGAAACCGCGAACCACACGAAACACGCGAACGAAACCGTCAATTCGGCTGCGTCAAAACATAGACGTGGCCGGGCTGAAATTCGGCGAGGCGGCGGAGCAATTCCGGGGTGCAAGACCGGATGGCGGAAATGCGATTCGATTTGGCGCGTAGGACGACGATGGCGAAAGACAGTTCCCGGACTTTGTTCTGGTGCGGCAAGTTTTTATCCACGGTCAGGAACACGTCGAATTTCCGGGATGCAGCGATGAGAGCCAGCAATTTGCCATTGCTGATGCTCGCCCAACCCGCCTGCGGCACGGTTTGAATTTCGTGGCCGGGCAATTCCCGCCGCAGCCGGGCGTCCACGCATTCATCAAGCAGAATTCGCATTTAGGCGGCAACCAGCATTCGCTCGCTCGCCTCTTCCAGAAAAGCGATGGCCTGTTCGCGGGTGACGGTGGGGAAACCCTCCAGAAAATCATCCAACGTGTCGCCGCCTTCAATGTAGTCAATCAGAGTGCGGGCGGGGACGCGCGTTCCCGCGAAGCAGGGTGTGCCGCTCATGATCTCCGGGTCAATATTCACGACGGAACTTTTCTTCATGGCGACAATTAAACCCACCTTCGCCCGAATGACAACCCCTCAGTTCCGGCTCAATTCCGGCTATGATGGCTTGAGACATAGTGACCTTTCTGGTCGGACGGCGACGCGGCGGAACATTTGCCGCCAACGAGTGCGTCCGTGAACGAAATGAATCCGGCTGGTTCGCGCAGTTTTGTCCATCCCCGACGGGCGTGGAATGGAACTGCCCCGCAAACCGGAGCGCAGCGGAAGTTCGCTCCGAGTTGGAGTTCAAGCTTTAGCTTGTGCCCGTCACTCTGGACATCGCCCCGACAAGCTAAAGCTTGAACTCCAACAATCCGCCCCGACACGCTAGAGCAATTTCAATAAACCTGTAGCCACGATTTGGAAGGCTGCTAAAAAATTCCGCGAGGTCTTGGACTGCGGCAGCCCTCTGCCGCTGTGAATGTCGTGGGATAATCGAAAGCGGCAGAGGTCTGCCGCAGTCCAAGACGCTATCGCGCTATTCGTTCGCCCAGGTCAACTCACCGGCTACAGTATTTTTGAAACTGCTCTAAAGCGTGAACTCCAACTTGGGGACAGCTCTGGTGCGTGTCATGGTCGCACCGGCGCGGCAGCGGCGCCCTACCAGTTACCCTTTCAAGAAAAAATTCCGTTGGCGATCGCTGATGGGCATCCCCAGTTTTTCCATCGCGGCGAGCATGTCCTCCCAGACCTTGCGCTTCTGGTTCAACGCAGGATTGTGCAGCAGATACTCCGGATGATACGTGGGCATCAGCGGCGTGCCGCGATACGTCTGCCACTGGCCACGCAGTTTCGAGATGGGAAGCGTCTTGCCCAGCAACCCCTCCGCTGCCGTCGCGCCGAGGGCGATGATGACCTTGGGTTTGATCAGGTCAATCTGCTCGTGCAAATACGGGATGCACGCCTGGATTTCCTCGGCGGGCGGCTTGCGGTGGCTGGAGGTCGCGCCGGTCGTGTTGGGCTGGCACTTCAAAATGTTCGCGATGTAAACCGTCTCGCGGCTCAGGCCCATCGCCATAATAATTTTCGTGAGCAACTGCCCCGCCTCGCCGACAAACGGTTCGCCCTGCGCGTCCTCGTCCGCACCCGGCGCTTCGCCGATGAACATCAACTCCGCCTCGATGTTGCCCACGCCGAACACCACGTTCTTGCGCGACGCCACCAGGTTCGGACATTTCACGCAAGCCAGTGCGCGCGTCCGCAACTCGGCGAACGCGGCGGTCTTGGCCGGGGTTGAAGGTTGAAGGTTGAAGGTTGAAGGTTGAGCCGGCGGCGACACGGCGACGGCGGGCAGCGAATTGGCGATTGCCGATTGGCGATTGCTGATTGGTGATGCGGGGGCGACTTGCGGGACGGCAACTGGCGTGGTGCCGACTGATCTTGGCGCGGGAGCGGCGGCGCGGCGGGGTGCAGGCTGCGCGAGCGCGGTCAAAGTTTCCGGCGCGACGTGGACGTGGCGGACGCCGCGTTCCTTCAAACCCTCCAAGTGCTGGAGGGTGGCGACCAGAAGTGCGTCGTAGTCCGATGACATCGCGCGCATGGTAGCGGCGGGCGCGGCGAGCGCAAAAGATTTATCGCCCGCCCGCGCCGGCGGAAGCTCGCTCCGAGTTGGAGTTCAAGCTTTAGCTTGTGCCCGTCACTCTGGACACCGCCCCGACAAGCTAAAGCTTGAACTCCAACAATCCGCCCCGACACGCTAAAGCGTGAACTCCAACTTGGGGGCAGCTCCGCTGCGTGTCGTGGTCACGCTGAGGGAGCGCCGAGCATTGCTCGGCGCTCCGATTCTTTTCGCGCCCGCGGCAGTTTCAGTTGCTCTCTCTCCCGCCGCTGGCGCAACTGGCAGTGCCGCGCAGGCGGAGGCTCGCTCCGAGTTGGAGTTCAAGCTTTAGCTTGTGCCCGTCACTCTGGACACCGCCCCGACACGCTAAAGCGTGAACTCCAACTTGGGGCAGCTCCGCTGCGTGTCGT
>JANMJO010000225.1:0-14713 GCA_031371425.1 Verrucomicrobiales bacterium | reverse complement strand
GAAGCGCACCGCAGCCAATACGATTTCATTGACGGCTTCGCCAAGCATATCCGGGATGCGCTGCCCAAGGCGTCGTTCATCGGCTTTACCGGCACGCCGATTGAAAGCGGCGACAAGAATACGCAAGCCGTGTTCGGCGATTACATTGATGTTTACGACATCCTGCAATCGAAGGAGGACAAGGCCACCGTGCCGATCTATTACGCAGCGCGGCTGGCGAAGATTGATTTGAAGCCGGAAGAACGCCCGAAGATTGACCCGAACTTTGAGGAAGTGACGGAAGACGCGGAGGAAGCCACAAAGGAAAGTCTGCGCCGGAAGTGGGCGCAACTGGAAGCGATGGTCGGGACGGACAAACGCATCGCACTCGTGGCGGAAGATTTGGTGAAGCATTGGGAAGCGCGTTACGCCGCGATGGAAGGCAAGGCGATGGTGGTCTGCATGAGCCGCCGCATTTGCGTGGAGCTATACAAGGCGATCCAGAAACTGCGCCCGGACTGGCATCACGACGACGATGACAAAGGCGTGATGAAGATCGTCATGTCCGGCTCGGCTTCCGACAAACTGGAATGGCAGCAGCACATTCGCAGCAAGGCCCGGCGCGAAGAACTGGCGAAGGCGTTCAAGAATCCGAAAAAGCCGTTCCGTATCGTCATCGTGCGCGACATGTGGCTGACCGGCTTTGATGCGCCGAGCCTGCACACGATGTATGTGGACAAACCGATGCGCGGGCACGGCCTGATGCAAGCCATCGCGCGGGTGAACCGGGTTTTCAAAGACAAGCCGGGCGGTTTGGTGGTGGATTATCTCGGACTGGCGGAGGAATTGAAACAGGCGCTGGCCGATTACACGAACAGCAAAGGCAAAGGCGACATTACACTCGACCAGGAATTGGCGGTTTCAGAAATGCTAAAAAGATATGAGCAAGTCTGTGACATCTTGCACGGTTTTGATTATGAAACCGCTGCTGAAACCACGGCGGCGAAACGATTGCCGTTAATTGCTCAAGCTACCGAGCATGTGTTGCAACAAAAAGACGGTAAGCAACGCTATCTGCAAGCCGTATCAGATTTGTCGAAGGCGTTCGCATTGGCCGTGCCGCACGACTCGGCTTTGGAGATTCGCGATGAAGTCGGATTCTTTCAGGAAGTCCGTGCCGTGCTGGCCAAGAGCATCAGTGAAGGCGGCGGAAAATCGCCAGAAGAATTGGAGCTGGCCGTCCGGCAAATCGTGTCGCGCGCCATTTCCTCGGACAAGGTAATAGACATCTTTGACGCCGCTGGATTGAAGAAGCCGGACATCTCCATCTTGTCCGACGAGTTTCTGGCGGAAGTTCAGCATCTGCCCCAGCGCAATCTTGCCGTTGAGTTGTTGCAAAAGCTGCTCAACAACGAACTAAAAATCCGCTCGAAGAAATACCTCGTCCAGTCCCGCTCCTTCGCCGAGATGCTGGAGGCCACCATCCGCCGCTACCAAAACCGCACCATCGAAGCCGCCCAGGTCATCGCAGAACTGATCGAACTCGCAAAGCAAATGCGTGAAGGCCAGAAGCGTGGCAAAGACCTCGGCCTGACCGATGACGAAGTGGCGTTTTACGATGCGTTGGAAGTGAACGACAGCGCCGTGAAAGTGCTGGGTGAACCAACCTTGAAGGACATCGCCCGCGAATTGGTTGCCCACGTCCGCAAGAGCGTGACCATTGACTGGACGCTGCGCGAATCCGCCCAAGCCCAAATCCGCGTCCTCGTCCGCCGCATCCTCCGCAAATACGGCTACCCGCCGGACAAGCAGGAAAAGGCAACGCAGACGGTTTTGGAGCAAGCGAAGTTGCTTTGTGTGGAATGGGCGAGTTGAAATCAGCGTTTATCAGCGCCAATCAGCGGTTGAAACTCTTTGCGGGCTTTGCGTTCTTTTGCGGCTGGAAAGTTTCGTGTGTTTCGCGGTTGAGGAGGAGGATTTTTCACGCCGTCGCCAGATTGTCTTCCAGCACCTTGGATTTGCCCGACGGCGGTTCGGCTTCATTCGCTGTGGTGGCCGTCTGCAAAGACTCTGCGAGGACTTTAATTGGTTCGTAGAAAGTATTCCGTTGCACGGGCGTGCGGCCGACTTCGCGGATGGCTTTGATCATGTCGGCTTCGGTCTGGAGTTGCGGCGAGGTCGCGCCGGCCATGTGGAAGATGTGTTCCTCGATGATCGTCCCGTGCAAATCGTCCGCGCCGTAGCTCAATGCCACTTGCGCCAGCTTCATGCCCATGCCCACCCAGTAGGCGGTGATGTGATCGAAGTTGTCGAGGTAGATGCGGCTCACGGCGATGGTGCGCAACGCGTCGAAGCCCGTGGGCGGCGTGTGCACCGGGATGTCGTTGTTCTCCGGCTGATACGGCAGCGGCACGAACCCGACGAAGCCGCCGTAGTTCGGAGTTCCGCCTTTAGGCGGCTGGGGAGCGTGGGCTTCAGCCCGCTTCACTGCCGGCGGGTTGGGTGATTTCGATTGTTCCTGGTTCTCGGACGCGGAAGCGGCGTGAACGCCGCGCCCCGGACCGGCTGAAGCCGGAACTCCAAACCCATTCGCGAGCGCCTCGTCCTGCAGCGCGCGCAATTGCCGCAGATGATCCACGCGGTCGGCGAGCGTTTCGACGTGGCCGAACAGCATCGTGCAGGTGCTGCGCCCGCCGAGCTTGTGCCAGGTGCGGTGAACGTCCAAATATTCCTCGGCGGATTCCTTGCCCTTGGCGATGGCGCTGCGGACTTTGGGTGCAAAAATCTCCGCGCCGCCGCCGGTAAGCGATTCAAGTCCGGCGTCTTTCAATTCGCGCAAGGTCTGCTCCACGGTTTTCTTGGCCATCCAAGCGAGGTGCAGGATTTCAATCGCGGTGAAGCATTTTAATTGAAGGCGATTGCCGATTTCAGAATTCAGCGCGCTCAATGCTTTCAACATCTCCACGTAATGGCTGAACGGCAGCGAGGGATGCAATCCGCCGACGATGTGCAGTTCCGTGATGCCGAGCTTCAAGGCCTCGCGCGCCTTCTCGACCATCTGCGGGATGGTCAGCTCGAAGCCATCGGCATCGCGCTTCTTCTTGGCGAACGAGCAGAACTGGCAGGAGAGGATGCAGTAGTTCGAGTAGTTGATGTAGCGATTGATGATGAAGCTGGCGCGGTTGCCCACCTTCTTCTGCCGCGCGAGATCGGCGATCGCGCCGAGTGCATTGAGGTCTTTGGATTCAAACAACCGCAGCGCGTCGGCTTCGGAAATGCGTTCGCCAGCGGCGACCTTATCGTAGAGGTCGCGCAGCTCGCTTTGTTGAACGAAGAAATGCATCGGGCGCAGAGTAAAGCAGCTTTCGGAGCGTGAGGCAAACGCGCGGCGGGCGGAATGATTGCCTTACTTCACCAGACGGATCGAGAGCGGGTAGCTGTAAAACCCGCCGTCAGACGCTTTCACCGCCGCGACGATGGGCAGCACAACCGTCATCACGGCGAGGGCAATCAGCAACGGAATACCGATGAGCACAAGGCACAACATAAACGCGACGATGCCGTAAAGGAAGATGGAGATATGGAAGTTCAACGCTTCGCGCGCATGGGACGCGATGTTCTCCGACTCGTCTTTTTTCACGAGGTAGATGATGAGCGGCAGGATCAGGCCTACGCCAAGAAACACGGACAGATGAGACAGGATGATAAAGAGCTTGTCGTTGTTGTCCGTTCTGTCCGGTGGAGGAGATGTTAATGGCGGCGGAGTTTCCATGGCCGGAGCAAAACACACCCGATAGTTGCCGGCAAGAATTATGTCAGGAACACAGGCGCGGTTTTCTTACCGCATCCGACCATACCAACCCTGCAACACCACCTCCGCCGCCACCACCACAAGAAAGACCGCGCTCACGAGGGCGTTGAGGCGGAAGAAGGCGACGTTGATCCAGTTCAAGCTGCGGCGGCGCGCGATCCAATGTTCCATCACGAGGCACATCAGGATAATCAGCCAGCCCACGAGGTAGGCCAGCCGGAAGCCGCACAGCAAACCGAACCCCGCCAGCAACCCGCACATCACCATGTGCGCGAGGAACGCGGCGGCGAGGGCGTTCTTCTGCCCCCACGCCACCACGAGCGAGCGCAGCCCGTGCGACTTGTCGAACTCGTGATCTTGCAGCGCGTAGATGATGTCGAAGCCCACGAGCCACAGCACGACGGCGAGCGCGAGCAACGTCATCTGCAAAATTTCCAGCGGCGAAACCTCCGCGCCCTTCACCGCCAGCCAAGCGCCGACGGGCGCGAGCGCGAGCGCTATGCCGAGGAAGACGTGCGTGTAATCCGTGAACCGTTTCGTCAACGAGTAGAAACAAACCGCCACCAACGCCACGGGCGAGAGCCAGAAACAAAGCGGGTTCAGAAACCAACTGGCCGCCAGCAGTCCCGCGCCGGACAGCGCGCACAACAAGACCGCGCTCGCGAGCGGAATCGTCCCGGCGGGCAAATGCCGGTTCGCCGTGCGCGGGTTGAGCGCGTCGAATTTGCGGTCCACGATGCGGTTGAACGCCATCGCACAAGTCCGCGCCGAAACCATCGCGGCGAGAATCAGCCCAAACGTCCGCCAGCCCGGCCAGCCACGGTTGTCCCGCGCGGCGATGAGCATCGCCGCCAGCGCGAACGGCAGCGCGAAGATCGTGTGCGAGAAGCGCACAAAAGACGCCCACTTGTTTATGGTTGAAAACATTTTTGAAGTGGGCGGTTACAAGTTGAAAGTTACAGATTGCAAGTTGGATTTCGCGCCGCCCAACTTGCAACTTTCAACCTGCAACCTGCAACGATTCATTCCTTCTCCTCCGCCCAGCGCGGCGCGAGTTGGTTCGGCACGCCGAGGTGGTCGAGCACGCGTGAACGGCAGCGCGAAGATCGTGTGCGAGAAGCGCACGAACGAAAGCCACTTTTGAACGCCGAAAAACATTTTTAGCCACGGATGGAACACGGATGGAACACGGATTTTTTGAAACCCGCAGCGTGAAAGTTGATTTTCATATCTGTGTTTAATCCGTGTTCCATCCGTGGCTGATTCACTCTTTTTCCTCCGCCCAGCGCGGCGCGAGTTGGTTCGGCACGCCGATGTGATCCAGCACGCGCGCGACGACGGTATCGGCGAGTTCGACGATTGTTTTTGCACCGGCGTAGAAACTCGGGTTCGCCGGCAGGATGGTCGCGCCCGCGAGCAGCAGCAGTTCAAAGTTCTTCACGTGGATGAGGCTCAACGGCGTTTCGCGCGGGACGAGGATGAGCTTTCTCTTTTCCTTCAGCACCACGTCGGCGGCGCGGAGCAAGACGTCCTCGCTGTAGCCGTGGGCGATGCGCCCCAGCGTGCCCATCGTGCAGGGGATGACGACCATCACGTCCGGCGGATTCGAGCCGCTGGCGAAGGGGGCGTTCATGCTTTTGATGTTGTGCGTCTTCACGCCATCGCGCAGGCGCAGGCCGCCGGGCAACTCGGTGGCGATGACTTGCTGGGCGTAGTTGCTCTGCACGACGTGGACCTCGTGCGCAAGCGGGTCGAGGTTGTCGAGCAATCGCTGCGCGTAAAGCGCGCCGCTGGCTCCGGTGATGGCCACAAGTATTTTCAAGCGCGCAAATAATGGCGCGGCGCGGCGCGGCGGGCAAGCGCGGGGTTTGTTTCCCCCATCCTAATCCTAATCGTAATCCTAATCGTAATCGCGGCGGACGATTAAGATTACGATTAAGATTACGATTAAGATTACGATTAAGATTACGATTAAGATTACGATTAAGATTACGATTAGGATTACGAGTACGACACAGACCATGTTCACGCTTTAGCTTGAACTCCCGCGCCGCCACCCCATTTTATGCGCGTGCATCTGGCTCATCTGCGTCTCCGTGACTTCCGCAATTACGCGCGGTTGGACGTGGACTTTGCGCCCGGCTGCCACGTCCTGCTCGGCGATAACGCGCAGGGCAAGACCAACATCCTCGAAGCGATTTATCTCATGGCCACGCTGCGGTCGTTCCGCGGCGTGGGCGGCGCGCAGATGGTGCGGCATGGTGCGCGGGGCTACTTCGTGGGCGGCAACGTCGTCGGCCAGGGCGGGCACGAGATCAAGATGTTTTGGTCAGCCAGCGAACGGAAGCTGTCGCTCGACGCACAGCCGGTGAAGCGGCTCGGCGATTTTCTGGGCGCGTTGCGCGCGGTGGTTTTCTGCACGGAAGATTTGCTCCTCATCAAAGGCACGGGCCGCATCCGGCGGCGGTTTTTGGATCTGATGCTGACGCAGACGCACCCCACCTACCTGCCGCTCTTGCAGCGTTACGCGCTGGCGTTGCGTGCTCGCAATGCGCTGCTCAAGCACCGCGCCGTGGATGAGGCCGCGCTGGAAAGTTTCTCCGCCGAACTCGTGAAGCTCGGCAATGAACTCATCCGCTTCCGCACCGCACTCGCGCCCAGGCTCTCGCCTCTCGCGCGGCTGGCGTATCGCCGCATTTCAAACGATGCGGAGGAATTGCGCATCGAATACCAGCCGAGTGTGAAGCAGGATTTCGCCGTGGAACTCGCGCAGGCGCGCAAGCGTGAGGGGACGTTCCGCGCCACGCTGGTGGGGCCGCACCGCGATGAATTGCAACTCACGCTCAACGGCAAATCCGCCGCGCAATTCGGCAGCGAGGGCCAGAAGCGCACGCTCGCCATCGCGCTCAAAATGGCGCAGGCGGAATACCTCACGGGCATCCACGGCAGCGCGCCGGTGCTGCTGATTGACGACGTGATGGGCGAGCTGGACGCGAAGCGCCGCGCCGGGCTGCTGCCGTTGCTGCAACACGCGCGCAAGACGAGCGGCCAGGTGTTCATGACCTGCACGGAGGAGAACTGGCCGCGCGAACTGGGGAAAGATTTGCAGCGGTGGGAAGTAAAGGCGGGAAACTTGAAACGGGTTTGATCCGCAGATTGCACCGATTTTCGCAGATAAAACAAAGTTTTTTAATCTGCGTCCCTCTGCGAAATCTGCGGATGACGTTTCCTGCTTTCCTGTCTTCCTGATTCATTGCTACTTTGTCGCCATGCGAATTTTGTCAGGCATCCAGCCCAGCGGTGCGTTGCACCTCGGAAATTATTTCGGGATGATGCGCCCGGCCATCGAGCTTCAGGAAAAGGGCGAGGCGTTTTATTTCATCGCGGACTATCACTCGATGACCTCGCTGTTCGACGCCGCCGAACGCCGCAAGAACACGCTCGACGTGGCGCTGGACTTCCTCGCTTGCGGCCTCGACCCGCAGAAATCCGTGTTCTTCAAACAATCCGACGTGCCGGAAGTCACGGAACTTTCGTGGCTGCTCTCGACCGTCACGCCGATGAGCCTGTTGGAAAAAGGGCACTCGTTCAAAGACAAGTCTGCGAAGGGAATCCCCGTGAACCACGCCTTGTTCGCGTATCCCGTGCTGATGGCGGCGGACATTTTAATCTACGATTCCAACATCGTGCCCGTGGGCCGCGACCAGAAGCAGCATGTGGAGATGACGCGCGACATCGCCATCAAGTTCAACGAGCAATACGGCCAAACCTTCGTGATCCCCGAGCCGCAGATCCGGGATGAAACCGCGCTCGTGCCGGGTCTCGACGGCCAGAAGATGAGCAAGAGCTACGGCAACACCATCGAGATTTTCGGTGATGAAAAAATCATCCGCAAGAAAATCATGGGCATCGTCATGGACAGCCGCACGCCCGCCGAACCGAAGCCGGACGCGGACAAGAACCTCGCCGTGCAACTGCTCAAGCTCGTCGCCGCGCCGGAGGTAGGGAAGGATTTTGAAGACCGCCTCCGCGCCGGCGGCCTCGGTTACGGCGATCTGAAGAAGGCGTTGTTCGAGCACCACTGGAATTATTTTTCCGAGGCGCGGAAGAAGCGTGCGGAGCTGGCGGCCAATCTGGATTTCGTGAACCAGGTTCTCGCCGATGGCGCGGTGAAAGCCGGCGCGCTCGCGCAGAAGGTCTTGAAGCGGGCGCGGAAGAATTGCGGGCTGGAGTAGCTGGAGTCCACGCTTCAGCGTGTTCGGGGAACAGCCTGAAGGCTGGACTCCAACGTGCGCCGCTTCAGCGCGCGTGGCTCAACAGCCACTCGTAGAACTTCGGGTTGGCGTAGGTCTCGGTCCATGCGTCGTGCCCCGCTTCGGGATAGAGGGTCAGTCGCACGTCCTTGCAGCCGATTTTTTTCAGGGTCTCTACGATCCGCTCCGATTCCGCGACCGGCACGACGGGGTCTTTCACGCCGTGAAATGCCCAGACGCCGAGCGTCTTCAGCTCCGGACGGGATGCGAGGCGTGGTTCGATGATGTTTCCGCCGCCGCAGATGGGGGCGATGGCGGCGAATTTCTCCGGGTGCGCCACGCCGAGACTCCACGTGCCGAAACCGCCCATGCTCAGGCCGGTGAGATAGACGCGGCTCTCGTCCACGGCGTAAATCGTTTCCATGGATTCCAGCAGCTTGAGCAGCGGCTCGTTCTTCCAGACTTCGTTGCGCGGGCATTGGGGCGCGACGATGATGAAGGGGAAGTTCGTTCCCTGCTTCGCAAGTTTCAGCGGGCCGTGGCTGGCGACGACGTCCAAGTTTGTGCCGCGTTCGCCTGCGCCGTGGAGGAACAGCATCAAGGGCCAGCGCTTGCCGGACTTCGCGGAGTAATCCGCCGGGAGTTGGACGAGGTAGTGGAGTTCGCCGGTGTGGGTCACGCTCCATTTGAGGTTGGCGGCGATGAGGCTGTTGCTGAACTGGGCGCGGGCTGCCGGGACGCAGAGTTGGCAGGCGATGGCTATGAGCAGGGCGGGAAGAATTTTCATAAGTCTGTTGGCGGGGTTGCGCCGTGCAGCATCGGCGGTCAAACAATCTTGAGCTTCGGCAAATCCTGCGAGTCCACGAGGCCGATGGGTTCGTTCTTGGCGTTCACGACGATGAGGTCATCAATGTTGCGCTCGTTGAAAATCTTCAAAGCCTCCACGGCGAGGGCGGTGTCGCGGACGGTGATGGGCTTGGGGGTCATCACGGTTTTGAGCGGGCGGGAGAGCAGGTCGTCATCGGTAGCCATGTGCCGGCGGAAGTCGCCGTCGGTGAAGATGCCTGCCAGCTTGCCACGCGCATTCACGACGGCGAGGCTGCCGGACTTGGCGCGGGTCATGACCATGAGCGCTTCCTTGACGGTGAGGGTTTCGCGGGCGACGGCGTTGCGGTCGCCAGCGCGCATGATATCGCCGACGCGCATGAGGAGGGCGCGACCGATGGCGCCGGAGGGGTGGTTTTTGGCGAAGTCACTTTGCTTGAAGCCGCGCGCCTGAAGCAGGGACATGGCGAGCGCGTCGCCCATGACGAGCATGGCGGTGGTGCTGGAGGTGGGGGCGAGGTTGAAGGGGCAAGCTTCTTTGGGGACTTTGACATTCAGCACCACGTCGCTGTGCCGGGCGAGAGTGGATTTCAGCCCGCCGGTGAGGGCGATGATTTGGACGGAGAACCGCTTCAAGGCAGGCAGCAGGGCGATTAACTCCTCGGATTCGCCGGAATAACTCAAGCCCAGGATAACATCGCCGTCGTTGATGATGCCGAGGTCGCCGTGGAGGGCATCCACACTGTTGAGGACGACGGCGGTGGAGCCGGTGCTGGTGAGGGTGGCGGCGATTTTCTGGCCGACGTTGCCGGATTTGCCGATGCCGACGATGACGAGTTTGCCGCGTTGGCGGAGGGCTTCGACGCTGATCTCGACGGCGCGGGCGAAGGATTCATCGAGCTGGGCGCGGACGGCCTTGAGCGCGGCGATTTCGATGTCGAAGACTTCGCGGGCGTGGGTGAGGTTACGCATCGGGGCTAGATTGCCGAGGAGCGCGAGCGGTTTCAACCCTTTATCGAACGGCAGGCCTCCGGAATAGTCCAACCATGTGGGCAAGATTTCGTTGACAACGGAATGCTGGTGGGAAAAAATCTCCCAAGACTATTGCTAGATAGGGTTCTTTAATGTATCTGTTGGGGCGTCACATTCGAAACACCGTTATGAAAAAATTTATCGCGTCGGCCGGGTTGGTTGCCTTGGGCGCATCCGCCACCCAAGCCGCCAGTCCATTCGGCGGCAGCGGCGGCGAAAAGCCGTGGGACGTGTCGGTGACGGTGCGCGGTTTTTACGACGACAACTACTACCTAGCCTCGCAGTCCACCAACCGGCAGAGCAGCTTCGGCTTGGAAGTCAGACCTTCCGTGGGCATCCATCTCACCGGGGAACAAACCACTTTTGGAGCCCATTACACCTACTCGATGCGGTATTACGATGACCGCAAGCAGAACACCGCCGATCACTCGCACGAGTTCAACACCTGGCTCATGCACACCTTTTCGGAACGCTATTCCGTGGATATGGTGGACACGCTCACCATTGCCCAAGAGCCCACCCTACTGGATACCACCGGCGCCATCGTGGTCCGGTCCAACGGCAATAACCTGCGCAACGACGGCGCCATCCGTTTCCACGCGCAACTGACCCGTCTCTTGGAAGTGGTGCTCGGCTACCGCAACGTCCTCGTTGATTACGAGAACAAGGGCGGCAACTTTATCGCCCCAAGCTACACCGGCTTGCTCGACCGATTGGAACACACCGCGAACATTGACCTGCGCTGGCAGTTCCGGCCCGAAACCGTCGGCATCTTCGGCTACCAATACGGCTTCAACGACTACACCGGCAAAGAATCCATCGGACTCTTCGGCTTCACGCCGATCTTCAGCAACAGCCGCAACTCCCGCTCCCACTACGTTTACGCAGGCGTCGAGCACAACTTCCTCCGCAACCTCACCGGCTCAGCCCGCGCAGGAGCGCAGTTCATCAGCTACTACAACACCCCGACCGGCGACAGCGCCGTCAGCCCCTACGCCGACCTGAACCTCCGCTACACCTACCGCGTGGGCAGCTTCGTGGAACTCGGCTTCCAACACCAGCGCAACGCCACCGACGCCTTCAGCACCTCCGCCACCAGCATCACCACCGACCAGGAATCCTCCAGCATTTACGCCAACATCACCCACGCCTTCACCCCGAAACTCATCGGCAACCTGAACACGCGCTACCAGATGGCCACCTTCACCGGCGGCGGCTTCAACAACCAGACCGATGACATCCTCCTGCTCGGCGTCAGTCTGGAATATCATTTCAACCGCCACCTCTCCGCTGAAATCGGCTACAACTACGACAAAGTCACCTCCAACGTCCCCGGCCGCGACTACGACCGCAACCGCGTCTTCCTCGGCATGACCGCCAGCTATTAAACCACCACTCTCACCTTGGGGCTGGTCGCTTGCGCGCTAGCCCCTCTTTTTTTCACTATGGACCCCCTCAAGACCCCCGCCGCCACCGAAGACGCCAAACTTCACTTCCTCGACTACTGGCGCATCATCCGCATCCGAAAAACCATCATCCTCACCGTCTTCGCCCTCGTCGTCGTCACCACCGTCTTCGTGACGCTCTACATGGAACGCTCCTACTGCGGCACCGCCAAAATCAAGGTGGAAAAAAATCGCACCGACACCGACTTCCTGAATGCACAAAACAGCTCCCAAGTCGTTGACCCCTATTTCATCCAGACCGAACTCGAAATCATCAAATCCCAAAGCATCCTCAACAAGGTCATCGAGAACCTCAACCTCAACGTCGAGTGGGGCAAAAAATACGCCAACAACCAGACCCTCACCACCTCCGAAACCCGCACCGTCCTCGAAAAAATCGTGGACCTCCGCCCCGTCCGCAACACCAGCCTCATCGAAATCCGCTTCTACAGCACCGACCAGAACGAAGCCGCCCGCGTCGCCAACGAAATCGCCACCGTCTACCGCGAATACCGCCTCACCCAGCAGAACGACCAGACCCTGAGCGGCATCAAGGCCCTCGAAAAAAAATACGCCGAACACTCCGAGAAAATCCACGAGTCCCAAGCCCAGGTGGACCAGTTGCGCGAGAAACTCCACATCAACGAACAAGACGCCGCTGGCAACTCCTCCTCCCCCACCCTCGACTCTGATACCCTCCGCCGCTTCGAAGCCCAGCGCATCGAAGCCGAGGTCCACTACGGCCAGGAAGCCTCCCTCCTCAAAGACCTCAAGAGCAAAACACGCGAACAGCTCAAGAACGTCATCCCCACCGCCGCGCCCGACCCACTCCTCCACTCCTACCTCGTTGACCTCGGCCAGGCCGAAAATAAATTCGTCACACTCCAGAAAGACTTCGGCCCCGAAAACCCCGAAGTCAAACGCGTCGCCGCACTCGTCGCCGACCTCACCCAGAAAGTCAACGACCGCATTGACGGCACCCTCGTCGGCCTCCAATCCAAAGTTGACGCCGACAAAGCCGCCCTCGACATCCTCACCGACGTCGTCCAAAAAGCCAAGCAAAGCGACACCGCCAACGCCTCCACAAACCGCCCCTACTACGACGCCAAGACCAAACTCGAAGAACTCCAGAGCTTCGCCCGCGTCCTCAAGATGAAAATCGAGACCGAATACGTCACCCTTCAGCTCCCCAAAAATTCCATGGTCGAGATTATCGACCGCTCCGACCCCGCCATCCTCAAACCCGTCCGCCCCAACCGCACCCTCAACATCACCCTCGGCGTCATCGTCGGCCTCATCGTCGGCGTCGGCCTCGCCTTCTTCATCGAATACCTCGACACCAGCGTCAAGACCATCGACGACGTCGAGCGCGCCCTCCAATCCCCCGTCCTCGGCGTCATCCCCCAAAACGTAGGCCGCCTCATGGACGAAGGTGCAGAAAGCCCCCACGCCGAAGCCTACCGCGTCCTCCGCACCAACCTCCTCTTCTCCCGCAAAGACGAAAAACTCAACAGCGTCGCCGTCGTCAGCGCCGGCGCCGGCGAAGGCAAATCCACCACCATCTTCAACCTCGCCACCGTCTTCGCCCAGAGCGGCCAGCGCATCATCATCGTGGACTCCGACCTCCGCCGCCCCTCACTCCACAAATTCTTCCGCGTCGCCAACAACCTCGGCCTCACCAACTACCTCCTCAAACAAAACACCCTCGAAGAAGTCATCCAGACCTCCAGCATCCCCACCCTCGACTTCATGCCCAGCGGCAAACTCCCCAGCAGCTCCATGGGCATCCTCAGTTCCACGGCGATGAAAAACCTCATCACCGAACTCAAAGCCCGCTACGACTTCGTCTTCTTCGACTCTCCCCCCATCATGGGCGTCAGCGACGCCTCCATCCTCGCCAGCGAAGTGGACATGACCATCCAAGTCATCCAATACCGCCGCTACCCGCAACCCATGAACATCCGCGCCAAACAACTCATCGAGAAAGTCGGCGGCAACCTCATGGGAATCGTCCTCAACAACATCAACATGGCCCAAGACGAAAGCTACTACTACTACAGCGGCTACTACCACGAGTATTACTCCAAGAACGAAGACGAAAACTCCGCCATTCCCGAACCCAAAGACAAGCCCAAGTCAAAAGCCTGACTCGACATCAAACCCAAATCCTGATTCGTTGTCGGCCAGTTATACAGACAAGACAATTATGAGTTCACTGCGGAAACATTTTCAAAACGGAATCCTGCTCGCAGCACTACTGCACTTGAGCGGCCTACTGACCAGCTGCAGCCTGTTCGACGGCAGCACCAAAAACACCGGCCCCCTGCCCGGCCCCGTCAAAACCTCCGAGACCCTCAACTCCGGCGACCTCGTCACCATCGTCTTCTCCGACACACCCACCGCCACACTGCCCTTCGAAGAACGCGTCAAAGACGATGGCACCATCACCCTCCTCCTCAACCAGACCTTCCAAGTCGCCGGCAAATCCCGCAGCACCGTCGAAAAAGAAATCCGCGCCCGCTACGTCCCCGCCTACTACGTCAACCTCACCGTCACCGTCAAACCCCAAGAACGCTTCTACTACGTCAACGGCGAAGTCAAAATGCCCAGCCGCCAGCCCTACCCCGGCGAGATCACCGTCACCAAAGCCATCGCCACCGCCGGCGGCCTCACCGACTTCGCCAAACACAGCAAAGTCCGCCTCACCCGCGCCAGCGGCCAATCCATCAACGTTGACTACGATGCCGCCCTAGAAGATTCCAAGAAAGACCTCCCCGTCTATCCCGGCGACAAAATCGACGTCCCACGTCGGCTCTGGTAATGGTTCAACTCCAAATCTCCACAGGCAAAATGGCGGGCGACCTACAAGTCGTCCGCCATTTCCCATTCCACATCGGCCGCGCCCCCGCCGCCGACCTGCGCCTCGAAGAAGCCGGCGTCTGGGATCAGCACCTCGAACTCGGCTTCGACCCCGCGCAAGGATTCATCCTCACCACCCACCCACCCGCCCTCGCCACCGTCAACGGCTGGCCCATCGAATCCGTCATCCTCCGCAACGGCGACAGCATCGAACTCGGCTCCCAGAAAATCCGCTTCTGGATCGGCACCACCAAACAATCCGCCCTCCACATCCCCGAAAACCTCGTCTGGGCCACCATTGCCATCGTCACCGCCGCACAAGTCGCACTCCTCCTCTGGCTGCTGCGGTGATGAGCCGAAGGTTTGCACAGTTGCCGGAATTCATTCCCGACAGGAGCGCCGGTTTCCAAACCGGCAAGTATAACAATTCATGCTGACATTGGCGCAGTCATGGTTGCCGGGCGCTGGTAGGGCGCGTCGCTCCGCGCGCGCCGCCGTGAACCAGAACG
>JANMJO010000187.1:0-6242 GCA_031371425.1 Verrucomicrobiales bacterium | reverse complement strand
ACTCAAGCAGCAGTTGACCGCGCAGGACAGCGTGTTTTTCCAAGCGCAATATTACGACGCCGAGTCCGGCGACGTGCAGGAATATTACAATCAAGCCAGCGCCAGCCCCACGTTGCGCGTCACGGAAAAGCAGCGGCCCAACCTCTACGTCGGCTGGCATCACGAGTGGAATCCCGGCTCGCACACGTTGCTGCTGCTCTCGCGGCTGGACGACACGCTCACGTTCGCCGACCCGAACGCGAAGATTAATTTCTACCGCTACGGCACGTTCAGCCGCACGCCGCTTTCGTTCGCCGCGCAGAATTTCGCCGTGACCAACCGCCGCGACTTCGCGGCTTACACGGCGGAGCTACAGCAGATCCAGACTTGGCGCGAGCACACGTTCATCGCCGGCGCGCGCTACCAGCACGGCGATGTGGACATGGCCGCGCAGGTGGACAATCCCTTCAACTTCCCCACGCTCGTCAGCGCGCAGGACATCAGCACGCGCTTGCAACGCGCCAGTGTTTACGCCTACGACCAGTGGCAAATTTTCGACCCGCTGCTGCTCGTCGGCGGCATCGCCTACGACTGGCTCGAATACCCGCGCAACGTGGACATCGCGCCCATTGACCCCTCGCTCACGTCGCGCTCGCAAGTCTCGCCCAAGCTCGGCTTCATCTGGACGCCACAGCCGGAGACGCATCTGCGTGGCGCGTGGACGCGGTCGTTGGGCGGCGTGTTCTTCGACAACAGCGTGCGCATCGAGCCGGTGCAGGTCGCCGGGTTCAACCAAGCCTTCCGCAGTCTCGCGCCGGAATCCGTGGCGGGTCTCGTGCCGGGAACGAGTTTTGAAACCTGGTCGCTCGCGCTGGATCACGAGTTCAAGCGCACGCGAACCTACGTCGCCGTCGAGGTGGACTTGCTCACGTCCGACGCGATGCGGACGGTGGGCATCGTGACGAACGCATTCTTCCCCGTGGCGGACTCGCCGTCCGGCACGCGGCAGTCGCTGGACTTCCGCGAACGCACCCTCGCCGTCACGCTCAACCAGCTCGTCGGGCGCGACTGGTCGTTCGGCGCGCGCTACGCGATCAGCGACGCGGAATTGCGCGGGCGCTTCGTGGACGTGCCCTCGACCGTGGCCTTCATCAGCAGCGCGAACCAGAACACCGAGGCCGTGTTGCAGCAACTCACGCTCGCGGCGAACTACAATCATCCCTGCGGATTTTTTGGCCGTGCCGAATCCGTGTGGACGCAGCAGTCGAATCGCAGCGGCTCGGCGTCGCTCGCGGACGCGGACTTCTGGCAGTTCAACCTGTATGCGGGCTGGCGGTTTTATCATCGCGCGGCGGAACTGCAGCTCGGCCTGCTGAACCTCGGCAACCAGGATTATCAATTGAACCCGGTGAACCTCACCTACGCCCAGCCTCGCGGCCGCGAGTTCATGGCGCGGCTGAAGTTTAATTTTTGAACGGAGCGGAACGCCGATTTCCGAATCGGCGTTTTCGAAATGGCAAATGGGAAATGACCAATGTTTAATGCCCAATGACTTTTCATTTTTCACTGGGCATTGTTCATTGGTCATTAATCATTGAATTGAAACGCGCCGAGCTGGTGCTCGGCGCTCCAATGTAAATTGTGAACCCATCCAAACCATCCAACCCCCTGCGGCGCGGCGGCGTCATCGGCGCGGCGCTCGCGGTGGGCGTAGGGCTGGCGCTACTCTTCTTCAAGTTCGGCCTCGGCCTCGTGCATCTGAGCTACGACTTGCCGTTCGCCGTCAAACCCATCGTCCAGCCGCAGGACGTGGTGATGGTTTATCTGGACGACGATTCGCACAAGGAGTTGAACCAGCCTTACAACGCGCCGTGGAATCGCGCATTGCACGCCCGGCTGATTGACCGCCTCACCGCCGAAGGCGCTCGCGCCGTGCTGTTCGACATCGTGTTCAGCGACCCCGGCCCGAGCGCGGAGGCCGACGCCGAACTCGTCCGCGCCATCAAAGCCAATGGCAAGGTCGTGCTGGCCGTGGATTGCGTGCCGGCGGCGTATGGCGTGGATGGTTTGCTCGCCAAAAAATTTGATCCGCCGCATCCGATGTTCAGCGAAGTCGCCGCCGACCTCGGCTCGGCGGAGGTGAATCCCGACGACGACCTCGTAATGCGCAAGCACGTTCCCAGTTCGCCCGACGACCCGGTGGCAGGCGAAAGCTGGGTGATGGCCAGACTCGTCGGCGCGGCCATCACAAAAGACCCGGCAGCGAGCGACCACGAACGCTGGCGGAATTTCTACGGCCCGGCGGCGACGCTGCCCAACGTCAGCTTTTATCGCACGGTGATGACGAACGTCATGAATCCGCTGCCGCCGGGATATTTCAGCAACAAGGTCGTGTTCGTCGGCGCGCGGTTGCTCACCAAGTTCGGCGGGCAGCGCAAGGACGAATTTCCCACGCCGCACTCGCGCTGGACGCAGCAGGTCAGCTTCATGCCCGGCGCGGAAATCCACGCGATGCAGTTCCTCAACCTCATGCGCGGCGACTGGCTGCGGCGCGTGCCGAAATGGATCGAGGTCGCCGCGCTGATTTTCACCGGCGCGCTCGCCGGGTTCGGGCTGGTGCGCTTTCGCCCGGTCGTGGCGACCGTCGTGGCCGCGCTCGCCGCGTTGTTGGTGAGCGTGCTGGCGTATGTTTCGTTCGCGCACTGGCTGGTGTGGTTTCCGTGGCTGCTGGTCATTGTGCAAATCTTCGCCGCGCTCGCGTGGGCGGTGGTGTTCAACTCCGTCCAGCTCTACGTCCAAAATAAATTGTTCGAGAAGTCGCTCGAAATGTATCTCTCGCCGAAGCTCGTGAAAAAATTCGCCGCGAACCGGGACTTGCTCCAGCCCGGTGCGAAGAAGGAGACGCTCACCATCCTGTTCAGCGACATCGCCGGGTTCACCACGATTTCCGAAGGCATGGATTCCGATGAGCTGGCGAAGCACATGAACGCCTATTTCGAGTCCGCCGTCTCGGACTGCATCCACCACACCGACGGCACGATCGTGAAATACATCGGCGACGCCATCTTCGCGTTCTGGAACGCGCCCGATCCGCAGTCCGACCACGCGGTGCGTGCGTGCGAGGCGGGGCTGCGCTTCCGCGACCAGCCGGCGCAGTTCATGAACGGCCAGCAGCTCATCACGCGCATCGGCCTGCACACCGGCGTGGCGAACGTGGGCAACTTCGGCAGCACCACGCGCGTGGACTACACCGCGCTCGGCGAGAACATCAACCTCGCCTCGCGCATGGAAGGCCTGAACAAATATCTCGGCACGGAAGTCCTCATCACCGGCGACACGCACACGGAACTCGGCGGCAAGCTGCTCACGCGCTTCCTCGGCGATTTCCGGCTGAAAGGTTTCGAGCGCACCGTGGCCGTTCACGAACTCGCGGGCAAACTCGACAAGGCGGAAAGTTTCCGCGCACCGCACGAATCGTTCGCCGCCGCGCTGGGGTTGTTCCGCGAGAAGAAATTTGCCGAGGCCGAGACCGCGTTCAGCCGAGTGCTGGAGATTGCACCGAAGGACGGCCCGGCGAAGTTTTACCTGAAACACCTTGCCGAGTTGCACGAACACCCGCTGCCCGCCAACTGGTCGGGCGAGGTGGAGTTGAAAGAAAAGTAGGACAGGCGTCTCGCCTGTCCAGCGAGCGCGTCAGCGCGAGCATTCAAATCCACCGTGCTCGTCGCTTCGCTCCTCGCGGACAGGCGAGACGCCAGTCCTACGTTGGCGGCGATTCCGTCGCTGCTCCCGGCGCGCAGCCTTCAGGCCGCTTCACGGTTCGAGCGCACCGGGACAAAACGATTGCCGGCGGGCTGACGGACGGTGAAGCGGCGTGAACGCCGCGCTCCAAGAAATCCGGGGCTGGACAGAACCGCGCGGCACGCATAGCGTCGCTTCATGAAACAGGATAGGAGGAGCTTCATTTTACCCATTAACTGTTCGGCATCGAGCATATGAACCAGTCCCTGATATTATTAATCGTCGCACTGCTTTGCTCTTCTTGCGGCAAGCCTGCTCCAACGCAAACAAGCAATAATCCGGAGTTCCCGATCACCGGCGCGGAGGTGTGGATTGTCTCCGGCACGAATTACAACATCGAAGCGACAACTTTGCTTGTCATGGGGAACGGAGAAACGCTGTTCGTTATCAAAGCGCTCTGCGACTACCGGCCCGACACGAGCCACAAGCCGATTGCTCGGTCTTTGGCGAAGTACGCTGTCGATCATGGCTACCACAAGAAAGTGAGCGCATCATGGGGAAACGGCAGGCCACAACCTTTTTCAGGAGCAGTAGGAGTTGCACTCATTAACAAGATCGCCGTTGGTGCCACTTCTGCGAGTTATGGATACCGATATAGTTTTCAAATCGCAGAGTTGGCAGAGGGCAGAGCCGAACATGAGGATGGGCAACGGTCATCCCAGCGGCTGTAAACCGTCCTACCTCAAAAACATCTCCGCCGCCGCGTCGGCGAAGCGTAGGCCGCGCGGCGTGAGGCGGAAGTTTTCCGCCGTGCGCTCGCCCCAGCCTTTGGCCGTCAGTTCGTCCATCGCTGCCGCCCATTCGCCGCGCAGATCGAAGCCGGTCGCGCGCTGGAATTCCTCGAACGGCCAGCCCGCGTTCATCCGCAAGCCGAACGCCGCTGTCTCGCCCGCGCGCCGGAGCGGGGAGAGTTCTTCGCGCGATTCGATGGCGCGTTTGCCTTTCTCCAGTTGCTCGCAATAAAGCTGCGTGTTCGCCCAGTTCTTCGTGCGCACGCCGGCGACGTAGCCGGTCGCGCTCGGGCCGAGGCCGTGGAACTGACCGCCGCGCCAGTAGTTCACGTTGTGTTTGCAGGCGAAGGCGGGGATGTCCAATGTCCAATGTCCAATGTCCAATGTCGCCTGCGCGTCGGCTTTGGGCTTTGGACTTTGGGCTTTGGACTGTCTCGCGTAGTTCGCAATTTCGTATTGGTGGAAGCCGGCGGCGGCGGAGCGGGTGATGAGTTCTTCATACATCGCGCAGGCCAGTTCCTCGTCCACGTCGAATTCACCCGCCTTCATCTGCGCGAAGAGCGGCGTGTCTTCCTCGTAGATCACCTCGTAGCTGGAAAGGTGCTCGCTGCCCATCGCCATCGCTTCCGTCAGGGTCGCGCGCCAGATGTCGAGCGTCTGGCCGGGGATGGCGAACATGAGATCAATATTCACGTTGTCAAAACCCGCCGTCCGCAGAGTGTCGTAGGATTTGAAGACCATCGCGCGGCTGTGGACACGGCCTAGGCGGTCGAGCAGGTTTTCATCGAGCGACTGCACACCCATGGAGATGCGGTTGACGCCGTGGTCGCGGAGCAACTTCGCTTTGTCGAGCGACACGGTGGCGGGGTTGCATTCGATGGTGAACTCGTCCGCGCCGAGCAGGTTCGATTTTTCCATCGCCTGCAAAATCGTTTTCCACTGCGCGAGGTTCAGCATCGAGGGCGTGCCGCCGCCGAAGAAGATCGTGCGCGGCTTCAGTTCCGGCGCGACGAGTTCCATCTCGCGCACGAGCGCAGCGACGTAGCGGTTGACGAGCTCGCCGCTCCCGGCTTCGGAGAAGAAGGCGCAGTATTCGCATTTCTGCGCGCAGAACGGGACGTGCACATAGAGGCTTTGGATCATTTATGATTTTGGATTTTCGATTGACGCGCGTTCACCTGCCAATCGTAAATCGGAAATCCAAAATCCAAAATGAAAAAAGCCGCCGCCTGAAAGAGCGGAGGCTTTTTCGATGGTGATTTCAGGTGCGGTCAACTTGCCACGACGCGCTGGACGTTTTCCGCTTTCGGCCCTTTCTCGCTGGCGACGACCTCGAAGCTGACGGCCTCGCCCTCGTTCAAGGTCTTGAAGCCAGTGCCTTGAATCCCGGTGTGATGCACGAAGACATCCTGCCCCGTGTCTTGCAGGATGAAGCCGAAACCTTTTTTGTTATCGAACCATTTCACTTTACCGCTGGCCATACGTGCTCCTGGGTTGTTCGAGGGCGGAGACTGAGACGCAAAAAGACACCGCTGACCTGTCAGCCGGTGTCTTGTTTCAATTCAAGTGAGCCACATACCCTCGGATTTGTTTCGGTTGCGACTATGAAACCTTTTCCAGAAACGTCAAGCGTTGGTTCGGGTGTGACTGACACTGGGCGGTTCGTTTGGAGTTCCGCCTTCAGGCGGCCTGCGGGTGGTTGCGCCCGAGCCGCCTGAAGGCGGAACTCCA
>JANMJO010000162.1:0-3269 GCA_031371425.1 Verrucomicrobiales bacterium | reverse complement strand
CCCCCCCCCCCCCGCCCCCGCCCCCGCTGGAGTCGAATCCATCCGGCTCCCTGCGAGAGATCCTCCGGACCTTCCTCTTGTTCGCTCCCCGCCGGTGGGCCGATCGGGCGGCTTCGGTCTTGGCGGCGGCGACGGCGGCGGGAACGGAAATGGTTGCGGCGCGTTTCACCGGCGCGGGGCGCGGGGCGGGGGGCGCGCGGAAGTCGGGACGTTCGGCGTAGCGCGGGGCGTATTCATCGCGTCGCGGCTGCCGGTCTTCGTAGCGCGGGCGGTCGTTGCGGGGACGTTCTTCTTCGCGGGGCGCGGCTTTGGGCGCGGGGGTTTCGCCTTGCAGATGATGGATGAGTGCGGAGGCGATGTCGGTGGAGGCGAAGCCTTCTTCGAGCAGGCGTTCGATGAGGTGGTCCTGTTTTTTGTATTCGCCGCTCTGGAGGGTGACGCGGAGTTTATCGAGGAACGCGGCGGCGCGGACTTCTTCGGCTTCGCCGGCGGTGGGCGGCTTGGCGCGCTGAATCTTCATGTTCGTGTAGCGCTCGATATTGCGGATTTGGAATAGTTCGCGCCCGCCGACGAAGGAGATGGCGCGGCCTTCTTTGCCTTTGCGCCCGGTGCGGCCGATGCGGTGGACGTAGTCTTCGCCGTCGTAGGGCAGGTCGTAGTTGAACACGACTTGCACGTCGTCCACGTCAATGCCACGCGCGGCGACGTCGGTGGCGACGAGGAATTCGAGGCCGGACTTGCGGAATTTCTGCATGACGCGGTCGCGCATCATCTGGCTCATGTCGCCGTGGAGGCGGTCGGCGGAATAGCCTTGGGTGTTCAGGTGATCCACGAGTTCATCCACCATGCGCTTGGTGTTGCAGAAGATGATGCCGAGCTTGAGGTCGTGGATGTCAATGAGGCGCGTGAGCAGTTCGATCTTGTAGCGGCGGTCCACTTCGAAATAGCACTGCTCGACGGTCGGCACGGTCATGGCCTTCTGCTCCATCTTCACGTTCTGCGGATCGCGAGCGTATTTCTCGATGAGGTCGCGGATGGGGCGCGGCATGGTGGCGGAGAAGAAAACGGTCTGGCGCTCTTTCGGCACGGATTGGAGGATGAATTCGATGTCTTCGCGGAAACCCATGTTGAGCATCACGTCGGCTTCGTCGAGGATGACCATCTTCACGGAGTCGAGGCGCAGCGTGCCGCGCTTCATGTGATCCATCACGCGGCCCGGCGTGCCGATGACGATTTGGGCGCCTTGCTTGAGGCCGAGGAACTGGCGTTCGTAGGATTGGCCGCCGTAGATGGGCAGCGCGTGGATGCCGCGCTTGAAGAGGGCGAGCTTGTGGACTTCCTCGGAAACCTGGATGGCGAGTTCGCGCGTGGGGCAGAGGATGAGCACCTGCACGGCGCGCAGATTGGGGTCGGTTTTCTCGATGGCGGGGATGGCGAACGCGGCGGTCTTGCCCGAACCGGTCTGCGATTGGCCCACGATGTCCTTGCCGGCGAGCAGCACGGGAATGGCCGCCGCCTGGATGGGCGCGGCCTGCTCGAAGCCGAGTTTATCAATGGCTTTGAGCATCTCATCGGACAGGTTGAGTTCGGAAAAAAGTTTTGGTGTCATGCGTTTTGTCTTTGCGACAAACACCACCATAACTGAACGCAGGCCGCAGGGAGAGCTAATTCTGGCGGGGCGAAACGCAGAGGCGCAGAGAACGCAGAGGAATGCAGAGTTTTCCAACCAAAACAGCAATCGTATTTTGGCGAACCTCGCCGGCCTTCCCTCTGCGCCTCTCTGCGTTCTCCGCGCCTCCGCGTTTAACTTGATGCCGCCTGAACTTGGAACTTGAAACCCGAAACTTGAAACCCGAAACTCACCCGCATGGCGGCAACTGAATTCGACATCAAATACACGGCGCACCTCGCGCGGCTCGCGCTCACGCCCGATGAGGAAAAAAAACTCAGCGCGCAGCTCGGCCAGATTCTCGGCTACGTCGAGAAACTGAAACAGGTGGACGTGAGCAACGTCGAACCCACCGCCCACGCCGTGCCGATGGTCAACATCACGCGCGCCGACGAGGTCCGCCCCTCGCTCTCGCACGAGGACGCCCTCCGCAACGCGCCCCGTCAGGCTGGCGGCCTGTTTGTCGTGCCGAAAGTTGTGGAATGAAGACACGGATTTCACAGATTTCCACGGATTAAAAAATGAATCGGTGAAAATCCGTGTAATCCGTGTCAAAATTTTCATGCTCAACCAACTCACCATCTCCGAACTCACCGCCCGGCTCGCCAAGCGCGAGGTTTCCTCCCGCGAGATCACGCAAGCCTGCCTCGACCGCATCGCCGCCGTGGATGGACGCGTCCACGCCTTCCTCAGCCACGATGCCGCCGACGCGCTCGCGCAAGCCGATACCGCCGATGCCGCGCTCAAATCCGGCGCAACCCACGCGCAGAAACCTTTGCTCGGAATTCCCATCGCCATCAAAGACGTGCTCGCGGTGAAGAACCAGCCGCTCAACTGCGCCTCGAAAATTCTCGGCAATTTCATTTCGCCCTACGACGCCACCGCCATCGAGAAACTCAAAGCCGCCGGCGCAATCGTCTTCGGACGCCTGAACATGGACGAGTTCGCCATGGGCAGCTCCACGGAAAATTCCGCGTTCGGCACGACGAAGAATCCGTGGGACTTGTCCCGAATTCCCGGCGGTTCGTCCGGCGGCTCGGCGGCGGCGGTCGCGGCGGATGAAGCCATCGCCACACTCGGTACGGACACCGGCGGTTCGATCCGCCAACCCGCCGCGCTCTGCGGCTGCGTGGGTTTGAAGCCGACTTACGGGCGCATCTCGCGCTACGGTCTCGTCGCGTTTGCCAGTTCGCTCGACCAGATCGGGCCGTTCACCAAGGACGTGCGCGACTCCGCCACAATGCTCGGCGTGATGAGCGGCGTTGACCCGCGCGATTCGACGAGCGTGCCGCAACCCGTGCCGGATTACGCCGCCGCGCTCGACGGCAACATTCGCGGACTCAAAATGGGTTTGCCTAAAGAATACATGATCGGCGGCCTCGACCCCGAAGTGAAAGCGTCCGTGGACGCCGCCGTGAAGCAGCTCGCGCAACTCGGCGCGGAGATCGTGGAGATTTCGCTGCCGCACACCGACCACGCCGTCGCGGTCTATTACATCGTCGCCACCGCCGAGGCGTCGGCGAACCTCGCGCGGTTCGACGGCATCCGCTACGGCGCTCGCGTGGACGGCGCAGACCCGATTGAACTTTATTCCAAGACG
>JANMJO010000144.1:0-4041 GCA_031371425.1 Verrucomicrobiales bacterium | reverse complement strand
GATCGTCCGCTCGCGCATCCCCGGCTGGGTGCTGATCGACGCGTGGCGGCCGCCGAAGCGCGCCGCGGCGACCGCGCCCAACGGCGCCAACGTCGTCGCCCAGCTCGACCGCAACAAGGATGGCAAAGCTGCCCTACGTTGGCAATCGCCACATCAAACTTGCTTTGCTTGAAACCCAAATCTTCAAGTTGCTTGCTCGCGGCTTTGGCGAGTTGCGGGATGACTTTGCGACGTGCGGCAGAAAGATTTTTCCCGGCGCGTGATAATTCTGCGTCCAGTTTCGCGAGCGCGGCGTTGAGGCGGGCGAGTTCGGCATCGCGGCTTTCGAGCGATTGCAATTTCGCCTTCGCCTCGTCGCCAAACGCAATGACTTCGGCGATGCTCGCGCCTGCCGCGACGGAGCGCAGCGAAGGCGGGCCGTATTTGCGCTTGAGCGTGTGGAGCAGGTTCAATCGCTCCTCCAGTTCGGCGAGGCGCGCGGGGTCAACGTCCACTTTGTCGGCGTAGCGCCCAAGCTCGGTCTGCAAATCGCGCAGGGTGGCGACGGCTTGCGCGTGCGTCTCGGCGAGCGGCGCGGCGCTGGCGTCCACGCGCTGCAATTCCTGCAACGTGCGCCCGATGCCGCCGGCTTGCGTGAGCAGTGAGGCGTCGCTCTCGCTCAAGGCGTCCAGCGCGGTCCGGCTCAACTGGAGGAGCTTCGCGGCGTTGCTGGCGCGATGAAATTCCTGCTCGATGGTTTCGTCCTCGCCGGGTTGCAATCGCGCGGTGGAAATTTCCTGCACTTGGAAGCGCAACAGGTCGAGTTGCTGCGCGTAAGTCTTTTCGTCCACGACGAGCGCGGACTTCTCGGCTTCGAGCGCGGCGCGGCGGCGGACGAGTTCGCCGAACGCTTCGCGGTCTTTTTCCAAACCGCCGAACGCATCGAGAATCAAAAGCTGCTTGGCGGGACGCAGCAGCGATTGGTGGTCGTGCGGGCCGTGCATGTCCACGAGCCATTCGCCGATGGTGGCGAGCACGGCAAGCGTCGTGGGCGAGCCGTTGACGAACTGGCGGTTCGTGCCCGCGCTGGTGAAGGTGCGCTTGAGAACGAGTTGATTTTCCTCGCATGGTTCGAGGCCGTTCTCGTCAAGGAAACGCTGGAGTTCACGCTTTAGCGTGTTCCCCCGACAAGCTGAAGCTTGAACTCCAACATCGAACACGGCTTCCACGCTGCAACTGTCCGCGCCGGTGCGGATGAGGGTGCGGTCGGCGCGTTCGCCGAGGACGAGGTTGAGGCCGCCGATGATGATGGACTTGCCCGCGCCGGTCTCGCCGCTGATGACGTTGCAGCCGGGCGACAGCTCCAGTGTGAGGTCGGCCACGAGGGCGAGGTTTTTGATGCGCAGGGTCGTCAGCATGACCGAAATTTCAGCCACAGATAAACACAGATGGACACAGATGGAAAAACAAAATCAATCTGGACAGGGTGAAATGAAGATTTAGCATCTGAAGACTGTGACAAAATACGAACAAGCTTCTCTCACCTCACAGGAACTAACCGACGCGTTACATCGCGAACTTTCCCTGTTATTTCCCACCATCAACCGGAACAATGCGGTCAGTCTGACTAGTTTTGGAGCAGACGGATACAGCAAGTTTGCTTTTGTATATTTATCCACGAAGGGCGAATCCATAACAGTATTCTTTTTTGGGAATGAGAACGAACTACCTTCACAAGTTTCAGGTATGCCAGTTATTAAGCGACGAAACAAAATGGAAAGCGATTGGGCTAAAATCACGCCATTTTATGTTTCACTCAGTCATCAAACAGAAGTCGCACCGTTTGCCCGATTCCTTATCGATTACTCTCTACCTAGAGCAGTCTCAAAGCGTCGTGGAAAAGCCGATAGGCAAGAACGACAACTACGGTTGCCCGAAGAAGTTTCAGAAGAAATTTTCAAGGAAGGTCACGCCACACAGGTCGTTGTGAACCGCTACGAACGAGATTCAAAGGCGCGAGTGGCCTGTCTCCGACATCATGGAGTTAGCTGCGCTGTTTGCGGAATCAATATGGAATCTGCTTACGGTGAAATCGCGCGTGGATTTATTCATGTTCATCATCTTGTTCCTCTGGCTCTCCGTAAAAGCAGTTATGTTGTTGATCCAAAGTGTGACTTGATTCCGATTTGTCCGAATTGCCATGCGGTAGCTCATCTGGCTAATCCTCCACTTTCCATTGACCAGCTAAAATTGAAGCTAAAAAAAGTTTAGAACTCATTTTCATTCGCCGCTCTTCACGGTTCTGCTATTTTCCTTCGCGATGTCGTTTTCGTTCACATTCCTCGGCACGGGCACTTCGCAGGGCGTGCCGGTCATCGGCAAGGATTATCCGCCGGAGTTCCTCGCCAACCCCAAGAACTGGCGCACGCGCCCGGCCATCTACGTCGCCACCGACCACGCCAAGCTCGCCGTGGACACGCCGCCGGAATTCCGCATCCAATGCTTGCGCGAAAAAATCAACTGGCTCGACGCCGTGGTCTTCACGCACTCGCACGCGGATCATGTGATGGGGCTGGATGATTGCCGGCGGTTCTGTGATTTGCGCGGCGGCACGTTGCCCATTTACGCGAGCGAGGAGACGCTGGTGAATCTGCGGCGCGTGTTCATCTACGCGTTTCACGCTGGGCCGTGGCCGGGCGGTTATTTCAAGCCGGAGGAACGCGTCGTGAACGGGCCGTTCACTATCGGCGATCTGACCATCACGCCGTTCGCGTTGCCGCATGGCCGGACGCAGACGAACGGCTACTTGTTCGAGCAAGGCGGTAAAAAGCGGCTGGCGTATTTGAGCGATTGCAAGGAAGTGACGGTCGAAGCCTTGAACCACATCCGTGGGGTGGAGGTTTGCGTGCTGGACGCGCTGAGGCCGAAGCTGCATCCCACGCATATGTGCTTGGATGAGGCGCTGACGGCGGCGCGGCGCATCGGCGCGGAGCGGACGTATTTCACGCACCTGACGCACGATTACGATCACGACGTGGCGCAGGCGGAATTGCCACCGGGCATCTGGTTCGCGTGGGATGGGCTGAAGGTGGATTTCAAGGATTAACAAATGATTTATTTATCCGCAGATTTCGCAGAAGCCCGCAGATTTTTTTCTGCGAAAACAAGTGCCATCGTTATCGCCCTGTTACTGGCCGCTGCGCCGTTGTTCGCGGCGAACGCGGGCGACGAGGTTGTCGTCGTTTACAACTCGGCGCTGCCGGAGTCCAAGAATATTGCCGAGCATTACGCGGAACGCCGCGCGGTGCCGGCGGGTCAGGTGTTTGGATTCAAACTTTCTACGAACGAGAGCATCTCGCGTCAGGAATTTCACGACACGCTGCAAAAACCGCTCGCCCAAAAGCTCGAAAAAGAAAAGCTGTGGCACGTCGGCTCGGAGGTTTCCACCGGCACGAATGGCTCCGGGCGCGTGGTCTGGAAGGTATTGAGTTCAAAGATCCGCTACGCCGTGCTCTGCTACGGCGTGCCGCTGCACATCACCGAAGACCCGACGATGACCGAGCCTGGCACGGAAAAGATGCGTCCTGAATTGCGCCGCAACGAAGCCGCCGTGGACAGCGAACTCGCCTGCCTGCCCGCGTTCGAGCAGTTTCCGATGCTCGCCGGTCCGCTGCGGAATCCTTTCTACACCACGACCAACGCCGCCGCGCTGCATCCCACGAACAACATTCTGATGGTCGCCCGCCTCGATGGCCCCAGTGCCGACATCGCGCGCCGACTCGTGGACCTCGCCTTGCAGGCTGAGACGAACGGCCTGTGGGGACGCGCGTATTTCGACACGCGCAACGTCAGCGATGGCAGTTACAAGGTTGGCGATGATTGGATACGCGGCGCGGCGGAGATCGCGCGGTTCACCGGCTTTGAAACCGTGGTGGACACGAACGCTGCCACGTTCGCCGCCAGTTTTCCCATGAGCCACATCGCGTTCTACGCCGGCTGGTATGACGAAAACGCCTCCGGGCCGTTCGCCGATCTCGGCGCGGAATTCATGCCCGGCGCGTT
>JANMJO010000124.1:0-24426 GCA_031371425.1 Verrucomicrobiales bacterium | reverse complement strand
CACATTTTCCTTCAAAGACGCAGGCCATCCATCCGACGACTGGGACGTGGCGGGATACAAGCTCGTCGCCCCGAATGGCGAAGTCCGCCCACACGACTCCAGCCGGATGAGCTGGCCGACGAATGGAATGAACCTCTATTTACCCGGCATTTTATCGCCGCAAGAACCGGGATGGAAATTGAAGGTGTGGTTTCACCGCGACGACAATTTCCCAGAGCAGGAACTTTGGACGATAAAGAACCTGCCCGTTCCCGGCCCGAATGAATGGTTGGAGCATCCGGAGCAGGCTCGTTTCCACGGGAGGCAGATACAATTCACCGCGATCAGCGGCGCACAAGTCGGTTCAACCAACGGTTTTCCCGCCAAACTCAACCACCCAAACGCGCATTTGATTGCGCCGGGAAAAGTCCGCGTGCTGCCCGTCAAGGCCATCGCCCACTTCGGAGGAGGCAAGGCCGATGAAACGATAAAACATTTTTGGATAGTTTCTTCCAATGAGGGTGTTCTCAAACCAGTGCCAGCAAATTACGAAGAGCCGGTCCTTCCCAAAGAATGGCATTACGGCATCGGCATTGATATGCCCGACGGAGCAAAGACGATTGACCTGACATTGGCCATCACGCCAGTTCGGAAAGTGGAGTTTATAGCTACGCCAAGATTAATCCAAAACACGCAACGCAGCGCCCGCGCCGTAGAGAAAATGAAATGATCTCCACCGTTGAACCTCAGCCCGCCGGTGTGGATCTGGTCGCGCAGGCGGGAAAACCAGCCAACCCACATCCCTGAAAATCCTCCATTGACTGGAGGATTTTCAAGGATGACGACGGACTCAAATCGGGCAAATTCCCAACTTGCCCGCCACCCAAAAAGACATATATTGACGCCGATATATGAAGACCATATCTGTCAATGTATCCGAGCCGGTCTATGAAGATTTCATGGAGTTGGCCCAACGCACCGATCGCACGGCGGCGGAGTTAATCCGCGAGGCGATGGAGGTGTTCCGCAACCAGCGCATTCGGCCGCGCACCAGCCTCGCCGCGCTCAAGCCGCTCAACCTCGGCAAAACCTTGCGCCCGCACACGAGCCGTGAAGACCTGCTGGGAGAAATGGTGAAATGACCCACGGCCTCGACACCTCGTTCCTCGTCGCGGCGGAAGTAAGCTCTCACGAAGCCCACACCACCTGCCGCGCACAACTACAGCGATTGTTGAAGGCACAGGATGAATTTGCGCTTGTGCCGCAGGTGCTCGCCGAATTCATCCATGTGGTGACCGACCCCAAACGCTTTGCGGCGCCGCTATCTGTGGCGCAGGCCATCGAGCGGGCTGAAATCTGGTGGAACGCCACCGAAGTCATCCACGTTTTTCCAACGGCGGAAAGCACGCTTCTGTTTCTTGGGTGGCTGGAAGAACACAAACTTGGGCGCAAGCGGCTGCTCGATACGCAACTCGCGGCTACGTTGCAAGGCGGCGGCGTCAATTCGGTGCTGACGCTGAACCGTGGCGACTTCGCCATCTTCGGGAGCTTCATGTTTCCGAAATGATCTCCACCGTTGAACCTCAGCCCGCCGGCGCGGATTTGGTAGCGCAGGTGGAACAGATTTTTTCGCCGACGGGCATCCTGTCGCGTTCAAAGAACTTCGAGTTCCGCCCGCAGCAGCAGGAGATGGCCGTGGCCGTGGCGCGGGCGTTGCAGAACCGCGAGCATCTCGCCGTCGAGGCCGGCACGGGCGTGGGAAAATCCCTCGCGTATCTTGTCCCGGCGATTTTGTTCGCCGTCGCGCAGAAGAAGAAGGCCATCGTCTCCACGCACACGATCAACCTGCAGGAGCAGCTCACGGAAAAAGATCTCCCGATGCTTGCGGCGGTGCTGGGAACTTTGCCCGAGCCGGTGAAGTTCCAATTCACCATGCTCAAGGGACGCGCGAATTATCTCTGCACGCGCCGGCTGCAAAAGGCGATGCAGCAGAGCGGCAACCTCTTCACCTCGTCCGAGGCGGAGGAGTTGCAGCGCATCTACGAGTGGTCGAAGCAAACCAAGGACGGCAGCCTCTCGGACTTCGAGATCGAGCCTGACGGCAAAGTGTGGTCGCAGGTCTGCTCGGAGCGCGGGTTGTGCTCGCCGAAAGTTTGCGGGCATCAATCCGATTTCGCCAAGGATCACGAGACCTGTTTTTTCCAGCGCGCGCGCAACCGCATCTTGTCGTCGGACGTTTTGATTTTGAATCACACGTTGTTCTTCACGTTGCTCGGCGGAGTAGACGAGGAGATGGAGGGCGGCATCCTGTTCAAGAACGACTTCGTGATCTTCGACGAGGCGCACACGATGGAACACGTCGCCTCGCGGCACATCGGCTTGAGCGTTTCCAGCGGACAGGTGCGTTACGCGCTGAACCGCCTGTGGAATCCGCGCACGGAAAAGGGCCTGCTCGCCACCCTGCGCCAGGGCGGCGCGGTGAAGCTCGTCGCCGAAATCTTGAGCGAGTCGAACAAATTTTTCGACAACGTCGAGTCCGCTTGCGAGGAAATCTCGGCGACGGCGAAACCAAAATTCTCCGGCGGCGAAAGCAATTCCGCCCGTCGCCGCGCGTGGAGCGAGCTGCGCATCCGCCGCGCCGAGCTGGTGCAGGACAACGTCACATTGCCGATCCAAAAGCTGCGCGAGTCCGTGAGCGATCTGATCAAGCTGAGCGAGGACAAGGACATCGGGCTGGAGCTGGTGGAATGCAACCGCCGCCTCGCCGAGCTGCGCAACGAGGTGAAGGAGTTTTTGGAGCAAGGCCAGGAGGATCACGTTTACTGGGTGGAGCGCAGCGGCAAGACGCACCGGAATCTCACGCTCAACGCCGCGCCGATTGACGTGGCGGAATTCCTGCGCCGCCGCCTGTTCGAGAGCGACACGAGCGTCATCATGACCAGCGCGACGCTGGCGACCAAAGTAGGGCAGGCGTCTCGCCTGCCCAACGAGAGCGAAAGCTCGAGCGGGCAAATTCAAAGGCAGAAAAATGCACCGCCTTCGGCGGCGCGGGCAGGCGAGACGCCTGCCCTACGTTACTTCACGAACCGCGTCGGTTGTGAAGCGGCGACCCAGCTACAAGTCGGCACGCCGTTCGATTACGAGCGGCAGATGAAATTGTTCGCCGTGAAAAAAATGCCCGACCCGCGCGAGGCCGGCTACACCGAGGCGCTCGAACACTGGATCGCGCACTTCATCCAGCAGACGCACGGCAAGGCGTTCGTGCTCTTCACCAGTTACAAGCTCATGTTGGAAGTCGCCGACCGCATGAGGCCATTTTTCGAGAAGCTGAAGCTGGAGCATTTCGTGCAAGGCACGGGCACGCCGCGCTCGACGATGCTGGAAAAATTCAAGGACAACACCGACTCGGTGCTGTTCGGCACGGACAGCTTCTGGCAAGGCGTGGATGTGCCGGGCGAGGCGCTCAGCAACGTCATCATCACGCGCCTGCCGTTCGCCGTGCCGGATCACCCGCTCATCGAGGCGCGCATCGAAGCCATTGAGGCGCGCGGCGGGAATTCCTTCGGCGAATTCTCGTTGCCCGAGGCGATCCTGAAATTCCGCCAGGGCGTGGGCCGGTTGATCCGCACGAAGACCGACACCGGCATCATCGTCGTGCTCGACAACCGTATTTTGCTGAAACAATACGGGCAGGCGTTCCTCGACGCGCTGCCGAAATGCCCCGTGGAAATCGTCTGACGCATGGACCTGCACGACATCCTTAAACTCACCGGCAGCGCGCTCGCACTGGTGCTGTTCGTGCCGCTGATGCTCAACGTGGTTCGGGACGGCGGCGCAGGCCAGAGCTTCGCGACGTGGGCGCTGTGGGCGGTGCTGGATACCATCCTGACCGTGAGTCTGTATCAGCAGCACGGCAATTACTGGGCGTCCATCGGCTTCGCGCTCGGCGGCGTGGTGATGACCGCGCTGCTGATCTGGCGGCGGCGGTGGGATTGGGGCTGGCTGGAGACGGTGATCTTGCTGCTGGTGCTGGGCTGTCTGGCGGTGTGGCAATTTTCCGGCGCCGCGGGCGCGATCCTTGCGGCGACGGTGGGCATCTGCATCGCGGGGATTCCGGGGTTGGTGGTGCTGTGGCGCAACCCGGAGCGCCGCGTGGGCATGGTCTGGTCGTGGTATGTGTTCGCCAACGCGCTTTCATTTTTCGGCGGACGGGCGATGACGGCGGAGGAGCGGTTCGCGCCGGGGATGTTCACGCTGTTCTCGGTGCTGATGGTGCTGGCGAGCCGGAGGAAACGGGCGTAACGGAATTCAGAATTCAACGCAAAGACAAAACGCGGCGAAGCCGCAACCGAAACGGAGCGCGACCGGTCCCCGGTCGCAGCGGATGGAAAGTGCAGAACGCATGAGAAATTTTCAAGACCTCCCTGCGTTCGTAGCCGCTGCGGGCGGGGACCGCCCGCGCTCCGTCAAGCGGTAGAACGTGTGCAACAAGCCGCTTCAGTTACCACACCTCCACCGGCCCTTTGGGCACGGGGATGTTCTGCCGTTGCGCCACGGCGGGAACGTCTTCCTGCATGAAGGATGCGACCATGGGCGGGAGCTGGTAACGCGGGAGGAGTTCGTCGCGCTCATCGAGATGGAGTAGGAAAGGGGCGGCAGTATTGGAATGGGGTCAAGGCGCAAGGAGGTGCGGAGCGGTTGGCGGTGGGGGACTCCGGTCGGCCTCCGCTACGCTCCGGCCTCCCTGCGTCTCGCATCGCCAACCGGGGAAACTGAACAACGAACCACAACCAACAAAGGGGACATTTCTATTTTGACATAGGTGATTTGAAACCGAGGGCGTTGTGGAACCGCTCTCGGCTGTAAAAGTGCAAGCGATACGCGCCGATGCGCATCACGGTGGGCTAATTAATTCACCAGCTGATACCAGTTGTCGCGCTGATGCGGTTCGTAGCCGAGTTCGCGGATGAGCCGTTGCATGTCGGCCACGGTCATGCGGAAGGTCGTGCCGGCCTGCGAGACGACGTTCTCCTCAATCATGATGCTGCCGAGGTCGTTCGCGCCGTATTTCAATGCCACCTGTCCGATGTCCTGACCTTGAGTGACCCACGAGCTTTGGATGTTCTCGAAGTTGTCGAGGTAGATGCGGCTCAACGCCTGCGTCCGCAGATAATCATGCGCGCCCACCGTCGGCGCGCGCAGCTTCGTGTGCTCGGCTTGAAACGTCCACGCGATGAACGCGGTGAAGTGGCCGGGGGAAGGTTGCACGTTACTGGTTGAAGGTTGCAGGTTCTGCGCGGCGGTGGCCTCACTTGCAACTTGCAACTTGCAACTTGCAACTGCCGCGTCCGCTTTCCGCTTCAACGAAACGTCCTGCTGCGCGCGCAACCGTTCTAAATGTTCGATGCGGTCCGCCACTGTCTCGACGTGGCCGAACATCATCGTCGCGCTCGAATACAAGCCCAGCCGGTGCGCCGTGTCCATCACGCCGAGCCAGTCGTCCGAATTCGCCTTGAGCGGCGCGATGCGGTCGCGCACGCGATCCACGAGGATTTCCGCGCCGCCGCCGGGGATGGAGCCGAGGCCGGCGGCCTTGAATTCCGCGACGAGGCTTTCCACCGGTTCATTGAAGACTTTTTGGAAATGGATGAATTCGCTGGGGCTGAAGCCGTGGATGTTAATCTGCGGCCATTTCGCTTTGATGTGCGCGAGCAGGTCGAGATACCACTGCTTCGTGAGCTTAGGATGATGTCCGCCCTGCATGAGAATCTGCGTGCCGCCCAGCGCGAGTGTCTCCTCGATCTTCTGATCCATCTCGGCGTGCGTGATGACGTAGGCATCGTCGTCCTTCTCGGTGCGATAGAACGCGCAGAACTTGCAATAGACGTTGCAGACGTTCGTGTAGTTGACGTTGCGGTCCACGTTGTAGGTGACGATCTCGTTGCCGCGCCCGTTGTAAGAATTTTTCTTCGCGAGCTGGCGGCGATGGTCGGCGAGCGCGCCGAGTTCTTCGAGCGGCAAAGTATAAAGCCGCAACGCCTCGGTAGCGTTGATGCGTTGGCCGTCCCAAACTTTCTGGAGCAACTCGTCGAGTGACGCGTCGTAAATCACGGCGGCAGGCTAGTGAAAAACGGACTCCGGAACAATGAATAAGGAAACCCGGGAAAAAGAAAAAGGAAGCCAGGAAACCATGAAGGAAAAAAATTTACAGCTTCGGGTTCTTTCTGATTCCTGCCTTCCTGGTTTCCTTATTCCTCTTTCCGGACTTCCTGTTCCCGAGCCACGGCATTTCGTAGATGCGCGCCGCGCCGATCTTTTCCGCGAGCAACGCCTTGTTCGTGCGGCTGGCGCGGTCGGGCTTGGCCTGCTTCACCAGCACCACGCCCGCGCGTTCGGCGAATTTCTCCGGCAACGCCGCGAGCACGAGCAACACCTGACCCACCGCGCCGAGGCGGTTCGGGCAGACGATGATGGGCCACGCGTCCAGCGCCGCGATGAGGTCGCGCGAATCAAAATCCTCGCCCAGCGGACTCAGCAACCCGCCCGCGCCCTCCACCACGACCGTGTCAAAACGCTTCGCCACGCGGCGCACATGCGCGACGACTTCGCGCAGGCGCACGCGTTTCTTCTCGCGGCGCGCGGCCAGCACCGGCGCGAGCGCGGCGCGGAAATGCCACGGGTTCACCTCGTCCAGCGTGAGCTTGGAGCGGGAAAGTTTCTGCAACGCACGCGCGTCGTCACGGCTGCCAGCGCACACAGGTTTCAAGCCCGCCACGTTCACGCCACGTTCGCGCAGCACATGGACGGCGAGCGCGGAGAAATACGTTTTGCCCACGCCCGTGTCCGAGCCGGTGATGAAGAGGATGCGGTTCATGGGTGAAAGTTTTTTTTCTGAATCACGCGGCGAAATTAGCCGACTCGCCACAATGAAACAAGCCGCCGCGCGACAGTGTCTGGTTTTGGAGTGCGCGGGCATGACCGCGCTTTGTAACTGGGAGACATGTCTCCCAGTTACAAAGCGGCGACGTGTCGCCGCACTCCAAATCAGGTCGCTATCCCCCCGCATCACACCACACCGCGCCGCTTCGGGGCTACGGCGAGCGTGTAGCGTCCGTTCGTCTGCCGCAACCGCACCGTTGCGCCGAACGCGGCGGCGAGGATTTCCGTTTTCAGCACTGCGCGTTTTTCGCCCGCCGCGAGCACGCGCCCGCCGCGCAGCACCAGCGCGTGCGAAAAGACCGGCATGATTTCCTCCACATGATGCGTCACCAGCACCAGCGTGGGCGCGTTGCGGCTTGAGCCGAGGCGTTGGAGAAATTGCAGAAAATGTTCACGCGCGGCGGGGTCGAGGCCGGCGCAAGGCTCATCCAGAATCAAAAGCCGGGGTCGCGCCATGAGCGCACGGGCGATGAGCACGCGCTGGCGTTCGCCTTGCGAAAGCACGCGCCACGGCCGCGCCGCGAGCGGCGCGCACTCCACCTGACGCAGGAGGCGTGCGGCGGCGGCGGCATCCGCCCGCGACATCCGCCCCCAGAAATCCACCATCGCGTATTTGCCGCTTACCACGGTTTCAAGCGCGGGTTCGTCCTCGGCCATCATCTGCCGCACGGAGGAACTGACGAGGCCGATGTGCCGGCGCAGGTCGCGCCAGTCCGCGTGACCGTAGCGCTGGCCCAGCACGGAAATTTCGCCGTCGGTCGGCATCAGGTAGCCGGTGAGCGCGCTCAAGAGCGAGGTCTTGCCCGAGCCGTTCGCGCCGAGCATTGCCCAATGCTGTCCCCGTTCGACGCGCCAGGAAACGGCGCGCAGAATTTTTGTGCCGCTGCGCGTGACAGAAAGGCCGGCGACTTCCAGCACGGGCAGCGGCGGGCGTTTCACAGCTTTTGGATTTCGTCCCATAACGATTTCAGGTCGGCGCTCAAGCAATGTGAATCCGGCGGTTCAAGTGGCGACATGCGGCTCATGCGCTCACTTCATGCAGTCGAACCAGTGCGAGAGGAAAAATTTCTTCTCCGTGGGCAGAAAGTGCGACGACGTGCCGAGCAGCGGGCGCAGCGCGGCGGTCATTTGCAGCAGCACGAGCAGGAAGATGATGACCCAGGTGTTGAAGCCCGCGTTGGACTTGGCTTGCGATTGCGCGAAGCCCGCTTTCATAAAGCGCAACCCGAACGCCGTGGCGATGAAGCAGAACAGCAGGTGCAGAAAACCCATCCACACGATGGACTCGGTGGATTGCGAGAACAGCCACGCCACCGGCGCGAAGCCGATGAGCAACACCGTCATCAATGTGAGCAGGCCTGCGACGAGGCCGGTGATTTCCAACAGCCGCGCCTTCGAGCCGCTCAAGCTCGCACAGATGTAAAGGCTCGGCAGGCAGATGACGGCGGAGATGAGCAGGCCGGCGCAGGTCTTGATGGGCGCAGCCCACCATTGGTCGCCGCCGGAGAACGAGCCGACGATGACGCCGTAGATCAAACTGCAAACGACGGCGATGAGCACGAGCGCGGTGATGACTTTGCCCGCGCCCGGCTCGCGCAATTGGAACATGACGCGGCGCGGCTGGCGCAGGATGGACTCGACGGCGCTCACGACGCCGGTGATGGCGATGCGCTCGGCAGGGTCATCGCCGAGTGGTCGCTGGCCGGAGGCCGAGGGCGGGATTTGCGGAGGAAGTTGGGGTGGCGTTTGTGGCGGTTGATTTGTTTCGATCATGGCGTGTGTTGGTTGAGGTTTTATTGGTTCGTAAAGACAATGTGCAGGTCAAAGTGAGTTCCGTTTCCCCTCACCCTAACCCTCTCCCTCGGGGAGAGGGAACAGGCAGCGGTGCGTTTCAGTTTTTCGGATGCGCGTCCGGCAAATCCAGCCGCTGGTTTTCGAGTAAGGCGGGATGCAATTCTCCCTCTCCCCGGGGGAGAGGGTCGGGGTGAGGGGGAACACGGCGTGATTGTTCGGAGGCGGTTTACAGTTGTCGGGAAATGATTCATGGCGTGTGTTGGTTGAGGTTAGTGGAAAATCAGTTTGAAAAGGTAAACGAACGAGTTGAACACGGACTCGAAGAAGCCGCCCGCCATCGCGTGTGCGCGGAAAAATTCCACCGGCAAATGAGGCGAGCCGATGAACGGCCGCAGCACCCACGACAGTTGGCTGCCGAGGAAAAGATTTCCCGCCAGCCACGCGAACATCACGCGGCGAGCGACGCGGCGGTTGCCATCGGCGAGGCGTTGGAGAAGTTGGAACAGCCGCGCGTTGCCCGCGATGCCGGCGAAGGCGATGATGACGACGTGCGCGAGCTGGATGCAGCTGTAGGTGGTGCGCGAGGTGGCGAAATGTTCCGTGAGCGGTGGCGCGTTCCAGACCATGAACGCCGTGAGCGGCGCGAACGCTCCGAGGATGGCCGCCGAGATCGTGCAGCTCATCAGCACGGCGTGCAGCGACTGGCGCACGGTGATGTTCAGGCCGAGCAGCGGCGCGAGCATGGCGTTGAGCAGCGCGTTGCCGAGCGTGGTGAGGAGGATGATGAGCGGAAATTTGATGGCGACGAATAACGCCTGTTCCGGTGCGCGCCACCAACCCATCGCCGCGCCGTAGAGTCCCGCGCCGACGACGATCACGGCCACATCGCGGAGCATCTTGGCGGCATCGCCGTCGCGCAGCCAGCCGTGGAGCAGCTCCGCCTCGCCGCGCAGGAGCGTGTTGAACTGGCCGAGGCTGGCGGGATTCGGTGGTGCGGTCATGTGCAGACTTTCACTGATTATGATTGCAGACACATCGCACAGCGCAATGTTCATTTATTCGGCTTGCCTCACACGCGGAATTTCAGGCATTTTCGGTCATGGCAGCAACGCGCTCATCCGAAAGTCTCGACTCCCAGTTCTTCCAGTCCGCCGATGAATTTTTTCCGGCGCAGGCCAGGACGGCTCTGACCTACGACGACCTCACGCTTGCGACGCTTTATTCCGAGGTGCTCCCCCGCGAGACGCATCTCGATACCCAGCTCGCTGACGCGCTGCATCTGCACATCCCCGCCATCTCCGCCGACATGGACACCGTCACGGAATCCCGCATGGCCATCGCCATGGCGCTCAACGGCGGGCTGGGACTCATCCATTATAATATGCCGGAGCGGCTGCAACTCTCCGAAGTCAGCCGCGTCAAAAACCATGTCCACGGCCTGATTCAAGACCCGATCAAGGTTTCACCCGACCAGCATATCGGCGATGTGTTGGCGCTTATCGAGGAAAAGAAATTCGGCTTCAGCACGTTTCCCGTGGTGGACGCCAAGGGCAAACTCGTAGGCCTGCTCTCCGGCCACGTCGTGAAGCCGCGTTACGCAAAAAAGAAAGTCGCCGAAGCCCTCACCCCGCGCGCCCAAGTCCACACCATCACAAAAAAGGAGCTAGGCAAAGACCCCATCGCCCGCGCCGACAAGTTCTTCACCGAACACGTCGGCATCCACAAACTCATCGTGGTGGACGACCACGACCATTTGCTCGGCCTCATCACCATGAGCGACGTGGAACGCATCGCGCAGGAACGCAAGGCGCAGTTCAAGCCCGCCCGCGACGCGAACCACCACCTCATCTGCGGCGCGGCGGTGAGCGCCACGCGCAACGCCTTCGGCGAACTCGACCGCGACCGCATCCTCACCCACGTCGGCGGCCTCGTGGAACGCGGCGTGGATGTCGTAGCCGTCTCCACCGCGCACGGCCACACGAAGGGCGTGGGCGACACCGTGCGCATGTTGCGCGACGCGTTTCCGAAACTGCCCATCATCGCCGGCAACGTGACCAGCGCGGCAGGCGTGGAATTTCTCGCGCAGGCGGGCGCGAACGCCATCAAAGTCGGGCAAGGCCCCGGCTCCATCTGCACCACGCGCATCGTCGCGGGTGTGGGCATTCCGCAGATGACCGCGCTCTATGTCTGCTCACGCGCGGCGAAGAAGCACAAGGTTTCCATTCTCGCCGACGGCGGCATCACCAAGAGCGGCGATATCGTGAAGGCGTTGACGCTCGCCAACGCCGTGATCTGCGGCGGCATCTTCGCCGGTTGCAACGAAGCGCCCGGCGACGTCATGGAAATCGGCGGCAAGATTTACAAGCAATACCGTGGCATGGGCAGCTTCGCCGCGATGAAGTCCGGCAGCGCGGCGCGTTACGGCCACACCGCGAACTCCACGCAGAAAGTTGCCGCCGAAGGCATCGAGGCGCTCAAGGAAGTCGTCGGCTCGGTGGACCGCGTGCTGGGGCAGCTCGTCGGCGGCATCCAGAGCGGCATGGGTTATCTCGGCGCGGCGAACCTCGCGCAACTCCGCGAGAAGGCGCGCTACATCCGCGTCAGCCCCGCCGGCCTGAAGGAAGCCGCCCCGCACGACGTCGTGGAATTGAAGACGGGGAATTGAAGTTTGTAGCGGCGTCTCGGCAGAGCGCCGCAAACATTCGCCTCAATGTCTCGTTTGCTCCGCGACGTAATCTCTCACCAGCTTCAACGTCGTCGCCAAGTCACGCTCGACGAGAAAAGTTTTGTCCAAAGTCCTGCCGCTCCATCTGCCGAGCACATGGATTTCTCCAGTGGACGGATCGTAACTGACTTTCACCGTCGTTTCCTTGCTCGCGCTGGTTTCCCACGCGCGCAAATCATCAGCGTTGGTGAATGATTGAACCGCCCTATCTTTCCAAGTCTGCTTGAGCAAAGCCGCCGCATCGGTGTTTGAACCGCGAACCACGCCCACGCCATCAAGCATCGCGAGTTGGATGGCCGGCCCGGAAGCTCCTCGAAAAATTGGTAACGCCACCAGCACAACCACCGCTGTTGCCGCCGCCAGACCCAACACCCAGCGCCAAGTCCACATCGCGCTGCGTTCCTTGGCGCTCTGCGATTCATCCGCTGCTTTAGGACGACCGAGCGTCTGCCGCACTTTCGTCTGCAAGCGGCCGTGCGCATAGGTGGGCAGTTCACCCGCCGTCGCCTGTGTTGCATCCACGAGCGGCAGCGCGCCTTTCGCCACGCGCACATACGCTTGTAGCTGCGCGAACTCCGCGTTGCGCTGCGACTCGCGCGCCAGCAAGGCGTCCAGTTCCGCGCGCTCCGCGTCCGTGCATTGGCGGGCGATGACCTTCATGGCCAGATCAAAAAAGTTTTCGTCATTCATTGAGTTCATCGCAAATGCCTGTTCGTTTCTTACTGAAATCTTAATCCTAATCGTAATCTTAATCGCGCTCTCCCCAAATGCGTCGCATCGCTTCCAGCCCGCGTTTCAAATAAACACCCACCGAACCCACCGCCACCTTGCGCTTCTGGGCAATCTCCTCGTAACGCAAACCGTGCAGGAAAAAATCAGAAAGTATTTCGCCCAGCGGTGGTTTCAGTTCGGCAAGCGATTGTTGCAACCGCGCCGCGAGTTCCTTGGCCGCCAGTGAATCCAGCGGGGAATCGTCTGCGACTGGCTCAGGCTTCGCCTGTCCTTCGCCCACCGGTGCATCCAGCGATTCCGTTTTGCCCGCGCCACGCTTCTGGGCAAACCGCTCCCGCAGCAGACTCACCGCTCGGTTATGCGCGATGCCCGCCGCCAGCGGCTTGAGTTCCTCGACTGACTTCACCTCGCGGACTTTTTCGACCAGTTGCTCCAGCGATTCAATCGCCACATCCTCCACCTCACCCGGCAGGAACGGCTGGAGTTTCAACTGCGCCACCGCGAACACCGTCGGCCACAGCCAGCGAAACGCCGCGTCCCACGCAACAGCGTCGCCTTGCTGCAATGATTTGAGTTCGTGCGGATTCACTGGCGTCAGCTTGCCCAAGCCGCTCGCCCGCGACAAGCCGGACGATTCTTAAACCGCTAATCCCCGCTGATAACCGCTAATTACCGCCGGGTTTTTGATAAGCGAAGATGAGCGCAGATTAGCGGTCAAAAGAAAGTTGTAAGAAGCCGCCCGCCGTTTGCGATGTAGCAGGTGAAGACCGTTCAACCAAACAAACAACAAACAAAATAAAAATATGAAAACCCTGACCAAACTCGCCCTCGCCGCCGTGATTCTCACCACCACCCTCGCCGCCCAAGCCGGTTATGTGAATGGCTACTCCCGCAACGACGGAGCTTACGTCGGCGGCCATTACCGCACCAAGGCCAATAGCACCACTTACGACAACTTGAGCTACCGTGGGTATCCTTCACAACAGCCCGGTTATGTTTCCGCGTCCGGCTACGCGCCCCGCAGCTACGGCATTTCTGGCAGCAGCAGTACCTACGGCAACACCACTTACCACAACTATTACGGATCGAACGGCGGCACAGTCACTGGCACGACCCGAACCTACGGCAACAGGTCCTACACGACGATTAACAGCTGGTGAGGGGTCAACGAATACAAAGTGCGCTGGGGCATTTCCCCCAGCAGTTTTTTCATTAGCGAGATTACCAAGATGCAATATCATGCGGATAACTATGAACAATGAAACCATTTGGGTAAGGTGCAAGTGGACGCGCGAACAGTTGGACGACAAGACTGTTGAATTCCGATGCCGCTTAAAGGAAAACGGCGCAATTGTAACTGGCACAGGAAAATTCAAAGTGCGTGAGAATCCGGATGGCCTCCTCGCCATCAACATTGTTTGTGACCTGCCGGGACAGACTCCATACGAAATGGTCTGCCAACGTTTTTTTATTCCGCAAGTGGGCGCTGACGCGATAGAAAAACACCGCGCTGGCGTGAAGAATTTTGAATGTTTTGCGCCTATTTGAATGGACTGCTCACACTTCAAGCTCGTCACTTGTGCCGGCTTTATAGCCGTGGGCTTATTGTGCTCCCTTGGCCAAAGTAATCCGCCTGCTGGGATAGACTGGGATTCTGCTAAAAAAGAGACAGCGCGTTTACTCGACGAAGCAAAAGCTCACCGTGCAAATGGAGAATACGCCAAGGAGCTTCCCTTACTTGAACAAGCCTTAAAAAATTCCGAGAACCTTGTAGGTTCAGAGCAACCCGCTTTGGCGGGAATTATCGATACCATTGCAGATGATTACACACAGCTAGAAAATTATTCAGCAGCACAGCAGTGGCGCGAACGCAGCTTGAATCTCAAAGAAAAGAATTTTGGAAAGGAAAGCACAAATCTGGTTGGAAGCATTGACGCCTTGGCCGCCCTGTGCAACAAGCAGGGGAATTACTCAAAGGCAGTATCGCTTTATCAGCGCGACTTGGAAATTTGCCAGAAGGCGTTTGGTGACGAACACCCATGGGCGGAGATTGCTCTGAATAACATTGCAGGCATTTATAAAACCCAAGGTCAATATACCAACGCGATAGAGCTTTATCAGCGCAGCTTGGCAATCAAGGTGAAAAAGTATGGCGCAGATGATTCTGGCACGGCGATTATCCAAAACAATCTGGCTTTAGTTTACGATGCGATCGGACAGTATCGTGAGGCATTGGAGTTGTTCCAGCGGAGCTTAAAAACCACAGAGAAAACATTTGGAATGGATCATCTCCAAGTTGCAAACGTCCTAAACAATTTAGGAACTCTCTACCTACACCAAGGAGACTACGCACAAGCCTTGAGCTTATTTCAGCGCAGTTTGACGATTATGGAAAAAGAATATGGGCTGCAACATACTCGCGTAGCGACCGTGCTGAACAATTTAGCCGATTGCCGCCGGTTGCGCGAAGAATATGCCCTAGCCTTGCCACTTTACAAACGAAGTCTGCAAATCACAGAAGCCGTCTTCGGCTCTGATCATCCCGAGGTGGCCAGCGCGCTAAATAATCTCTCTGCCCTATACAACGACGAGGGACATTATGGGGAAGCTCGATCAATATTATTGCGATGTCTTGTAATCCGAGAAAAGACACTCGGAAAAGAGCATTCTTACGTCGGTACAACTTTGAATAACTTGGCTCTGACGTATTACCATGAAGGCCGAGTTACTCAAGAAGCCTTGGATTTCGCCGAGCGAAGCGTTGAGATTCTTGAAAAGGCAGTCGGCTCGAACCATCGAGAATTAGCCACGGCTTTGGGAACTTTGGCACTATTAAACTTTGAACAGGGGAATTACGAACCAGCCTTGCACCTGTGCCGCCGCCGCTTGGAAATTCTTGAACCACAATTTGGCGAAAATCATCCAGAGGTAGCCTTTTGCTACGAAATAATGGCTGGGATTTTCAAAAAACAGGGGCGGTATGACGAAGATTTCGATTATTCCAAACGCAGCTTGGCCATTCTGGAAAAAACACTCGGAGAAAATAGTAGTTATGTAGGAACGGCACTGAACAATCTTGGTCTCAATTGTGCCCTGCGAGGAGATCGCACAGGGGCACTTTCGTATTATGAACGTGGGGCAAGAGTTTTTGAAAAAGTATATGGCCCAGAGCATCCCAGCGTTACGGTAAGCCTAGCCAACTTGGCCTTACATCATCAGTTTGAAGGGGAATTTTACCATTCTCAAAAGGATTTAGCATTGGGTTTATCGCTTTATGCCAAGGTGTTTTCTCTGCGGCGAAATTATTTTGCAAGCGAATTTGTCTGGTGGACATCGCAGGAGGCGTTGGCCTTCCAAGAGCGGCAGTTTACCGACGCTGCGCAGTTTCACTCGTTATGTTGGAGTTGTTCAGCACGAAACATGGTCGAAGCAAAGATTCTGGGTGCTGAACAATTGTGCTTGAATAAAGCTTTGGCGGAAGAGGGGGAAGCTGCCCGCACCGCATTGGAAGCGGATTCACAAACCGCAACAAAGAAAGTGCGTGACCAATTGGAGTCCGTGAAAATACAACTAGCACGATTGTCGGAGAGCAAGCTCAAGCCCGACGAACGTGACGCGCAACGACACGAACTGCAAAGCACACTAAATCAGCTTGAATTGAAGTTGGCCGAGAGAGTGGCACTCGTGGGGCGAACGATTCAGGAACGTAACTTGACGTTGGCTGACGTTGCCAGAAGCCTGCCGACCAATGGGGCTTTGCTGGATTTCGTCCAATACCTTCGCACAGATTTTACGGCTAATAGTTCGATGACTTGGCAAAAGCAGTGTTACGCTGCTTACCTGACTTTTCCGCTGGCGCGCGATTCCACCAACGTCGTCGTCGAGCGCGTGGACTTGGGCGAGGCCGCGCTCATCAACGAAGCCGTCGAGTTGGTCTGCCAGCGGATGTCCGCCGGGCAATTCGCCGCCAAAGATTTGCCCCCGGCCTTGCAGCGGTTGAGCCAGTTGGTCTATGCCCCGCTCGCGCCGTATCTCACCAACACCGCGCACCTCATCGTCTGCCCGGACGGCCAGTTAAGCCGCCTGCCGTTTGAGATGTTGCCCGTCGGCAACAACGGCAACAAATTCCTGGTGGAAGAAAAGACCATCAGCTACGTCACCAGCGGGCGCGAAGTGGTGCGGATTGCAAACCAGTCAACTCGAAACCAGAAACCAGAAACCCGAAACTCAAAGTCCTTGGTGATGGGCAACCCGGATTTTGATCTGGATTTGGCAGGTAGGAGACGACGTGAGGAGTCTCTAACCAAGAAACCGGAAGTTGAATTGAGTCTCGTCACCTCGTCTCCTACCAGAGCTTTAAGCCGTTCGTATCGCGGAATAAAATTCGATCCGCTGCCCGGTTCGGGCGTGGAGGCTACGAACGTCGCCAAATTGCTGGGCGAAGATTCCGTTCTGAAACTCGGCGCGGCGGCGCGTGAAGCGGATTTGAAAACCGTCGTCTCCCCGCGCGTGCTGCATTTGGCCACGCATGGATTCTTTCTTTCCGATCAGGAATTTGCGCGGACGAATTCAGACGCTTGGAGTTCCGCGTTCACGCGGCTCGGACCGCCTAAAGGCGGAACTCCGAACGACTGGGAAAACCCGATGGTGCGTTGCGGCATCGCGTTGGCCGGAGCAAATCACGCGCGGGAAATCACGAACGCGATTGCCGAGGACGGTTTGCTCACCGGCTTGGAAGCGTCGTTGCTCAACTTGCAGGGGACGGAACTGGTCATCTTGAGCGCGTGCGACAGCGGCACGGGAGAGGTGAAGATCGGCGAGGGTGTGATGTCGTTGCGCCGGGCGTTCCGCATCGCGGGCGCGGAGAGCGTGCTGGCGAGTCATTGGCCGGTGAACGACGCGGCGACGAGCCGGTTGATGACGGAGTTCATGCGCCGCTGGCGTTCCGGCGAGCCGCGCGCCCAAGCCTGGCGCGAGGCGCAACTGTCGCTGCTGCGCTCGAAGGATTTTTCCAATCCCTTCTTCTGGTCGGCCTTCACGCTGACGGGACAATGGAATTAACCCGGACTCCGAAATAGGAATGGGAGCGCACGCGTCCTGCTGTGAGTTCAGGCGTCCTGCCTGAACTTTCAACACCCCAATCAAAATTTTGGAGGTGGTGGAAATTTTGCGGACGAAATTTTCGGCGCGACGCCAAAAATCACCCGCCGGAGGCGGGTGCTACTAAAAACTTTCCCGCGCGTTTGGTTTCCTTTTCGGAGTTCGGGTTGATAGCACATTGAGCGGGCTGACTTACTTGAGCCGGATCAACCGTTGGAAAGCTGGTGGCTATCGGATTGAAATTGTTTTTCTCCGGCTGGTTTCGGTGCAACTCGCGTTGCGGCGCATCACCGCGCGGGTCAGACAGGGAGGCCATAATGTGCAGCGGGCGGATGTCGAGCGGAGGTTCGTTCGCGGCAGGAAGAATTTTGAGACCGCTTACAAATCGCTGGCGGATGAGTGGGCGGTGTATGATAATTCCGGCAGCAAGCCGCAACTGTTGGAGACAAGATCATGAAAGCGAAAAATGCCAGCCATTTGACAAAGCCCTTCGCCGTCACGGTGGGGCGTGCGCTTCGGCGTGCCGGTCTGGCAGCGCGTAAAACGGCCCGGTCTCACGGCACCCCGGTCTACGTCTGGCGCGGCGGCAAAGTGGTGACCGAAAAACCCTGACCCCGCCGGCATGAAAGAAGCCGCCCCGCACGACGTGGTGGAATTGAATTCGACTTCTGAATTTCAAACCTCGGATGGACACGGATAGACACGGATGAGGGGCGGGAATGGGGACGCTGGCGGCGGCGGGAGAACTGGCCCAAGCTGAAGCCGGTTTATATCCATGTCCATCCGTGGTTACCAGTTTCCGATTTCGGAGTTCCAAATATTATCTTCGGGAGATTGGGGTCGGCAACATGCCGACCCTCCCAAATCAAAACTCAATCGCCTCGTTCATCTTGCCGCATTGTGGGCATTGCGAGCGGTCAGCAACCGCGCAGAAATTTCTTAACGTCGTCATGATTGCCGGCCATCACAAATATCAGCGATTCGGGACGGTTTTGGAAAACCAGCCGGATGTCCAACCCGACACGCATCTCAAAATATCCGGGCGACAGTTTGCGAATGCCCAGACCCTGATGCCGGTGCGGGTGGCCGAAATCGCGCTCTAGATTTTGCAGCGCTTTGCCAATTTTGCCACGTGTGTCTTTGGGATACTTCCGGGCGGCGGCGCAAAAAGATTCCGTTAGCTCCAGCGGTTTCACCCGGCCAAATCCTTTTCCAAGTTGCCGGAGAACTGCTTCAGCTTCCCATGCTTTCGGTCGCTGGCGATTTGCTTTTCCATCCTCGCCGCAAAGTGGCTCATCTCCGTCGGCGTCACGCCATATTCGCGCAGGGCGTAATCATCGGAGGAAACCGTCACAGGCCGCAGCGCCACGATCTGGTCGCCGGCCATGATGCCGATGTCCTCGCCTTTTTTTGCCTGTTCGAGCAGGGCGGAGAGATTGGCGCGAGCTTTGGTGATGGTTAGCGTCGTCATATAGGCTTTATAGCGTCTATTTGGAGTGTGGTCAAGATGGGAGCTTTACCCAATCAAAACTCAATCGCCTCGTTCATCTTGCCGCATTGGGAGCAGCGGGAGCGGTCTGTGTCTGGGTCGTCGGTGTAAACGAAGCCGCATTTCGCGCAACGGAAGACGCGGTCGTGGCTCGGCGTCGGCTCGAACTTGCGGCTGCGCATCGCGGAATACAGCGCCACTCCCGCCAGCGCCGCCAGCACGGAGGTCACATACACTAGGATGAGTGAGTCGGCGGACATATCACGGATTAGCCGCCGGGGTTTCCGTTACGGGTGGCGGAACGGTGTGCCATTGAAAAATCATTTTGCCGAGCGCGAGGTTGGCGAGCGGGTGGGCGAGTCGTTCGCGGTCGCCGTCCGGCAGAGGCTCGAACCGCGCCGCGCTTGCTTGTTCCAGTGCTCGCTGGTCGGCGGCGGGCAGGCCGCAACTGGTCAGCAGCACGGCGGAGATGACGTTGCCGGCGGCGTCCACGAGCACGCGGATTTCGCTGGGGGCGAGCACGTCGGCGGCGGGCCACGATTTCAATTCCAACGGCGTGAGCAGTGTGCGTTCGGCCAGCGCGCCTTCGACGCGCAACGTGGATTGCGCGGTCAGCGGGGCGAAGTCGGTGGCAAATTCCAGCGGGGCGATGTGCGGAGGGATTTTTTCTGTGAGTGATAGCGGCGGCGTGGGGTTGTCGGCGAGGATATGGCGGAAGCTTGAGCCGAGTTTTTCTGCGGGGATCTGCAGCCAGCGCATCGGCTCGGACCAATCGGCGGCGGTGTAGTCCACGCGGGGGGTCTGTCTCCATGCCGTGCCGGAAAAGCCTTGCCAGTGGGGCATCGCGAACAGGGTGGGGTCGCTCAATGCGGCGAGTTCCACATCATATTCGGGCGCGAGCGCGATGGGCGGTGTGATGTTTGGTGCGCGTGGCGCGAGGGTGTGGTGTGCGCCGAGCCAGAAGATGAAGCTGGTCTGCGCGGCGAGAATGACGGCGGCCCAGATGAGCCAGCGGTGGCGCGGGGCGGATTCCAGTTGAACGGTCGCGGCGCTCATGGCTTGGCGGGCGTGATGGCAGGCTGGGTGGCGAGGAGGGCTTCTTTGATGCCGGCGTCGCGGGCGATGAGGGAGAGGCGGATGATGGTGGCGTAGTTCACGGATTTGTCGGCTTGCACGAGCAGGGTGAGTGGCTCGTGGGATTGCTTGACGGCGGCGGTGAGACGGGATTGGAGGAGGCTTTCGGAGGTGAGTTGGTTTTCGAAATAGAGTTTGCCTTGTGCGTCCACGGCGACGGCCAGGATGCGGTGATCTGTGCCGGGCAGGTCTGCCGCCGCGGGGAGGGATATTTTCACGCCTGGGGTGTAAACGAGAGTGCCGAGGAGGACGAAAAGGATGAGCAGAAAGAAAACGCCGGCGAACGGCGCGCCGTCGAATGTGCCGTGGAAGATTTTGGCGGTGCGCGGGAATTTCATTTCAAAAAGTAATCCGCGAATTTCGCGAAAGGACGCGAATGGGTTTTGAGCAAGAGGCTGTTTCCGGTTTGGCTGGCTGGGTTGTGGAGAAAGTTTTTCATTCGTGGAAATTCGCGCAATTCGCGGATGAAGTTATTTTCCTTTGCCGTTGCCGTTGGGCTCGGTGACGATGTTGACGGTCTCGGTGGCGGCGCGTTCCATGTCGAGGACGACGGCGTTGACGCGGCTGACGAGGTAGTTATAGGCGGCGTAGCAGGGCACGGCTACGGCGAGGCCGGCGGCCATGCAGATGAGCGCCTGCCAGATGCCTTGGGAAAGCTGGCCGAGGTGGGCGTGAAGGCCGGCGGTTTCAATCTGGCTGAAGATGCGGATGAAGCCGAGGACGGTGCCGAGGAGGCCGAGCAGGGGCGCGATCTGGGCGATGGTGGCGAGGAGGTTGAGGTTGGCTTCGAGGCGCGGGACTTCGATGAGGCCGGCCTCTTCGATGGCTTCGCGGACGCGTTCGCGGCCGTGGTCGCGGTTGAGGATGGCGATTTTGACGAGGCGGGCGACGGGGCCGGGGGTGGCGTCGCAGATGGAGATGGCTTCGACGACGTTGTCGCGCTTGAGGACGTTGCGGACGCCGGCGAGGAACTCGGCGGAGTTAATCTGTGCGCGGTGGAGGTGGAGGAGGCGTTCGACGACGACGGCGAGGGCGATGGCGCTGGCGAGGAGGATGAGCCAGAGGATTGCGCCGCCTTGCGAAATGAATATTGGCAACATGGGTTCTTTATACGGGTTCGCGGGGGAAGTTCAAAGCGGGAAGTTGGCTTCAATCGTAATCGCAATCCCAATCGCTCCCGCCGGAGATTGCGATTGGCCGGAATGATGCAGACCGTGTCCGCAGATGGCGCAGATTCCCGCAGATTTTTTAGGGAAGAAACGAATGTTTCCAAAACACAAAACACTCACTGTTCTGTGTGCCTTCATAATAATTCAGAGACTGTGTTCGTTTTACGCTTATCTGCGTTCCTCTGCGCCATCTTCGGATTCCGACTGCATGGGTTCGGATTAGGATTAGGAAACGATGGCACACAAAGCTTGAGCGGCGGGGGGCGGGGGGGTAGGTTGCGCGCGATGCGTTTGCTGGACCGCTATTTGTTGCGCGAGTTGGTGACGCCGCTGGCGTTCTGCCTCGGCGGCTTCCTAATTTTTTGGATTTCGTTCGACCTGTTTGACAAGTTGAACATCTTGCAGGAACACAAGCTGCAGGCGGGCGACATCATTGGCTATGAGTTGCTGCGGACGCCGGAGTTGCTGACGGTGGTGCTGCCGGTGGCGTTGCTGCTGGCATCGCTCTACGCGCTGACGCAGCACGCGCGGCATCACGAGTTGACGGCTATGCGGGCGGCGGGGGTGAGTTTGTGGCGGCTATCCGCGCCGTATCTGGCGGTGGGATTTCTGGCGAGCGTGGGGTTGTTCGTGGTGGGGGAATATCTGGCGCCGCTGGGGGCGCAGCAGGCGGAAAAGATTTTGAACGGTCATGCAGCAGGCCGGCCGGTGGCGTTGAGGCCTTTTGAAAGTGTAAATTTTGTCACGCCCTCGGGCCAGAAGTGGGCGGCGGATTTTAACGAGCGCACGCACCAGTTGCGCGAGGTGAAGATTGACTGGACGAAGCTGGATGGCTCACGCGTGAATTTATATGCGAAGGGTGGCGGCTGGACGAACCGGGCGTGGGTGTTCAATGGCGTGCAGATGAATTTTTTCAGGCCGGGGGATGTTTTCCCGGCGAACCGGGTTTTCACGAACGTGATGGCGTTGCCGGAGTTCGCGCAGACGCCGGAGCAGATCATCAGCGATCTGAACATCAACCGGCAGAGCAGCAAGGCGCATGTGGAGCAGACGCAGATTCCACTGGCGGCACTTCTGAAATATTTGGAGCTCCATCCGCAAATGTCGAAGGAAAAGAAGCTCTGGTTGCACACGCAGATCCAGAGCAGGCTGGCTTCGCCGTGGACGTGCCTGGTGGTGGTGATGATTGCGATCCCGTTCGGCGCGGCGTCCGGGCGGCGGAATGTTTTCGTGGGCGTGGCGGGGAGCGTGTTCATCTGCTTCCTTTATTTCGTGCTGTTGCAGGTGGGGCTGGCGATGGGTGCGGGCGGTTTCGTGCCGCCGTGGTTGGGCGCGTGGCTGCCGAATATCTTCTTCGCGGCGACGGGGCTGGCGCTGACTTTCAAGGTGCGATGAAGGATGAGCTGAACGAGCTGAAGGCGCGTTACGAGCGGTTGAATCTGCTCCATCAGGTCGGCAACGTCATCCACTCCACGCTCGAACCGCAGCCCGCGTTGCAGCTTATCGTCAGCGAGGCAGTGCGTCTCATGCGCGCCTCCAGCGGTTCGGTGGTGCTGGTCAATCCCACCACGGGTTTTCTGGAAATCCAAGCCTCCATTGACCTGCCTGCAGCGGCCGCAGACCTCAAGCTCCGCGTCGGCGAAGGCATCACCGGCTGGGTCGCGCGCAATGGCAAGCCCGCCCGCGTCGGCGATGTCTCGCAGGACCGGCGTTATATCATGTTGCGCCGCTCCATCCGGTCGGAGCTGGCCGTGCCGCTGGAAGTGAACGGCGAAGTCCGCGGCGTGTTGAACGTGGATTCGGATCGCAAGGATGCTTTCAGCGACGATGATCAGGAATTGCTGGAAGCTTTGGCGCGCCAGGCCGCAACGGTAATCCACAACACTTGGCTCTACGAACAATCAAGGCTCAAGGCGCAGCTGTTGGAAACGCTCGTCAGCGTGGGACAGACAATCAACTCCACGTTCAGCCTCGACGACGCGCTGAAGGTTGTCACCCGCGAGGCGTGTTTGCTGATGCGCGCGAAGATGTGTTCGCTGATGCTGCTGGACGAGACGCGGCAATGGCTCGACCTGCGCGCCAGCCACGGCGCCGGCGCAGCCTATATCAAGAAGCCGCGCTTGTCGGTCGAGGAGAGCCTGCTAGGCATCGTCGCCCGCCGCAAGAAGCCCATCCAAGTCGAGAACGTACAGACCTCCAGCCGCTATCAGAATGTGGAAGTGGCGCGGAAGGAGGGTTTGGTTTCATTGCTGGGCGTGCCGCTGCTATTCGGTGGCGAGGCCATCGGTGCTTTGAGCATCTACACGAGCGGGCCGTATCATTTTTCAAACGAGGAGATTAAAATACTTTCCGCGCTGGCCGAACTGTCCGCCATTGCCATCGAAAAAGCGCGACTCTACGAGCGCATTGTGGATGTGGAGGAACAGTTGCGGCAGAACGAAAAGCTTTCGGTCATCGGCCTGCTCGCCGCGGAGGTGGCGCACGAGATCCGCAATCCGCTCACGGTGATGAAGATGCTGTATCACTCGCTCGACCTGAAATTTCCCGCCGGCGATCCCCGCGCCAAAGACGCCGCCATCATGGGTCAGAAGATGGATCATCTGAACAAGATCGTGCAGCAGATACTCGACTTCACTCGTGTGGCTGAACCGCATCTGACGGAGGTGAACCTGAACCAGTTGATTGACGATCTGGGACTGCTGACGCGCCACAAGCTGGTGCAGCAAAATGTTAAATTGGTCCGAAAGTTACAGCCCGATCTGCCCTTCGTCACTGCCGACGCCACGCAGCTGGAACAAGCCTTCCTCAACCTCACCCTCAATGCCGTTGAGGCCATGCCGTCGGGAGGAGAGTTGATTGTCTCAACCAAAGTCATTCGCGCGGCTCGTTCCGGCGGTCCGTTGTCGCGGCAGATTGTGATTGAATTTGTTGATACCGGCGAAGGTATGACCGAAGCGCAGCAACGGCAGGTTTTCAAGTCCGTCCTGAACACGACCAAGAAGCGCGGCACAGGCCTGGGACTGGCTATCGTCAAGCGCGTAGTGGAAATCCACCACGGTCAGATAGAGGTTTCTTCCCGCCGCGGCAAGGGAACGACCTTCAGAATCATACTGCCAGCATAGGAGCTTCATCCGAGACTCTGCCCGACCGCGTGGTTTTCAGCTCAAACGAAAGCGGGCGTGTTGGGTGTCTTTTGCCGCGAATCTCTGCGCCATGTCTCCGTACGTAGTGAGCCAAAAGTAAGTGTTACCCGAGCCGAGCGGCGCGTAGGGTCGTTGCGCCAAAAGTCGGTGTTACCCGAGCATTCTCCCCATTGAGAACGTAGGAAGCCGGGACACGATGGCAGTCCGGCCTCCTCCGTCCCG
>JANMJO010000094.1:0-4542 GCA_031371425.1 Verrucomicrobiales bacterium | reverse complement strand
CCGGCGGTCCCCGCGGCCTCCGACCTGCCGCCCCCCTGCGTTTTGCTGGCCGCCCCCCCCTCGTTGCTAGCCCAATTTCCCGGGGCCCCGCGCCCCCCCCCGCCGCCGCCGCGCTAGCTGGGGCGAATGCTCGCGCTGACGCGCTCGCCGGGCAGGCGAGACGCCTGCCCTACGTTATTTGCCTCGCACATCGAGGGGGTGCAACCTGACTTCCTCTGCGTCGCAAAAGGTCTGACCGGCGGCTACCTGCCGATGGCGGCGACGTTGACGACGCAAAAAGTTTTCAACGCGTTCCTCGGCGAATACGAGGAGATGAAAACATTTTTTCACGGCCACAGTTTCACCGGCAACCAGCTCGGCGCGAGCGCGGCGCTGGCGAGCTTGGAGATTTTGTGGAGCCGCCAATCCATCGTTGCCAGGCAAAAGTTGGAGCGGACGTTGCGCGAGGAATTGCAACTGCTCTGGTCGCTGCCCAACGTCGGCGACGTGCGCCAGGTAGGGCTGGTCGCCGGTGTGGAACTTGTCCGCGACTGGCGCACGCGCGAGCCGTTCGCCCTGCGTGAGCGAGCAGGCATCCGCGTGTGCGAGGCGATGGCGCGGCGCGGCGTGCTGACGCGGCCCGTGGGGAACGTCATCGTGCTGATGCCGCCGTATTGCACGACGCGGGCGCAGTTGCAGAAGATGGTTTCCGCGCTGGCTGAAAGTGTTGCGGAACTATTTTAACTCCCCCTCAAAATCCGTTCGTAAGCCGCGTGTGTGCCGATCCAGAACCAGTGGTAAATGTCGTTTCGCAGCAGCGCGAGCGAGCGATAATCTTCGGTGATTCTAATTGACCAGAATGGCCCAACTTTTTTGAATTGCAGCGAAGGATGGCGAGGGTTCTCGCGCCAGAGGAGGTATTGTTTGCGCGCGGAGAGTTTGATCGGCGGCGGCAAATTAGCATACGCCTGCCAGAACCTAGGAGTGGTTGATGATTTCAACCAAAGGCTTCACCTGGCCGGCAGCGATGTCCGCCTCGACTTCCTGAACGAAATGATCCAGACGACCGGCGGCGGCGTCCGTTTCTATCTGCTTATCCCAATCCTGCCAAAGCGCGTCGTGGAGACGATGAATCAAAGTCCACTTGTCACTGGGCGGCAACTGTTCAATGGCTGACTCGATTTCCAATACCGTGCTCATGCGAATAAACTACCGCGCGAATTTTAATCGGCAAGCGCGTAAATGCCGGGTGAAGACGGTAATAAAAAAACGGCGCACAGAATTCTGTGCGCCGTTTTGATTTGGCTGGAAAAATTATTTCTCGCCGAGGAGTTGCTTCAACTTCGGCTCGATGGCTTGCGCCCAGATTTCGTAGCCGCGTGCGCTCAAGTGCAGGTGGTCGGGCATGATTGCCTTGGAGATGGAGCCATCGGCTTCGATGAGTTGCGAACCGAAATCAACGGAGAAAATATTCTTGCCGTCGTCCAGTTTGGCGAGCGCTTGGTTCACCTGAAGAATTTTGCCGCGTTGCGCGCTGAAGGTCTCGGCGCGCGGGAAGATGGCGAGCAGCAGAATCTTGGTTTCCGGCAGGCGCGAGCGGATTTGTTTCACGATGGCTTGGACGCCTTCAAGAATTTCCGCCTCGTTGTAGTCGTTGCCGTTGGAGTTGTTCGTGCCGATCATGAGGACGACGGCCTTGGGCTTCACGCCATCGAGCTGACCGTTTTCGAAGCGCCAGAGGACGTGCTGGGTGCGGTCGCCGCCGACGCCGAAGTCGAGGCACTTGCGGGTGCTGTAATATTTCTGCCAGACGTTCTTGCCGCTACCTTCCCAGCCCTCGGTGATGGAATCGCCGATGAACGCGACGTCGCACGCGCCCTGATTGTCCTTGGCGCGTTGCAGCACGAGGCTCTGGCGCTTGACGCTACCGCCGGTGCGCGGCACGGGAACGATGGCGGTGTTGACCTTGGTGGCAACGGCGGCGGGCGGCGCTGGCGCGACGGCGGCGTTGTTTTGCGCGGGCAGGATTCCGGCGCTGGTGGCGATGGCGGTTGCGACGATGGCTGCAAGGAGTGGAGTTTTCATGGGCGAAATTCTGGCTGCGAGTTGATAGCCGGTCAATGTTTTTGAGCCGGTGGCCGGATGAAGAGCGTCAGAATCGCGCCGCCGCCGAGCAGGATTCCGGCGGCGAGGAACGAGGATTGGAAGCTGCCGCCGCTGTTTGCTGTGAGCGTCTGCTGCACTTTCGGGAAGACCAGCCCGCCCACGCCCCACGCGGTGAACAGCACGCCGTAGTTCACGCCGAAGTTTTTCAGCCCCCAGAAATCCTTGGCGAACGACGGGAACAACGCGAGGTTCGCGCCGTAGTTAAAGCCAATGAACGTCGCCAGCAGCACGATGGCAAACGGCAGCGTCTCCTTGCTCGCGGTCACGGGCATGGCGATGAACATCAGCACCGCCTGGATGAACAGCACGAGCATCAACGTCCAGCGACGGCCGATCTTGTCGGAAAGAATCCCTGCGATGACGCGCCCGCCAGCGTTGCCGATGGCCATGACGGCGACGGCGATGAAGGCGTGTTCGCCCATGCTTTTCTTCGCCATGCCACTCACGCTGGCGATGACCATCAGGCCCGCGCCCGCGCCGATGGCGTAGATCATCCACAGCAAATAGAACACGGGGCTGCGCAGCATTTCGCCGGCGGTGGAATGGTTCGCCACGGGCTTGGCGGCGGTCGTCTGCGGTGTGGCGATGAAGCCGGGCGGGGGATTCCTCAACATTTGCGCCAGCCCGCAGACGATGGCTGTGAACGCGACGCCGAAGATGAGCATGGATTTTTGCAGGCCGAAGTGGCCGAGCAGATATTGCGAAGCCGGCGCGAGATAAACCGGCGCGAGGCCGAAGCCCGCCACGACCAGTCCCGCGATGAGGCCAGTTTTCGCCGGCGGAAACCACTTGAGCGCCGGCGGTGTGGCCGACGAATAGGCGAAGCCGATGCCCACGCCCACGAGCCCGCCGAATCCCAGCAGCCACACCGCGTAGCTGTTCGAGGTCGAGATCAGCACCAGCCCCGCGCCGACAAGCAGCCCGCCGATGGATGCCGTGACGCGCGGGCCGAACTTGTCCTGACAGCGCCCGGCGAGAATCATTGTGAATGCGAAGACGAGGCAACAGAGCGCGTAGGGATCGTTGAGCTGCGAGCCTTTCCAGCCGAAATCTTTCTCGATGGCCGGCTTGAACATGCTCCAAGTGTAGAGCACGCCGAGCGCGAGGTTAATGCCGAGGCCGGAGAATGCGACGAGCCAGCCGTGGTTCTTGGAAGGGTTGTCAGTGGACATAATTATCGGGATGAGCGCGGACGATAGCCACGCGCGTTGGGCGTGGCAATGTCCAACATAGGCAACTATTTTTTCGTTTCAGCCAGCGTGAGCACGCGCTCGAAGTGCGCTTTCGCCAGCGGCGTGACGGACAGGCGCGATTGCTTCACGAGCGGCAGCTCGCGCAGGAGTTTGTCGGCCTTGATGGCGTCGAGCGAGACGGGTTTTGCCAGCGGCTTCACGGGCGCGAGGTCCACGCACGACCAGTCGCCTGCTTCCGCCGTGGCGTCGGGATAAAACTCCCGCACCACGCGCGCCACGCCGACGATCTGCTTGTCCGTCACGCTGTGGTAGAACAGCACGCGGTCGCCGGTTTTCATTGCGCGGAGGTTGTTGCGCGCTTGAAAATTGCGGACGCCCGTCCACGCGGCTTTGCCGTCCTTGACGAATTGCGCCCACGCGTAGGCGGCGGGTTCGGATTTCACGAGCCAGTAATTCATGGGGAAATTTAGCCACAGATGGACACAGATTAACACAGATAAAAATCCGTGTTTCATCTGTGTTTCATCTGTGGCTAGAATGCCCGCGTGGACGTCACCGAAAATTTGAATTCAATCCGCCAGCGCATCGCCGCCGCTTGCGCGCGTGTGGGACGCGATGCCGGTTCGGTCGCGCTGCTTGCGGTTTCCAAGACGCATCCGCCGGAAGCCATTGCCGCCGCCGCCGGCTGCGGCCAGTTGCTTTTCGGCGAGAGCAAGATTCAGGAGGCGCGCGCGAAAATCCCGCTTTGCCCCGGCAAGGCGCGCTGGCATTTCATCGGCCATCTGCAATCGAACAAGTGCCGCGATGCCGTCGAACTTTTTCAGATGATTGAGAGTGTGGACAGCCTTGCGCTCGCGCAGGAGATCAACAAGCGCGCCGAAGCCGCAGCGAAGACGATGGCGGTGTTGCTGGAGGTGAACGTGGCGGGCGAGGCGAGCAAGTTCGGCTACGCGCCGGAGCGGTTGCTGGCGGAACTGGCGGAGTTGAACCGCCTGCCGCGAATCGAAATCCACGGCCTGATGACCGTGCCGCCGTATGTGACGGACGCGGAAAAGGCGCGCCCGCATTTCCGCCGGCTGCGCGAGTTGAAGGCGCAGTGCGAGCAAATCCTCGGCGCGCCGCTGCCGCAGTTGAGCATGGGAATGAGCGGCGATTTCGAGGTGGCGATCGAGGAGGGCGCGACGATTGTGCGCGTCGGCACGGC
>JANMJO010000076.1:0-3873 GCA_031371425.1 Verrucomicrobiales bacterium | reverse complement strand
GTTTGCTGGGCTGCGGATGCCGGCTGGATGAACACAGCAGTTGCCAATTCGTTGAACAGTCCCGGCGCGTGTTCTGCGTTCAGCGCATCCGAGTTCCCGAAAGCGTTCGCAAGCTCTCCCTCTCCCATCGGATGGGAGAGGGGTGGGGTGAGGGCTGGTCGCACGACCGTTCCAGAGTAGAGTTCATTCTGCAAATCGGCTCCACCGAAAACAGCGAAGAACCCAAAAATGATTATCCCAAACAGCATGACTGAATTTCTCTGTTTTCCATTGCCGCTACCACCGCTGGTTGTTTAGTTTGGTTGCTGCCCCTCCCGTGCAATTCAAGCGCAATGCGGCCGATGATCCGAGCGGGCATGGCTAACACCTGAAACGCCTGAACCGGATGCTCGAATGAAACACGCTCTCAGCCTTATCGCCCTGGTTGGCCTCACCCTGCCGGTTTTCGCTGCCTGGCAGAATGAACGCAGTCTTGCCAGTCCGGGCGGCGCGCTGGTTTTTCTGCTGGAGCGCGACGACGCCACCGGGGACTTCGCCTGGTCGGTCGCCCACGCCAATCGATCGGTGGTGACGCGGGGCGCGCTCGGCATCGAGATTTCCGGAGCCGGCGTCATCGCGGACGCGGGCAAGGTTGCCAACGCCGAGGCCCGCTTGGTTGATGCCACTTGGATTCCGCCCTATGGAGAGCAGTCTGCTATTCCCGAAAAGTTCCGCGAGGAGACCCTCACGATCGCACACGCAGGACAGGGGAATCTTTCGGCAAAACTCCAGGTGCGCGCCTACGACGAGGGCATTGCTTTCCGTTATCTGGTGAGCGGCTCGGGCAGGTTGACGGTGCAATCGGAGAAAACCAGTTTCCCAATTTCCACCAATGCCACGGTTTGGACTGCGGCTCAGTCCCAGTCAAAAATGGTCCAGCAGTCCGTCACCGCCCTGAAAGGAGAAGTGGAGCGTCCGCTGACCGCCGAGCTTGCGCCGGATCTTTTTGTGGCGCTGGGCGAGGCGGGATTGGTGGATTATGCGCGGATGAAATTTGCCGCAAGCAAGGATGCCACGTTGCTGGTCAGGCTGGCTGGTCTCTGCACGTTCACCAACCGCTTCTCGACTCCCTGGCGTTACGTGCGTGTCGCTGAATCACCCGGGGGATTGCTGGAGCGGAATTACTTTCTGCTGAACCTGAACGAGCCAAATCAAATCGGGGAGACCTCCTGGCTTCGGCCCGGCAAGGTTTTGCGTGAGATCACGCTCACCACCGAAGGTTCCCTAGCCTGCGTGGATTTTGCGGCACAGCACAATCTTCAGTTCATCATGTTCGACGCCGGCTGGTATGGCCATCAATACGATGACCAAGCCGACGCGTCAGCGGTCAATGTGGATTCTAAACGTTCCCCCAGCCCGCTTGATTTGCCTAGGGTCATCGCTTATGCCAGGAGCAAGAACATCGGGGTTATTCTCTACGTCAACCGCCGGGCTCTGGAGAAGCAGCTCGACCAACTGCTACCGCTGTATCAGAAGTGGGGGGTCGCGGGCCTCAAGTTTGGCTTCGTTCAAACGGGACCGCAACGCTGGACAGCGTGGCTGCACGACGCCATCGCCCAGTGCGCCAAACACAACCTGATGGTGAATGTTCACGATGATTATCGCATGACCGGAGTCGAACGGACGCTGCCGAATCTCATGACCGTCGAGGGCGTGCGGGGCGACGAAGAGAGTCCCAAGAACGAGGAAGTTCTGACCACGTTGTTCACTCGCTGTCTGGCTGGTGCGGCGGACCAGACGGGTTGCTATTTTGATTCACGCGTCAACACAATGGGTTCACATGCTTCACAAATGGCAAAGATGATCTGCGTTTACAGCCCGTGGCAGTCGGTATTCTGGTATGACCACCCGCCCGGAGCCCCTGGCTTGGGCGGAGGCGGAGGCACGAACATCTCCGTAATCCAGGACGTGCCGGAGCTCAGTTTTTTCGAGCGCTTGCCGACGGTCTGGGATGAGACCCGAGTCCTCGAAGGCTATCCGGGCAGCTACGCGGTGCTTGCCCGGCGCAGTGGTGACAAGTGGTTTCTGGGAGCGCTTAACGGGACTACACCTCGCGAGTTCAAGATTCCGTTCGGTTTTCTAGACGCCGGGAAAAAATACCGGCTGGAACTGTTTTCGGACGATCAGGCGGTGAACACCACGACCCGGGTGCGCATCGAGACAAACGTCGTGGATCGCACGACGGTGATTCAACGCCGGGTGTCCAGGCGCAACGGCCTAGCCGCCGTTCTCACGCCCGCGAGGTAGCCGCAGAGACCAGCCACACGGCCGCCAGGATTTCACAAGCCTCATTGTTCTAAACCCGAACTCCGAAATGGAAACCAAACGTGCGGGTAAATTTTTGTTAGCACCCGCCTCCGGCGGGTGATTTTCGGCGTCCCGCCGAAAATCTCGTCCACAAAATGTCCCCCACCTCCAAAATTTTGATGGGTGTGTTGAAAGTTTAGGCGGGACGCCTGAACTCGCCCGCTAGGAAGCGGGCGCTCCAATTCTTATTTCGGAGTTCGGGTTTATACCTCCGGCTCGGCGACGACGACCGAGTTAAGTTCTGAACAAATTACTCCCGCGCTCCGGGCTTGAGTGGCAGCAGGAACGTCACCTTTGTTCCCGCTTCTGGAACACTTTCAATCTGAAGCGTGCCGCCCAATTGCTCGCAGCGATGGCGCATATTCGTCAGCCCGTTGCGCTCCCCGGTTGTCTGCTCCGGCTCAAAACCGCGTCCATTGTCCTCGACGCAGAGCATCAGGCAGTCGCCCTGAATCCGGATGCGCAGGCAGACTTCGGCGGCGCGGGAATGTTTGATGACATTGGTGACCGCCTCCGTCACGGCCATGAGCACGTTGTGCCGCTGGTCCGACGACAGCTCGAGCGCCGGCAAATCCGTCGGCACATCGAGGCGGCAATCCACTCCGGCGGCGCGCGAACGCTCCAGCACGCGCGAGCAAACGTAACTCACCGTGGAAGCCAGACTGTCATTGGCCGGGTTGACCGCCCAAACGATTTCGTCGAGACCTCGCGTCATGTTCCGCGCGCGCTGGGTGATGCCGTCGAACCGCGTGCGCACGTCCGCCGGAATACCGGATTCCGTCCGGCCCAACGCTCCAAGAAAACTGATCTCGGTCAAATCGCTGCCGAGGTCATCGTGCAAATCCTGCGCGATGCGCGCCCGCTCGCGGTCAATCGCGCCCTGACGTTTCAGTTCCGCCATGCGCCGCCGCGCGCGCAAACGGGCATACCAGAACGCGAGTCCGCTGCCGCCGCCGATCACCGCCAGGAGCGCGATTCCTTGAAACCACGCGGTCTCGTAAAAGTGCGGCGTGATTTCAAGCTGCGCCAGCGTGGCGGGTTCGCTCCATTGCCCGTCACGGTTGCAAGCCATCAGGCGGAAACGATAATCGCCCGGCGGCACGGAGCGGTAGGTGACCGTCCGTTTGTCGCCGACGTCACTCCAGTCTTGATCCAACCCTTCGAGCAAAAATTTGAACCGCACTTTGAATGGCGAGCCGAGACTCAATCCGGTGAAACGAAAATCCAAATCCTGCCGCCCAGGTCCAACCTTTACGAACGGATGCGCCGCAGCCTTTTCAGTGGTTTCCGTTGCGACAGCGGCAAAGACCGCACCCGGACGCGACGGCCAGACGTTAGTTGCGTTCACCCGGATTTCTTCGAGCACCACCGAGGGTGGCGTCAGATTGATTTTGATGGAATCGGGATTAACGGACGCCACGCCGTTGGCCATCGCAAACCACAGCTCGCCATTCCGCGCCCGCCAACAGTTCGGTTGAAACTCGATGGCCGGGCCAATGGTCAGGAGTCCGTCTTCACGCCCATAGA
>JANMJO010000075.1:0-28716 GCA_031371425.1 Verrucomicrobiales bacterium | reverse complement strand
ACCAAAAGCGGGAGAAGATTTATGGCCGACAAAGTAAAAGTCTGGTTCGACGCGGAAGCCGATTTCCTCGAAGTGAGGTTTTCGGACGCCGCCGGGCATATGCAGGAAACCAAGCACGACGCCGTGATGGAGCGGGTGGATGCTCAAGGACATGTCATTGGTTTTAGCATTCTGGGCGTGAGCCGTTTCAAAAAAACCAGTCCGTTGGAAGCAGAATTGGCGGCGGCTTGAATTCGCCCGTGCGCGCGTTCCGCGCTGGAAAGCTGGCCGGGAATTGAGTTTGATTAAGCCCGCGCAACGACTATCGTTGCTGCCATGGGTCACGTCGAAGCCATCCATCAGAACGGTGACTCCCCAACCGCGACCATGAAGCTGGGGGAAGCGGTCTCGCCCTACAAAGCGGAGGTGTGGCGGCACCTGACGCCCCGCGAGCGGTTGCGCCGCAGTTGGCAGATGCGTTCGCGGCTGCCGGACTTGAAGGCTGTGCATGATCGCAAACTTTTTCCAAAGCCTTGACCGAAACGAGGTCGAGTATCTACTCATCAGCGGCCAGGCCACGGTGCTTTATGGCGCGGCGACTTTTTCGGAAGACATTGATCTTTGGATCAACCCGACCGAGGCAAATCGCAATCGCTTCCTCGGAGCTTTGCATAATTGCGGTGCGAGTTATTACAAGCTCACGCCGGCATTCACCGTCGAACATCTTCAGCAGGGTCACGGCTTTCATTTCATCCTGCCCGGCGGCGAGGCGGGTGAAATATTCCTGGACGTGATGGGCAATCCGCCGCGCACGGGTGCGTTTGCCGGCTCGTTGACCACGGCCCGGCGGATGGAAACCGAGTGGGGGTTGATCCGCACCATCGGCATCAAACCGCTCGTCGAGTTGAAGAAAACGCAGCGGCTGGAAGACTACCCCATCATCAGCAAGCTCGCGCTTGCCTGGTTTGACCAGCCGGAGTGCGCGAACCCCGCCGCCGATTATCTTTGGGCGCTCCAAAACATTTTCACACTACCCGAGTTAGCGGTTTTTTTCTCGGAACATCCCGCCGCCGCTGACGTCGCCACCGGGCAGTTCAACCGGGAGGTTGGCGAGTTTGGCCGGCAGTTGACAGCAGGCGGCGAGGTATCGGAAGCCATTGAGCAGCGCGTGGGGGAGCTGTTCCAATCGCAAATCTCCACACTGCAATTGGCTGACCGCCAGTATTGGCGCGACATCATCCGCCGCCTGAAAGAACTGCGGGGGGCTGGCAAGCTGATGCCCGAAGGCCAAAAAGTTTCTGTGATGATCTGATTCCGCGCGGAACATTGCCCCGACGGGTTTTGCTTTTCGCTGGGCGGCAATTAGCGCAGATTAGCGGCCACAAATGATGCCCTCTCGCGTCAAATCCGAAGCCCTGTTCGCCGAAGCATTGCGCTACATCCCCGGCGGCGTGAATTCTCCCGTGCGCGCGTTCCGCGCCGTGGGCGGCCAACCGTTCTTCGTCAATCGCGCGGCGGGCTGTCGCGTCTGGGACGTGGACGGCAACGAATACATTGATTACGTCGGCACTTGGGGGCCGGCCATTCTTGGGCACGCGCATCCCAAAATAATTTCCGCCGTCAAAGCCGCCGCCGATTACGGCACGAGCTTCGGCATCCCGAATCCGTTCGAGGTCACGATGGCCAAACTCATCTGCTCGCTCGTGCCCAGCGTGCAGAAGGTGCGCATGACGAGCAGCGGCACGGAGGCGTGCATGAGCGCCATCCGGCTGGCGCGCGGCTTCACGCGGCGGGACAAGATCATCAAGTTCGATGGCTGCTATCACGGCCACGCGGATGCTTTGCTGGTGAAGGCCGGCAGCGGCGCGCTCACGTTCGGCCATCCGGACAGTGCGGGCGTGCCCGCCGATGTCGCCAAGCACACGCTCGTCCTGGCGTTCAACGACGTTGAGGCGGTCAAAGCGACGTTCGCGGCGAACAAAAATGAAATCGCGTGCATCATCGTCGAGCCTGTGCCGGGCAACGCGGGACTGTATTTGCCCAAGCCGGGTTATCTGGAAGCGTTGCGCGAAATCACGAAGGCCAACGGCGCGCTGCTCATCTTCGACGAAGTGATGACGGGCTTCCGGCTCGCACCCGGCGGCGCGCAGGAACGGTTCGGCATCACGCCCGACCTCTCGACGTTCGGCAAGATCATCGGCGGCGGGTTGCCGGTGGGCGCGTTCGGCGGGCGGGCGGACATCATGGATTATCTCGCGCCACTCGGCCCGGTGTATCAGGCGGGCACGTTGAGCGGCAATCCGCTGGCGATGGCGGCAGGCATCGCGGCGCTAGAAGAATTAGGGGCAACCCTCACCCCGGCCCTCTCCCGTCCGACGGGAGAGGGAGAATCCCCGGACACTGCGACACAAGCCGGAGCGCCCACGAATATCGGACGTGCATCGGCTGCTGTCCCCCTCGCCCATCGGATGGGAGAGGGGTTAGGGGTGAGGGTTTCGGCTTACGCCCGGCTCGAACAACTCGGCGCGTTGCTCGAAGCCGGGATGAAGGACGTCGCGAAATCCGCCAACGTGCCGGTGACGTTCAACCGCTGCGGCTCGATGTTCTGCGGCTACTTCACCAGCGAACCCGTCCACAACCTCGCCGACGCGATGAAGAGTGACCGCGAGCGATTCAAGAAATTCTTCCACGGCATGTTGGACGCGGGCGTGTATCTCGCGCCGTCGCAGTTCGAGGCGGGGTTCATCTCCACCGCGCACAGCGAGGCGGACATTGAGCAGACGGTGAACATCGCGGCGAAGGTGATGAAAGCGTTATGACTCTCCGCAGTGCTATCTCCAATGATCGTTGCGTCCTGCGAAGATTTTCCCGGAGCGCGGGCGGTCCCCGCCCGCAGCAGCTGCGAACGCAGGGAGGTCTTGGAAATTTCTCACGCGCCCCTCACTTTCCATCCGCTGCGACCGGGGACCGGTCGCGCTCCGTTTCGGTTGAGTCTCGCCGGCTCCATGTCTCGCCGATTCAAAATATTTTTACATGAGAATACTCGCACTAGACCACGGAACAGTCCGCATCGGCGTCGCGGTCAGCGACGAACTGAAGCTGATCGCCACGCCGCTGGAATACATTCCCGCCGAGCCGTTCGCGGCGTTTCTCGTGCGGCTCAAGGAAATACTGCGCGACAAGGAGGTAGAGCTGATTCTCATCGGCATGCCGCGCAACATGAACGGCAGCTACGGCCCGGCGGCGCTCAAGGTGCAGGAGTTCGTGGCGGTGCTGAACAGCGCGCTCACCGTGCCCATCAAGTTGTGGGACGAGCGGCTGACCTCCACGCAGGTGAACCGGTTTCTCATCGAGGGCGGCGTGCGCCGCGCCGACCGCAAGCAAAAGGTGGACAAGGCCGCCGCCGCAATCCTCCTGCAAAGCTATCTCGACAGCATCGCCTGATTTTTGCCACAGATTTTCACAGATGAAACACAGATGGGAAAATTCCTGTCTTTGAATCTGTGTTCAATCTGTGTTTCATCTGTGGCTAAAGAATGTCCGACTCCCTGAAATTCAAACTCACCATCGCTTATGACGGCACCGCCTACCAGGGTTGGCAGGTGCAGAAGGTCGGCACGGGCGTGCAGGAAAAGGTGGAGGCGGCGTTCGGGAAATTGTTCCCGAGCGTGAAGCGCATCCACAGCTCCAGCCGCACGGACACGGGCGTGCACGCGCTGGGCATGGTGGCGCATGTGGAGATTCCGCGCGGCGAATTGAAGATGCCCGCGCGCCGGCTGGCGATCTCGCTCAACGCGTTTTTGCCGGAGGACATCCGCGTGCTCGCGGCGGCGCGGTGTCCCGCGAAATTCCACGCGCGGTTCGATGCGACGGGCAAGCAGTATCGCTATCATGTCTGGAATCATCCCGCGATGAACCCGCTGCTGAGCGGTCGCGCGTGGCATTTCCCGATGAAGCTCGATCTGGCCAAGATGCGCACGGCGGCAAAATTATTTCTCGGCAAGCGCGATTTCAAATCCTTCGCCGGCACGCGCGATTACGAGATGGCTTCCACCGTGCGCACGCTTTCGCGCTGCGACATCCAGCGGAGCGGGCCGCAGCTCACGTTCATCATCGAGGGCGACGGGTTTCTGTACAAGATGTGCCGTGGCATCGTCGGCACGCTGGTGCAAGTCGGGCAGGGGAAGATTCCTTTGACGAAGGTGAAAGATATTTTAGCGAGCTGCGACCGCACGGCTGCCGGGATGACCGCGCCGGCGCAGGGGCTGGTGCTGTGGAAAGTTTTCTACAAGGCAAAAGGCAAAAGGCAAAAGGCAAAAACCTGACGGTATGCACATCGTTCTCGTCGAACCGGAAATCCCGCCGAACACGGGCAACGTGGCGCGGCTCTGCGCGGCCACGCGCACGACGCTGCACCTCATCGAGCCGCTCGGCTTCAAGCTGGACGACGCGCAGCTCAGGCGCGCGGGCATGGATTACTGGCAGCAGGTCGAGTGGCATCGCTGGGCGAACTGGACGGCGTTCGCGGAGAAACTTCCGGCGGCGGCGCGGCTGTGGTTCATCGAGTCCGCTGGGCCGACGCGCTACGACGAGGTGAAATTTGCGCCGGATGATTACTTGGTGTTTGGCCGCGAGACAGCGGGTTTGCCCGCGCAACTTCTGGAGCAGAACCGTGAGCGCTGGCTGCGGATTCCGATGTTCAACGACCGGGCGCGTTCGTTGAATTTGTCCAACTGCGCGGCGCTGGTGTTGTTCGAGGCGCTGCGGCAGCAGGGATTTCCCAATGAAGAATGACGACGGCAGAGTGAAGAAACCGGATTGCGTCCTGTCAGGCTGCCTGTTTTTTCCCTCCTCATTCTGCATTCTTCCTTCTACATTCTCCTTGGTGGGGCGCTTGGCGCAGTGGTAGCGCAGCTCCTTTACACGGAGACGGTCGGGGGTTCGAATCCCTCAGCGCCCACCAATTTTTCAACGGTGTCACGTCGGCAAGAGTAATGTTTTCAACAAAGATTTTCACCGCGCCACGGCTGGCGAAACTTTCTCCGCTCGCGGCCTTGCGCGAAGCGTGAGACGAACCCAACCCACCAATCCATGAAAACCCATGTCATCGTTCTCCTCTCCGTTTTGCTCTGCGTGAGCTGCCGGACCAACCAAGCGGTCTCGCGCTCGCCCGCGCCCGCGCCGAAAGCCGTTCTCGCCGTGATGGAGCGGGCGGCTGATTGGCAACTGGCGAATCCCAGCAAGCACTCGACTACCGATTGGACGCAGGCTGCGGGCTGCGCGGGCTTCATGGCGCTCGCGGGCATTTCCGGTGATGGCAAATATTCTGAAGCCATGGTCGCCATCGGCGAAATAAACAATTGGAAACTCGGCCGCAGAAAATATTCTGCGGATGACCACGCCATCGGCCAGACCTATCTGGAACTCTACCTTCAGCACCGCGATCTCAAAATGATCGCCCCCTTGCGCGCCCAGTTCGATGACATCCTCGCTCATCCGCCGGTTGTTCCGACGCTGGACGACCGGGGGCAGTTTGTCGGCGATGCGTGGTCGTGGTGCGATGCGCTTTTCATGGGGCCGCCGGTCTGGATGCGGTTGTATGCCGCGACGGGCGATGCGCGCTACCGCGATTTCGCCGTCTCGAACTGGTGGCGCGCATCGGATTATCTCTACGACACCCACGAGCATTTGTTTTTCCGCGACAGCAATTTCTTTGAGAAGCGCGAGGCGAACGGGCGCAAAGTATTTTGGAGTCGCGGCAACGGCTGGGTGTTGGCCGGGCTGGTGCGCGTGTTGCAATATCTTCCCCAAAATGATCCCGCCCGGCCTCGCTTCGAGACGCAGTTCAAACAGATGGCCAGCGCCGCTCTCGCGTGCCAGCAACCCGATGGCTTGTGGCGCGCCAGCCTGCTCGACCCGGCGAACTACCCGCTCAAGGAAACCAGCGGTTCGGCATTTTACACTTACGCATTGGCGTGGGGTGTGAACGAGCGTCTGCTCGATCGCGCCAAGTTTCAACCTGCGGTCGTCCTCGCCTGGGCCGCGTTGGCTGAATGTGTTCAACCGGACGGAAAACTCACTCGTGTCCAGCCCATCGGTCGCGACCCGAAACAATTTGACGAAACCGCCACGGAAATTTACGGCGTTGGCGCGTTTCTGCTGGCCGGAAGCGAGGTCTATCGCTTGGCATTATTGCAGACCGCGGCGGCGGTGCGGGTGGAGGTGCGTAACCCCGCCGGATTTTTTCGGCAGACCGAAACAGTTTCCGTGGCGATCTCCACGCTGCCCGCATCGCCGGTGGTCATGGACGGCGTGTCCTCGCGCATCGTCCCTTCACAAGTCGTGGAGAACGAACTCCTCTTCCAAGTGGACCTCGCGGCGGGAGAGACGCGCAGCTTCCTCGTCTTGGATGGCCGCAAGCTCTCCGAAGTTCCAAGCCCTGTCGTGAAGACCTTCGCCCGCTTCGTGCCGGAGCGCATGGATGACTTCGCGTGGGAGAGCGACCGGATTGCGCACCGCATGTATGGCCCCGCGCTCATCACCGGCGAGGGAACTGTCAGCAGCGGTGTGGATGTCTGGGTCAAGCGCACCCGCAATCTGGTCGTGAACAAATTCTATCAGAGCGGCGATTATCACAAAGACCACGGCGAGGGGTTGGACGGATACAGCGTCAGCCACAACGCCAAGCCCACGCGCGGTTGCGGCGGGCTGGGCATCTGGGATGGCAAGAAATTGTGGGTGTCCAGCAACTTTGCCAGCCAACGCGTGATTGCCACCGGGCCGATCCGCAGCGTCTTCGAGCTGACCTACGATGCGTGGGATGCGGGCGGGCGGAAAGTTTCCGAGGTGAAGCGCATGAGCATTGATGCCAATTCCAATTTCACCCGCGCCGAAAGCACGTTCACGACCGCCGGGAACGAGCCGCTCACCATCGGCGTGGGCATCGCCCAACGCGGGCGCGATGAACAGACGGCCAGCGACGCATCGGCAGGCTGGATCGCGTATTGGGAGCCGGAGAATCCGCCGAATGGACATACCGCGTGCGCGCTCGTGCTGCCTGCCGGCGTCAGGGAATTCACGAGCGATGAAGCGAACCAGTTGGCCATCGCCGAGGCCCGTCCGGGCCGGGCGTTTGTGTATTACCTCGGCGCGGGTTGGAGCAAGAGCGGCGATTTCAACGATGCCCCGGCGTGGCAGCAGCACGTCCGCCGATTCGCCGAGCGCCTAGCGCATCCGCTCGTCGTGCGAGTGCGGTGAGGAGCGGGCGGCCAGTGGAATTTTTTTGAAGCAGGCCGCCCGTTCAATCTCCGAACAACTTCTTCATCCGCTCACGCGCCGCGTCTTCGCGTGAATTTGTTTCGGACTTCGGCTTGAACTCGCGCTTGATGAAGTCGAAGAACTCGCAGAAATTTCCCACCGCTTTCTCCAGCACCGGCTCGGCTCGGCGCTCGCGGCATTGCTGCGCCACGCGCGAATCGTAGGAGGCGCAGTTGAGGCAGACGCGCAGGTCGGAGCGGCATTTCATGCAAACCTCGCCGCGGCCTGGCAAGCCGGGCAGCGTCCAGAGTTCACCGCAGTTGTGGCAATGTCGGGTCATAATGATTTGCGATTTTGGATTTACGATTTACGATGCGCGCCGAACAACCATACGCCCGTAAATCGTGAATCGTAAATCGGAAATTTACCGCACCAACCGATGAAGAAATTCGCCGCCCAACTTTTCTGGCTGCTGCTCGCGCTGCTCGGCGCGTGGGCTTACTTCACGCTGGCGGTCAGCCGGGGCGAGCCGATCAATTCCATCTTCATCCTCATCGCCGCGCTCTGCACCTACGCCATCGGCTACCGGTTTTATTCCAAGTGGATTGCCACGCGGCTGCTGGTGCTCGATGACCGCCGTGCCACGCCGTGCGAGGCGCACGACGACGGCAAGGATTTCGTGAAGACGAACAAGTGGATCGTCTTCGGCCATCACTTCGCGGCGATCTCCGGGCCGGGGCCGCTGGTCGGGCCGGTGCTGGCGGCGCAATTCGGCTATCTGCCCGGCACGCTGTGGATTCTCATCGGCGTGGTGCTCGGCGGCGCGGTGCAGGACTTCATCATCTTGTTCGCCTCGATGCGGCGCGATGGAAAATCACTCGGCCAGATGGTCAAAGAGGAATTAAACACCACCGCCGGCAGCATCGCTATGGTCGCGATTCTCGCCATCATGGTCATCCTCCTCGCCGTGCTCGCGCTGGTCGTCGTCAAGGCGCTGGCGGAAAGTCCCTGGGGCGTGTTCACCGTCAGCGCGACCGTGCCCATCGCGATGTTCATGGGCGGCTACATGCGATTCTGGCGAGTGGGCAAGGTGCTGGAAGCCTCGGCCATCGGCGTCGTGCTGCTGCTGCTCGCGGTGTGGGGCGGAAAATTCGTCCATGAGAGCGCACCACTCGCGGCGATGTTCACCTTCAAGGCGCTGCCTCTCGCGTGGGGCATCATCCTCTACGGCCTCGCCGCGAGCGTGCTGCCCGTGTGGTTGCTGCTCGCGCCGCGCGATTATTTGAGCACGTTCATGAAGCTCGGCACGATCTTCGCGCTGGCCTGCGGAATCTTTCTGGTGCTGCCCGATTTGCAGATGCCCGCGCTCACCAAGTTCGTGGATGGCTCGGGCCTCGTCGTCGCCGGCAAGGTCTTTCCGTTCTGCTTCATCACCATTGCATGCGGCGCGATTTCCGGCTTCCACACGCTCATCGCCAGCGGCACGACGCCTAAAATCATCACGCGCGAAAGCTACGCCCGGCCCATCGGTTACGGCGCGATGTGCTTGGAATCGCTCGTGGCCATCATGGCGCTCATCGCCGCCTGCACGCTCGACCCCGGCGTTTATCTCGCCATGAACGTGAAGGGCGAAGCCGCCGCCACCGTCGCCAAAGTTTCCGCGCTCGGCTTTCCCGTGACGGTGGAACACATGGACACGCTGGCGAAAGAGGTCGGGGAAAATTCATTGTTCGGTCGCACCGGCGGCGCGGCCACGCTCGCGGTGGGCATGGCGCAAATTTTTTCCAAAGCCGTGAGCGGCCGCTGGCTCGACCTCTGGTATCACTTCGCCATCATGTTCGAGGCGCTGTTCATCCTGACCACGATTGATGCCGGGACGCGCGTGGCGCGCTACATTTTGCAGGACGCGCTCGGCAACGTCTGGAAGCCGCTCGGCAACACAAAGAATCTCGGTGCGAACCTGCTGGCGAGCGGGCTGATGGTCGCGGGCTGGGGTTGGTTTCTGATTCAAGGCGTGCGCGACCCGCTGGGCGGCGTCAATTCGCTGTGGCCGTTGTTCGGCATCGCCAACCAGATGCTCGCCGCCATCGCGCTGTGTCTGGCGACGACAATTATTTTGAAGATGCAGCTGGGAGCGCCGAATTCCAATTCGGCTCGGCCCGGCAATCGAAAACAGGCCGATTTGGAAATCGGCGCTCCGCAGGGCAGGCCTGTGTTCGCGCTCATCACGCTGATTCCGCTCGTGTGGCTGCTGGCGGTGACGTTCACGGCGGGCGTGCAGAAGGTGTGGCATCCCAGTCCAAAAATAGGTTTCCTGGCGCAAGCGCGGATTCTGGCTGAAAACATTGAGGCAGGTGAAAAGATGCCGGAGGTATTGCCGGAGTCCGCATTGCGGGGGTTGAGCGCATCGGAAGCGGCAGGAACGCGAGAAGTCCACGCGATACTGCGAGGAGGATTATCCAAAAATCGAGTGCTCTATTTCAACAACCTCCTCGACGCCGGCGTCGCCATCGCGTTCCTCGCGTTGATTTCCATCATCGTCGTCATCAGCGTGCGCGAGTGGATTCTGCTGCTGGCGCGGAAGCGGCTGGCGGAATTGCGCGAGACCGAGCCGGTGTGGCTGCCGGATTACGCCGTGGCCGAGGGCAAGCCGCTGCGGGTGCTCGGCCTGTTCGCGCTGGGGTTCGCGCTGGCGAAGGAGCTGTCCGGCGAGGCGCAGTTGGAACGCGCACAGAAACAGGTCTGCGAGTGCGTCGCGCCTGCGGACAAGTCGGCGGAGAAGATTTACGTTGAAACCACGGAGCAACGGTTCAATGGAATCAAACGCTGCTGTTAATGGTTGCAGATTGCAGGTTGAAAGTTGCAAGTTAGCCGGGCGCGTTCGCAGCGAAACCTGCAGCTTGCAACTTTCAACATGAAACTCGGCATTTTCGGCGGCTCATTCGACCCGGTTCATCTCGGGCATCTGCTGGTCGCGCAGGCGGCGGTGGAGGAGTTGGGGCTGGACCGGCTGTTCTTCATCCCAGCGGCGCAATCGCCATTCAAGCCGGAAAACCACGCCGCTCCGGCGGCGCAGCGGCTGCGCCTGCTCCGGCTCGCGCTCGTGGGCAGGGCGAACTGCGAGGTGGATGACCAAGAGCTGCGGCGCGGCGGCGTTTCCTACACGGTGGATACATTGGGCGATTACGCGCGGCGGTTTCCGCAGGCGGAATTGTTCTACCTCATCGGCGCAGACAACGTGGCGAAGCTGCCGGAGTGGCGCGAGCCGGCGGAGCTGGCGCGGCTGGCGGAGTTCGTGGTTGTGCCGCGACCTGCTGGGAGTTCCGGCTTCAGCCGGGCCGAACCGCCTGAAGGCGGAACTCCGAACTTTCCCGCGCCGTTTCGTGGCAGGTTTCTGAAAGGCTTTCCGCTGGGGGTGTCGTCGTCGCAGATCCGGGCGCGGGTGCGGGCGGGGTTGCCGATTGATTCGCTCGTGCCGTCGGCGGTGGTGGAGGCGATTCGCGGCGCGGGGCTTTACGCTTGAAAGGTGATCCGCGAATTGCGTGAATTTCCGCGAAGGAAAATCATTTGCGGACACCGGAGTGATTGATGGATAAAAATCCGTGTTCATCCGTGTCCATCTGTGGTTAACTCTCCCCGAATTATGGATTCTAAAAAATTGGCGCAGCTTTGCCGGGACTTTGCGGACAACCGCAAGGCGGAAGATATCGTCGTATTGGACGTGCGGAAAATCTCCTCGATCACGGATTATTTCGTGATCGTGTCGGGCACGAGCGAGCCGCACCTGCGCGCTATCGTGGACGAGATTACCGACCGGCTGCGCGAGGAGTATGGCGTTCGCACGCGGGCGACGGACGGCAACATCCGGGCATCGTGGCAGGTGATGGATTTCTTCGATGTGATTGTCCACATCATGCGGAAGGACATCCGCGAGCATTACGACTTGGAAGGTTTGTGGGGCGATGCGCCGAGGCTGGAGGTGAAAGTCAAAGCCGCCCCCAAATTGAAGGCGGCAAAAACGCCGGTGAAGCCAAAGGCAAAGTCGAAGCCGCAGCCAAAGCCGAAAGCCAAGGCTAAGAAAAAACCTGCGGCGAAATAATCGCCGCAGGGTTTGGAAAAGCTCCAGTCTTCCCTCGAAGGGTTACATTTCCGGCTGGGCGTCGGGATCGTATGGGGCTTGCGGCGCGGGTGTTTTCAGAGGGGTTTCGACGGAGAGTTTGACCATTTCGTCCACCAACTTCTTGAAATCTTCAAGGCCGGTCGAGGGGATGATGATGGAGTTGAAGCGCCCGCCCACGTCTTCGGTGATGCACAGGAAGCGGCCCCGGGCGTTTTCGCGAAGCGTGAGGAGGAAGCTCTTGCGCTCAATCTGCAGCTTCTCGGTGCGCAGAGTGTCTTCCGGCACGGGCGGTTTGGGAGTGTACCCGCCGTAAACCCGGTTGCCATAGGATGGTTGTCTGTCGTTTGAATACATAATAATCCTCTACTTCTCCTTGTTCCGAAAAAACTTGTCTGACGCAGTAAAATCCAACCAGTTTGCCCTGTTGTCAACACTGGAAATCCTAAAGTTCTGACACTTCGCGTAGGCGGCGAGGGTGCGTCAGCCGCCAGAAATACACCAGCAACCCAACCGTGACGCAGAGATTGGCCGCTTGGGAAACACTGTGCCAGACACGGAATGTCTTGGTGGCGTCGGCTTTTTCCTCCGCCACCGCGCTCCGATACATCGTCTGGTGGAGTCCGTGGAGCTTGGGTTGCATCCACCCACCGCCCACCAACGTCAAACCGAGGAGCATTGCCAGCAGCCCCAGCGTGAAGCGCGTCAAGCGGCGGCCCAGATAAAGCCATTCCGCCAGCAGATGCGTCACCGCGAGCGCGCCGCAGACGTAATGCAGGAGAAAATAGCGGCCCAGAAAAACCTCCGCCGCCGCACCGGCGTAGTAACGCTGGTCGCCCAGCGTGTGAATCATCTGGGCGGAGAAAAACACCGGCCCGCCGAAGAACGTGACAAAAATGGCCGCGCCAAACCAGACGGCGGCGTTGGCCACTCCCAGAAAACGGAGAAAAGAAATCACACGTTCAGCGTAGGCAAGGAACGCAAGCCTGCCAAGCGTGGATTCGCCGGGTTGAATTCTACTTGAGACGCGAACCAATCACGTTAGCATCGGCTGAAGATTGAACACGCCCGCGCCATCACCACCCGAACACATCGAGGCCCAGACGCCCACGCCCACCGCTGCGCGCCGCCGGGGCACGTTGCTGGTTTGCGATGACGAGGACGGCCCGCGCATGTCCCTGCGCGTCGTCTTCAAGGACGATTACAACATCCTTCTCGCCAGCGACGGCCGCCAGGCCATCGAACTCGCCCAGAACAACAAGATTGATGTCGCCGTGCTCGACATCCGCATGGGCGGCATGAGCGGCATCGAAGTTTTGGAACGCCTCAAGTTTATCGACCCGCACATCGAGGCCGTGATGATGACCGCGTTCGAGACCGCGGACACGATGCGCCAGGCCCTGCGCCTCCGCGCCAGCGATTACATCAACAAGCCCTTTGACATCGCCACCATGCGCACCGCCGTGAGCAACGCCATGCACCGCCGCTCCCTCGCTGGCGAAATTCAGGACAGCGCGGAGCAGTTGAACCATCTGATGTCCGAACTGCAGAACCAGAAGGTCGAGGAACAGATTTCCCGCACGCGCGGCGACATCTACGCCAGCATCATCCACGACATCAACAGCCCCCTCACCGTCATCTCCGGCTACATCCAGATGATGAACGAGCGCATCAGCGTGGCGAACCAGCTTGAGGTCGAGGACCTGCAATTCATCAAGGACAACCTCAAGACCATCACCCGTCAGGTGACCAATTGCATCGAGATCTCCCGCCGCTACCTCGGCTTTCTCCGCCGCCAGGCCGATGCCACGAGCATCATCGGCGTCAACCAGCTCGTCGCCGACCTCGCCGAACTCATCCGCGTGCATCCCAGCGTGCAGAACAACGAATTCACCGCCACCCCGCTCACCGAGGACGTGACGGTGATGTTGAATGGCACCGACCTCATCCAGATTTTGCTGAACCTCTGCACGAACGCCTTCCAATGCACTCAGCAAGTGCACCGCGTGGAAGTCTCGGGGAAAGTTTTGGCCGCGCCGCTCGAGCCGGTGCAGATCAAGGACGGCCCGAACGACCGCTGGCTGAACGTGGAGACCTTTGACAACAGCGTGCCGCTTGTCGCGCTTTCCGTGCACGACACCGGGCCGGGCATCCCGCTGGAAATCCTGCCCAAGATTTTCGACACCTACTTCACCACCAAATCTGCGCGTAACGGCACCGGTCTGGGCCTGAGCATCGTGCAACGGCTCGTCAAAGGCGGGCGCGGGCTGCTGCACTGCCACACCGAACCCGGCGCGGGCACGACCTTCACGGTTTATTTGCCGGCGCGGCGGATGAGTTAATCGGCTGACCGGCAGGTCAGCCTTACCAAATACGGTAGGGCGGCGCTGCTGCGCCGCCCATTTCAATTTCCGGCTTTCCGTTTTCGTCGCCGCACGGGGTCGGTGGCTAGATTTAATTCCAATTCTGCGGCGGGTGCGGGCGCGGTGACGGGCTGCGACTTCTTTTCCCTCTTCTGCTGCTTGGTCAACTGCGGCGGGAAAAGTTTCTTGGCATCGTCCTCGCGGAGGGTCTGGAGTTTGCCGAGGTAGATGGAAGCGAAGTGGCCTTCAAATTTGGTTTCGTTCGTGCGCGCCAGTTTTTCTTTGGCGATGCGGGCGTAGTTTTCGTCCAGTTCCAACCCGATGTAATGCCGCCCGAGCTGCTTCGCCGCGATGGCTGTCGTTCCCGTGCCGAGAAAGGGGTCCAGCACCACGTCGCCGGGGTCGGTGCTCATCAAAATAATCCGCTCCAGCAAATGCAACGGCAACTGGCAGGGGTGCGCATCGCGGCGTTTGTTGTGCTTGATGCGGTGGATGTCCGTCCACGCGTCGCTCACAAGCTGACCGAAGGCGTGCATCATGTCCTTCTTGCCGCCGTAGTCCTTGAGGAAGCCGTGGCACAGCCGGCAGCGTTTGTGCGGGGCGCGGATGTCGTAAAACTTGAAGCCTTTCGCGGCCTTCGAGTAGAACAGGATTCCGTAATGCGCGGGCATGAGCGTCTTGCCCAGCGGCGTGCTCATGGAATCCCACGCGATCCAATGGCGGAAGTGCGCGGTGCGGTTCAGGATGGCGGCGTAGTGCGTGAGCCACTTGGGGATGTTGTGCAGGAAAATGCTGCCGGTGGGCTTGGTCACGCGCACGAGTTCCAGAATCCACTGCTCGCACCACGCGAGATATTCCTCGCGCACCATGGCGTCATCGTGCTTGCCGTAACGCTTGTTGAGATTGAACGGCGGGTCGGCGAAACAGGCGTCCACGCTGGCGTCGGGAATTTTCCGCAATGCCTTGAGGCAGTCGCCGACGATGATCTGGTCGAGGAGCGGAGATGTGGCTTTGGCTGTCACTTTGAAACAATGTGCGTTTACAGCAATTGCAAGGCAAGCAGTTCAGCCAGCATTTGCGCCGGCCAGCGGCGATTGACCACAACCCGGGCGCATCTTGACACTGCCCCCGTTTGGAGTTCCGCCTTCAGGCGGCTTGGGCGGATGGCCACGCCGGGCCGCGTAAACGCGGAACTCCAAACGGCCCGCCCGTTCGATTCGGGGGCAGTGTCCAGATTCGCCCCCACAACCCCCCAGCCTTGGTGCGTTATTGACACCACCCGCTTCATTGCTATCCTCTCGCGCTCCGGTGACGAGCCAATTCGTCCCGGTTGCGGCGCAATGCGCCATTGAATTGATTTTATGAAACGCCAATACCAACCGTCCAAGATCCGCCGCAAACGGCAGCACGGATTTTTGAACCGTAATTCCACCAAGAGCGGCAAGGCCACCCTGGCCAACCGCCGCCGCGTGGGCCGCAAACGCCTCACGCCTGTTTGATCCAAAGGTCGGTCATGGCCGCCGCCCCGTCCCAGCGCCTGCTGTTCAATCGCGCCCTGCGGCTCAAGCAGAGCCGGGAATTCGCCCGCGTCCGACAGGCCGGCAGACGCCTCGTCCACGGCTGCCTCATCGCCAATTGGCAGACTCTGCCCGCCGGTTCGCCCACCCGCCTCGGCGTGGTGACGAGTGGCAAGATTGGCAACGCCGTCATCCGCAGCCGCGCCCGCCGGCTACTGCGCGAATCGTTCCGGTTGCATCAACATGAATTCGCACAGCCGCTCGACCTCGTCCTCGTGGCGCGGAACAGCATCGTGGGCCGCGCGTTCGGCGAGGTGGAAAAAGATTTTCTGGACGCAGCGCGCAAAGGCGGTTTGTTGAAAATCAGCCAAGCATAAAAACAAAATGAACCATCCGCGAATTCCGCCAATTTCCGCGAAGTCGGTTTTTAATTCGCGTCCATTCGCGCAATTCGTGGAGAAGCTTTTGATTTTTGCCATCCAGCTTTATCGCTGGACGCTGTCGCCAGCGCAGACGTTTCTCTTCGGCCCGGCTTCGGGCTGCCGGTTCACGCCCACCTGCTCGGTTTATGCCGTGGAAGCTTTGCAAAACCATGGCGCCGCCGCCGGTAGCTGGCTCACGGTGAAGCGCCTGTGCCGCTGCCATCCGTGGGGCGGTTGCGGCTACGACCCCGTGCCGCCGGCAAATTTCGAATCTCAAATTTCGAATTTCAAATCTCCAATCTCCAATCTCGAATTATCCCATCATGGATCGTAAAACTATCACCGTTCTCGTCGCGTGCTTCGCCTTGCTGATGCTCTGGCCCAAGCTCGTCAGCACTATTTATCCGCCCAAGCCGCTGCCGCCGGGCATGACGAACACTGTCGTCGCCGCCGCGCTTTCCGCCAGCACGAACGCGAACGCGGTCACGCCAGCCGCGCAACCCGCAGCAACCGCCGCCGTCGCGCCCGTCGCGGCGCGTCCGGTGTTCGACACGACCGCGCCGGAGCAGACGCTCACTATCAGCAACGCGAACGCCCGTTATATTTTCACCTCGCACGGCGGTGGTCTGAAGCTTGTGGAGTTGAGCCGCTTCCCGGAATCGTTTTCCACCGTCCGCAAGAAACGCACTGGCGCGGAGGACGTGGCCACGTTGAACGAGGGCGCGCCGCTGCCGGTGGGCGCGTTGCTGGATTCTGGCGCGGCGCAGGGCGACGGTGATTATCAGTTGACCAAGACGGCGACGGGCGTGCGTGCGGAAAAAGTTTTGCCCAACGGCCTGGCGGTCATCAAGAACTTCGACCTCGGCACGAACTATCTCGTCACAACCACGGTGCGCATCGAGAACCGGGGCGCGCAGCCGTTCTTGCTGCCGGCGCGGGAGCTGGTGGTCGGCACCGCCACGCCGCTGGGGCCGCAGGACAAGGGTCAGTTCGTCAGCGTGATGTGGTATGACGGCGCGAATGCAAATGAAAAAGCCAACCAAGCGTGGTTCGCCAACACGTCGCTCATGGGTTGCGTCACGGGCAAAAAAGAACCGCGCTTCATCTACCGCGACGGCCAGAGCAACGTGGTCTGGATGGCGGCGCACAATCAGTTTTTCTCCGTTATCGCCATGCCGGAAACGCCGGCGGAGAACATCGTCGTCCGCCCGGTCACCTTGCCGCACTTCAGGGAGAACGAGGCGATTGATCGCGCGAATAACATTCCCGCGCCGCAGGGTTACGAAACCACTTTCGCGTATCCCGCCGTGACGCTCGCCGCTGGTCAGGCGGTGGAGCAGAGGATTAACCTCTTCGCCGGACCGAAAGAATACCGCACGCTGGCGAGCATCGCTGGTCGGTTCGACAACAACGCGGATTTGGTCATGGGCTACGGCGGTTTCTTTGGCGGCGTCGCCAAGGTGTTGCTGCTCGCGATGAACTGGATTCATGATTTCATCCGCTTGCCCTACGGCTGGGCGATCATCGCCATCACGGTCATCATCAAACTTATTTTCTGGCCGCTCACCGCCGCCAGCACGCGCTCGATGAAGCGCATGCAGTCGCTCCAGCCGGAGATGAAAGCCATCCAGGCAAAATACAAGGATGACCCGCTCAAGATGAACAAGAAGACCATGGAGTTCATGAAGGAGCACAAGGTCAGCCCGCTCGGCGGTTGCCTGCCCATGCTCATTCAGATCCCCGTCTTCATGGGTTTTTACAGGATGATCCAAAGCGCCATCGAACTGCGCGGCGCGTCGTTCCTTTGGATCGGCGACCTCGCCCAGCCGGACACGCTCTTCGTCATCTCCGGCCTCGGCCAGTTTCCCTTCATCGGCATCCCCGGCGTCGGGCTGCCCTTCAATCTGCTCCCGCTCATCATGGGCGCGACGCAGCTCTGGCAGGCACGGCTCACCCCGCCCTCGCCCGGCATGGACCCCGCCCAGCAGAAGATGATGCGCTACATGCCGCTCATGTTCATCGTCATCCTCTACAATTTCTCCGCCGGCTTGGCGCTTTACTGGACCGTGCAGAATCTGCTAACCATTGCGCAGACCAAATTGACCAAGACCGCGCCGGCGGTGGAAATCATTCCGCCGGTGAAACGCAAATAGCCGAACCATTTTACCGCAACCGCAACCTGAATTGAGAAACTGATTATGCCCGCGCAACCGAAAGCCACGCTCGAAAAACTCCTCGAACTCCTCGGCATCCCCGCCACCGTCGAGGAACATCCGCTGGAAGACAGCGTCCTGCTGGATGTGAAATCCGAGGACTCCGGCCGCCTCATCGGCCGCCAAGGCCAGACCCTTTCCGACCTGCAATACCTCACCAACCGCATCCTGTTTCAGCAGGACAAGAACGCGCCCAAGATCACCGTGGACGTGAGCGGATACCGCTTCCAACAGCGCGACGCCCTCGTCAAGAAAGCCAAGGAAGCCGCCGAGAAAGTCCGCCGCTGGGGCGACGTCGTGGAGCTTGAACCCTTGAGCGCCTTCGACCGCCGCATCGTCCACGCCGCCATCAAAGACGACCCGGACATCGAGACCCACAGCGTGGAAGCCGAAGGCACGGATAAGAAAGTCGTGCTGCTCCGACCCAAGCGCTGATTGCAAATTCAATCCCGGTAAGGCCGCGCTGCTGCGCGGCCTTTTCTTTTTTTTCAAGACGCGCCGGGAAATTTACGGACTGCGCGGCTTGCTTGGCACGGTTTGCTTGGCACTTGCAAACCCGCGATGGCAAACCTAGATTCCAACCATGAGCAAAATGGAAATTCTGGCGGAATTACCAAAACTCGAACTGGCAGATCGCCGCGAAATCTTCGACCGCATCTGCGAGATTGAAGAACTCGACTTGATTACCGGCGGCGCGACGGCTGAGGAAAAAGCCCTGCTCGACCTTGAACTGGCGGAATACCGGCAGAATCCCGAAGCCGGTTCGAGTTGGAATGAGGCGGAAGCCCGCATCCGCAAATCCTCCCGCCCGTGAACTGGCGCGTCATCATCCGGCCCAATGCGGAAGCGGATTTGTCGGGAGCACGGTCCTGGTATGAATCCCAACGCGCAGGTTTAGGCGATGAATTGCTGGACGAGATCCGCCACGCGGTGCGCCTACTGGAAACCGACCCCGAACGCCGGCCCTTTTATTACCGCGACTTTCGCCGGCTGCTCACGCGTCGTTTCCCCTACAAACTTTTCTATCGCATCGAAGGCGACCGGGTCATTGTCTTCCGCATCCTGCACGCGAAACGGAAACATCAGTGGCAACTGAAAAAATGAGCGGCGCTCAACATCTGCCAGTGGGGAACGGTATATCGGATGGTTCTTCGCTGTTTTCGGTGGAGCCGATTTGCAGAATGAACTCCACTCTGGAACGGTCGTGCGACCAGCCCTCACCCCACCCCTCTCCCATCCGATGGGAGAGGGAGAGCTCGCGAACGCTTTCGGGAACTCGGATGCGCTGAACGCAGAACACGCGCCGGGACTGTTCAACGAATTGGCAACTGCTGTGTTCATCCAGCCGGCATCCGCAGCCCAGCAAACCTCCGCCCGCTGTCCCCCTCTCCCATCCGATGGGAGAGGGGTTAGGGGTGAGGGCGGTTTGGCTCCACCGGAAACAGCGAAGAACCTATCGGATAACCATAACTCAGTGAATTGCACCCAAATGCCGGATCACCCGGTCGGCGATTTCCTTCGTGAGACCATGCCAAGGGTCGCAGGCGAAAACAGCCTTCTTGGGTATCTTTTTCAAGATCGGCTCAACTTCGTCATCCACCACGGCGTAGCGTCGGATTTTGTGTTGGGGCGCCCGGCGCGGAGCTTCGGCGAGCCACTGGCTGATCTCCTCGCCGCGCTTGTAAACGCTGATGTCCGGGGTGCGGCCAATAACGCGCTTCAACGGCAAATCATGTTGATGCCAGAGCCAGCCGAGGACGAAGAAGGTGAAACCCGTGCGCCAAGTCGTGGAGAAAACCACATGGGCGTCTGGCCGAGCATCGAGGATTCGCCGGAGTTGAGCCACGGCTTCTGGCGCGAACACATGCGGATGTTTGGTGTCGTTGACGGGGTTCAGCACGCCGTCTATGTCGAGGAAGATAACGTCGAGTAGCATCCTTTTCAGAGTAGAGGTCGTGTCAAGCTGATTCCCCCAGACGGGTGCTTGAAAGTGCCGCGCAGAGATTGTTGGAGTTCACGCTTCAGCGTGTCGGGGCGGTGTCTGGTGCGATGGGAGCAAGCTAAAGCTTGGACTCCAACTCGGGGCTGGCCTCCGCTGCGCGGGAGTGGCAGTCACACCACCCCAGACTCCCAAACGCTCGATTGCGGATCAACTGACCTAGAGTTGGATCTGGGCAATCCGCCGAGCGAATCGTTTGAAATACTTTTGCACGCCGCGCCAATTCTCCCGCGAAGTATTATCGGGCAGTCATGCCATAGGCCGGTTCTCAAAAAAATTGCCCAGACCGGATTAAATCAGAACACCGTCAGATTTTCTTCGCGCTCTTGGCCGTCTGACGGTTAACATTTCATCACCGTGACCGCCAAGCACACCAACCGCCTCGCCCGCGAGAAATCGCCCTACCTCCTCCAGCACGCCCACAATCCCGTGGACTGGTTCGCGTGGAACGCCGAGGCCTTCGCCAAAGCCCGCGCCGAAAACAAACCCATCTTCCTTTCCATCGGCTACTCCACCTGCCACTGGTGCCACGTCATGGAACGCGAGACGTTCGAGAACGAAGCCGTCGGCAAATTTCTCGGCGAACACTTCGTTAGCATCAAGGTGGATCGCGAGGAACGCCCGGATGTGGACAAGATTTACATGACGTTCGTCCAGTCCACCATCGGCGGCGGCGGCTGGCCACTCAACGTCTTTCTCACGCCCGACCTGAAACCGTTTTTCGGCGGCACTTATTTCCCGCCCGAACCGCGCCACGGCCGCCCGAGCTTCCTTGATTTGCTCCGGCAGATCGCCGACCTCTGGCAGCAGCGCCACGGCGAAGTCCTGGATTCCGCCGCCGAAATCCACGCGCGCCTCGAAGCCGCCACCGCGCCCGCCGCCTGGTCCGCCACCACACTGACTGCCGATGCGCTGCGAGACGCCGGGCAGATGTTCAAGCGGATGTTCGACCCGCGCCACGGCGGCTTCGGCGACGCGCCCAAATTTCCGCAGCCCAGCATCCCCGCGTTGCTGCTGCGCTACGGCCAACGCTTCGGCGACCGCGACGCGGTGGAGATGGTGCTCCGCACCTGCGACTCGATGGCCGCCGGCGGCATCCACGACCAGCTCGGCGGCGGCTTCGCCCGCTACGCCGTGGACGCCGCGTGGCTCGTGCCGCATTTCGAGAAGATGCTCTACGACAACGCGCAACTCGTGCACCTCTACCTCGACGCGCACCTGATCTCCCAACTCGAAACCCAAAACCCGAAACTCGAAACCCGATTCTCCGCCGTCGTCCGCGACATCCTTGATTATGTTTTGCGCGACATGACGCATCCCGGCGGCGGCTTCTATTCCGCCGAGGACGCCGACAGCGAAGGTCACGAAGGAAAATTTTACTGCTGGACGCACGACGAACTTTCCAAGCTGCTCACGCCGGAAGAATTCAGCGTCGCCGCAAAATATTTTGGCATCACGAAGGAAGGAAACTTCATTGACCACAGCCACCCCGCGCCGCTGGCCGGGCAGAACGAGTTGAGCGTCGTTGATGTTGGAGTCCAAGCTTTAGCTTGCTCCGGGGACACGCTAAAGCGAGAACTCCAACAAGCCAGCCTCACCAACGCCGAATTACTCGCCGCTGCTAAAACCAAAATGCTCGCCGCCCGCGCCACACGCATCCGTCCGCACCTCGACGATAAAATCCTCGCCTCCTGGAACGGTCTCATGCTCGGTGCATTCGCCCGCGCCGCCGCCGTGCTGGGGGAGGAACGTTATCGCGCCGCAGCGGAAAAGAATGTGGCGTTCATTCAGGCGAAACTTTGGTTGCCGCTGGCGCAAGCGCGGACCTCCAATCGCCAATCGCTGATAGCCGATAGTCAATCGCCCATCAGCGAAAGCCAATCAGCTATCGGTCATCGGCAATCGGCTATTTCCTCTGGCACACTCTTCCACCGCTGGCGCGACGGCGAACGCGACAATGTGCAACTGCTCGAAGCCTATGCCTTCCAGCTTTCTGGCGTGATCGAACTTTACGAAACCACGCTCGACCCGCAGCACCTTGACTTCGCCATCGCGCTGGCCGAGGCGATGCTCGTGAAGTTTTACGACGCGGCGAACGGCGGGTTCTGGCAGGGCGACGCCGGCTCGGATGATTTAATCTTGCGCGTGAAGGACGACTATGACGGCGCGGAGCCCAGCGGCAATTCCGTGGCGACGCTCGCGCTGCTGAAGCTGGCCGCCATCACAGGGCGCGAGGATTTCCGCCAGCCCGCCGAGGCGACGATCCAGTTTTTTGCAGCGCGCTTGGAAAAAGTTCCGCAAGCCGTGGCCTTCATGCTGCACGCGCTGGATTTCTGGTTGGAAGAACCACGCCGCATCGTGATTGCGGGCGACCCGCTTGCGCCGGCGGCGCGCGAGTTGACTCTCGCCGCGCACTCGGTCTATCAGCCGAATAAAGTTGTGCTCGGAAATTCCGGCAGCGTCGAGCCGTTCGCCACGACGCTGCCATCGCACGCTGGCGCGGCGGCATACGTCTGCACCGGCCAGACGTGCCAACCACCGACCACAAATCCGGCGGAGCTGCGCCAGCATCTGGCTTGATCAGAGTGGGACACCGCTGAATTGCCCTTGGACACAGCGCACCGCAGCCTTCTGCAAAGCCCTTCCGTTCCCGGCCCGCTACTGCGAACTTGTGCGGCTCGGGCGACATAAAATTTACACTTCACGCCGGATGGCACAGCCCTTGCGTTAGTGTGACTTGGACAGAAAGAAGCACACTATGAAATTCACATTGGAAGTTGGAGAAACAGAAAAGCACGTCGTTGAATTCAGTTTCAACCAGCTCGCCGGCAGCCTAGTCATCCGCGTGGACAACCAGCCGGTGCTCACCTCCACCCGCATCTTCAACGAACCGATTCACGAAGTATTCACGATAGAAGTCGGCGGCAAGGAAAAATCCGCCGTGCGGATCGAGAAGCAGCGCAAGCAATTGTTCGGACACCGCAATGTCGTCTATGTGGACAACCGTCTCACCCGCGTGGTCGAAGGTTTTTGACCGTCAGATGTAATACATCTTCTCCTTGTCCGCGCCCTGCTCCAAGAGTTGCTGGAAGTTGATCGCCGCGGCGGAAGCCGTCACCGCAGCTTTCAATCGCTGCCAGGACTCGCGCAATTCAGAAGGACAATTGGCATCGGTCAGCGCCGGAGTGTCAAAAATCTCGCCGTGCATGGCGCGCAGAATATCGCCCAAGGTGATTTCCGCCGGCGGCTTGGCCAACTGGTAGCCGCCCTCCTTGCCGCGCACGCTTTTCACAATCTGCTGCGCCTTCAACTCGATTAAAATCTGAACGAGATAATTCGGCGGGATGTTCGACTCCACCGCCAGATCCTCGGCACGCCGGGGCTGACCGGAATTAAAATGCCGGGCCAACCCCAGCACGGCGCGGGCGGCATAATCACTTTTCACGGAGAGCTTCACGCGCCGAACGTATGCGGAGACAGTGCGGTTCGCAATCAAAAGGGAAAAACCGCGCTCCCGAACCGCCGGAAAACAATCATCCCGAGTTTTCAATTGCAGATTCAAACCGGAGGGCTAGTATCCGAAGCGGAAGCCGGAACGATGCAAATGGTTACTTTCAACCAACCTCTCTTATGTATTTTGGCGTAAACTACTATCCCGAACACTGGGTTTATCCTTACGGCGGCACCGCCGAAAAACCGGAATCCTGCTGGGAACAGGACGCGGAAAAAATGATCGCCGCCGGCGTCAACGTGGTGCGCATCGGCGAATTCACCTGGGGCATCTGCGAACGCGAGGAAGGCAAATACGATTTCGACTGGCTCCACCGCGTCATGGACGTGATGGGCAAAGCCGGCATCCAAGTCGTCCTCGGCACCCCCACCGCCGCACCGCCCCTCTGGCTCACGCAAAAACATCCGGAAATTTTGCCAGTGGATGAGTGCGGCCAGATCAAACACGCCGGCACCCGCCGCGCCTGCTGCCTCAGCAACGACACCTACTGGGACTACTCCAAACGCATCGTCACCGCCATGGCCAAGTCCCTCGGCAAACACCCCCAGCTCATCGCCTGGCAGATCGACAACGCCATCGGAGGACATTTCACCGAGTCCTCCTTCAACCCCGAGACCCGCGAAGAATGGCACCTCTGGCTCAAAGCAAAATACGAGACCATCCAAAACCTCAACGACAAACTCGGCCTCCGCCACTGGGGACAAATTGTGACCAACTGGGAACAAGTCCCCATGCCCCTCGCCGCACCCACCGCCCACAACCCCGCCCTCATGATGGACTGGTATCGCTTCTCCAGCGACACCATCGTCGCCTTCGTCAAGATGCAGGCCGACATCCTCCGCGAACTCACCCCCAAACACCCCGTCACCACCAACCTCCGCCCCCTCACCCACCGCTTCGACCACTTCGACCTCGCCGCCGTCCTCGACTTCGTCTCCATCGAAAGCACCGCCGCCATCAAAGCCCGCGCCGCCGAGACCGCCTGCGAAATTGACATGCTCCGCTCCCTGAAAAAAACCGGCATCCGCACCCCCGACGGCGACACCGGCTTCTGGGTCATGGAACAAAAAGCCGGCAACGTCAACTGGCAAGACGTCAACTCCGTCGTCCGCCCCGGCGTCCTCCGCATGTTCACCTACCAGCTCATCTCCCGCGGCGCCACCGGCATCCTCTACTTCCCCTGGCGCCAACCCCGCATCGGCAGCGAGAAATTCCACGGCGCCGTCCTCACCCACAGCGGCCGCCGCGAAGGCCGCGTTTACCAGGAAGTCAGCCAGATCGGCGACGAAATCAAAATGCTCGCCCCCGCCCTCAAAAACACCCACGTCAAGGCCGAGGTCGCCATCCTCTACTCCCACGAAAACGAATGGGCACTGTCCCTCCCCAAACAACCCAACAAACACTTCAACCTCCGCGAGCACATCCAACTCTTCTACTCCGCGCTCCACGCCCGCAACATCCTCGTGGACTTCGCGCGCCCCTCCGAAGACCTTGCCCATTACAAAATCGTCATCGCCCCCTCCCTCCACCTCCTCTCCGGCGGCGAGGCCGACCGCCTCAAACTCTACGTCCAAAACGGCGGCACCCTCGTCAGCACCTTCAACACCGGCATGGTGGACGAACACCACATCGCCCCCACCACCGGCTATCCCCACGACCTCACCGACCTCTTCGGCCTCGAAGTGCTCGAATTCGATACCCTCCCGCCCGGCGAAGAAAACCCACTCATCTTCAAAGGCACATTCCCCACCAGCCACATGCACACCGCCCGCATCTGGTGCGACATCATCGAGCCCAAGGGCTGCCAAGTCCTCGCCACCTACGCCAAGGATTTTTACTCCGGCAAACCCGCCCTCACCCTGAACGACTTCGGCCTCGGCAAAGCCATCTACGTCGCCACCCAATGCTCGCCGGGTTTCTACACCGACCTCATCGTCTGGCTCCGCCAAATGTGCAACCTCCACCCGCTCCTCAAAGTCCCAGACAACGTCGAAGTCAGCCTCCGCCAGAAGGAAGACACCCGCGTCTTCTTCCTCCTCAACCATCAGAATTCGCCCATGCACATCCAATTTTATAAACCCATGCACGACTTCCTCACCGCCAGCGCCATCAGCGGCGGCTGCGATCTCCCGCCCCACGGCGTCCTCATCCTCGACGAACATTCCGGGACGAAGTCATAGTTCCACTGAACTGCATCCGCAGATTACGCTGATTTGCGCAGATTTATTTTTCCATCTGCGGCAATCCGCGTAATCTGCGGAAAAGAAAAAGTTTTGCCGCCGTGCCACCGCCCTTCAAAAAAAATCCGCCGCTTGGTCCCGGCAAAGCCGGCCCCCGCCAGCGCATCCTCGCCGCCTGGCGCGGCATAGACCTCGCGCCCCAAGAAAAAGCCCGCGCCAAATCCACCACCACGCCCGGACTCATCATGCCCCGCCTCCTGAAAGACCTGCGCATGGACGCCCGCCGCGCCGAAGCCGAGATCGTCAAAGTCTGGAACAACCTCATAGACCCCGTCATCACCGCCCACGCCCAACCCACCGGCCTCAACAAAGGCACCCTCTTCGTCACCGTGGACAGCAACGTGTGGCTCTCCGAAATCGTCCGCTACCGCCGCAAAGAAATCCTCGACCGCCTCCACCACAGCTTCGGCCGCGAACTCATCGCCAAAATCTCCTTCCGCATCGGGTGAAATCCCGGAAGGATGAGTTCCATGAATCCCTGACCACCCAGCGCCGTAGGCGCGGCGTGTAGCCGCGTTGGTGACAACGCGGAGGCTGCGGCGGCCCGTTGGATTTCCGCGCCTTTACAGGCGCGGCTACGATGCGGCGATTTGCTGCCCTTTTGCCGGGTGAATTCCTCTGGACAAATTTCTTTGGCAGGAAGAACGTCTGCTTCGTGAAAAGTGATAGACGGCAAACTTGCAGCTCAATTGGATGTTAGGCATCTTTGAGCACATGGATACCAAGCAGCTAATTATCAGCGTTGTCGCTACGGTTATCGTAGTTATCGCCAAGGAGCTGACCTCGTGGGCAGTCAAGCGCACGCCTTCAACTATGGTCAGACTAACCGCTACGCTAGGCCCAATTATTAGTAGATTTTTGCGCAAGTATTGGCGCATTGTTCTGGATGCGGTTGTGATTGTTTTCATGGTGATTCTTATTAGGTGGTCTGTGTCTCCCACAGATACTTTGAAGCGTAGTGACGTGTTTCTGATTTCATTTTTTACGGCCACATTGGTTTATTGGCAGACAGAGTTGATGAGAGATTTGAGGAGAATTCATGCCGCCTAATCTACCAATAGCCTGCGAAGTATTCTCCCCAACCCATCGCCTTTCCCGCTGTCATAAATCCCGCCGCTGAATCTCTGCCGAGTAGCCTTTGCGGTTGACCCGGCAGTTTGAAAAAATACACTGTCCGCGTGGTCGAGGTGAATTATACGCTGGCAATTTCGGAAGAGGCCATCGCCCAACTCCGGTCGCTGCCCAAGGAAAAACGGCGGCGGATTGGTGACCGTTTGACGCGGTTGCAATATGGCTTGGCCGGGGATGTGAAAAAGTTAAGCGGCAAGGAAGACAAATACCGGTTGCGCGTCGGGGATTTCCGGGTTTTATCCGCGTTGAGCGGCCGACAAGTTTCGGTTTATGCGGTAAAAGACAGGAAGGAAGCTTATGAGTAGTGCCACCATCGCCGCGCGCAAGCCCGGCAAACTGACTTTGGAAACAATCTACAGCGAGATGCTCCATTTGCGCGAGCGGGTAGAGGACTTGGAGGATTTGCGCGAACTCAACGCCGCCATCGCCCGCAACGGAAAGAAGAAACTGGTCGCGTGGGATTCCGCCAAACGCCTGTTCGATTTGGAAGATTAAGCGCCAGCCTTTCCCGCCGCTACAAATCCCGCCGCTGAATCTCCGCCGAGTAGCCCTGCCGGAACGTCGGATACTTGAACACATAGCCCAGCTCCATCTTCAGCTTGCGGTTGGAAATCTTCTTGTTCGTCACGCCTCGCTTGCGCGCCTGCAGCGCCGTAGCATCGCGAAGGCGTGCCGCCACCTCATCCGCAGGCGCGGAGGGCGGCAGCGGTTTGTCCAGCGATTCAGCCAGCCACCGGAAAAAATCACGCTGCGCCACCGGTTCGTCGTCCACGACGTTGTAGATTTCTCCGGGGCGTCCGCTCCGCAGCGCGGCGATGGCTGCGCCGATGACGTCGTCGCGGTGGATCATGTTCAGCAGCCGCGAGCCATCGCCCTCAATGCGCGCTTCGTCCGCGAGAAATTGTTTGAACCAATGCCCGCGTTCCGGCCCGTAAATCCCCGCCACGCGCAAGATCACCGCCGGGAACTGCCGTTCCGCCGCCGCCGCGAGCAACCGTTGCTCCGTCTCGCGCAACACCACGCCCGTCTCCGTGGGCGGCTCGGCGGCGCTCGTCTCCTTCACCAGCGAGCCGTCATCCTGGCCATAGACGCCGGTGCTGCTGGTGTAGATAAATTTCTTGGGCGGCGTCGCGGCCAGCCACTCGAGCAGATTCCGCGTGCCTTCCAGATACACCCGCCGGTAATCCTCCGCCCCGCCGTGCGACGACGCCACGCAGTTCACGACCCAATCAAATGACGCGGGAATTTTCGCGAGCGAGTCCGGCTGCGTGATATCGCCGATGATCGGCTGAAGACCGGCGACTTGCAATTCCCCCATCGCGTTCGCCGAGCGGCGCAACCCGAAAACTTCGTGGCCTTGCCGCGCGAGTTCCGCGCCGAGCGGCAGCCCCACGTAACCGCAACCAACAATGAGAACGCGCATGGGATGGATTGAACAACAAAGGAACGAAGGAACAAAGATGTTTCACCAAATGCGCCGCCTCGTTTCCCCTCACCCCGGCCCTCTCCCATCCGATGGGAGAGGGAGAGCGGGCGGACGCTTTCAGTAAAATCGGGCGCGACACGAACAGAACACGCGTCGTGTTTTTCATGAATCATCAACCACCGTGTCCAAGCAAACCAGCATTCAAACCATCGGCAAACCACCGATATCTGTCCCCCTCTCCCATCAGATGGGAGAGGGGTGAGGGGTGAGGGAGCTGGGGAAAACCCTACGCGCATCCGACTTCCTCGATGGCCTGGCGGCACTACCACTTCACCGCGTCGGACATCGGCGGGCGCAACTTGTCCAGTTCATCCGCCGCGCACCAGCGGATGTCGTGGTGCTCCTCGGTCGCAAGACTGGTTGGGACGACCTGCTGGTCGTCCGAGGCCGCACGGCAGCGCGGCCCTACCTTTGGCCGCGCCCAGTAAATCATGCCGATGTGTTCGTGCGTGGCGCTGATGCGGTGGATGTCGAGGAAGCG
>JANMJO010000024.1:0-8723 GCA_031371425.1 Verrucomicrobiales bacterium | reverse complement strand
AAACGATTCCGACTCAAAAATGTCGTCCGGTGTGGCATCGGCATCGTGCAAGATCGGCACGATCACATAGCCCAGCTTCTTGCCGGGAGCAGGACGCAACGCGCGGCCCACCGCCTGCACGATGTCCACCGCGCTCCGGCGTGGGTCGGCAAACAGCACGCAGTCAATCCCCGGCACGTCCACGCCTTCAGTCAGGCAGCGCGCATTGGTGATGAGGGCGCGTTTGGTTTTGGCAAAGTCTCCGATGATTCTGGCGCGTGTGCCGGTGGGTGTTTTCCCGGAGACGTGGAAGGTTTCGAGGCTGCCATATTTCGGGAAGGCGTGGCTGAAGGCGTCATTGTGCGCCTTGAACAATTCCGCCCGCTGGATGCTGCCGTGAAACGACACGGCATGGCGGATGGGATATTTCGTCATCGCCTTCCGCAGCGCGACGAGGGACGCCAGCATGTCGGCCTCAATCTCCTGATTCCACCGGCCTTTGTCCGGCTTCACAAAAACATTTTTCCGGATCAATTCCGCGACTTCATCCCGCGAGACGGCGATGCTGATGATTTTGTAATCGCACAGAATCGGCGGGTCATACTCCATCGCCCGTTTGAATGAGAGCAGGTGGAACGTGTCGCCGTAGATGGCGGGGTCGTCCATGCTCAACACGGTGTCGCTTTGCCCGGCATAACGCCGCTCGGTGGCGGTCATGAAGATGCGCCGGTGGATGGGCAGATTCTTGTCGTGCAGCAGATGGGAAAAAAGTTTGCCGCTGTCGCCCACGGTCTTGTGCGCCTCGTCCATGATGCCGAGGTCAAAACGGTATCTGGCCGAACGGGCGGCTTTGGCAATGGCTTCGCCGCTTTGGTAGGTGGTGAAGACGACGGTGAGTCCGTGATGTTTCCGTTTCAGCCACGCGGCGATTTCATCGGGCGCGGTGAGGCACGGCACGCCGAGGTCTTGCCGCAACACAGCCGTGTCATCGCGCTCGACGCGTCCGGCGGATTCATCGCTGCAAACACAAATCCATTCCACAGCCTGACGATTGGCCGTCGTCTCGCGCAGCCAGACTTTGAGCGTCTGCCGGATGAGCGCCAAACTCGGCACGGCGATGACTATGCGACGGGCGTTCAGTTTATCCGCAATCCAATACGCGGTGAGACTTTTGCCGCTGCCGCACGGCATGATGAGTTTGCCACGCTTGGCTTTGTTGGTGACGAAATGCTGATGCGCGTCTTTAATCGCCGCGCGTTGATGCGGGCGCGGCTGGGATGGAGAAAGTTTTTCCGGCTTGTGCGTGAAGTGCGCTTGCAGGCGAATCCAGAAATCCGCATCGAGTTCCTGCCACGCATCCAGCGCGCAGAATCCGATGCGTTCCTGCTGCTTCAGGACATGAGTGATGCGCTCGGTGGTGGAGCAGATGAGGCCGAAAGCGAAGCCGCGACAGACCCCAAACGCCAGCCCGGTGAAGGTAGAAATCTCGCGCCAGGTCAGCGACTGGTCGGTGAGCTGACGATACTTGCATTGGACAGCCCAGAATTCGCCGTCGTAAGTTTCGGCAACAATATCAATGCCCTGATCAGTCGAAGGCAGCTTGAGCTTCTTGACGATGGCGGCAGGGACTTCGTTGTAGAGCCAGACGCTTTTTAATTTGCTGGCGTATTCCGGTTCTAGCAGCAGGAACGCTTTGACAAATTGTTCAAAGGCGTCGCCCCGCGTCTTTTCCTCTGGCAGCGCGGCGATCTTTGATTCCAATTCGGCAAAGCTGGTCAGGCCAGTGAATAAATTTCGCTGGATGAAGTGGGTCGCTTTCGGATGGCGAGCCGTTGCCATGCGGAGAGAGTATCAATTGGCTCTGCGAAGAAAAGCCTCTGCCACCCCTTCAGGGTGGAAATATTTTTTGGCAAACTCCCAGGGTAGTCGCTGCGCTCCAACCCTGGGCTAAATTCTTTTGCGCCTTCAGCGCAGGGAATTTGGAGCGGCGGCATTGGGACGTGGCGCGCCGCCGTCATTCTTCATTCTGCATTCTGCATTCTGCATTCTTCATTTCAGTAGCGCCTTCTGCCAGCTCATCAACTCCGGCGCGGTCGCATCCCAGTCGCGGGCAAGTTCGCCCAGCATGGCGCGGGGCGCGATGAGCGTGGGATCAATGTCCAACTGCTGCGCGTGGACGTTGCGGTGTTTTTCCAAATCGAGAAAGCGACGGTGTTCCGCTGGCGAAGGCCGCCGCCGTTCGTTGCGCAAGATTTCCGGATGTCCGGCGTCGGGCAAGGCCAGCGCGGTCTGGATTGATTTGCCCAACCCTTCGCGGCGGCGCGGCGAGAGATAGCGCGGCAGGAGCGGGTCCACAGCCTGTTTCGCACCGGCGGCATCCGCGATCATCACCATCATCTCGTGGTTGAGGATGAAAAACGGCGGCTTGTTGGCGGCGATGGCCTCGGTCTCGCGCCACTGCCAAAGCTCGCGCAGGACGGCGAGCGCGGCGCGGCTCAGCGTGTAGCTGCCCTTGATGCGCCAGACGCCGTCGGCATCCACCGGGCGGAGCTGCGAGGAATCCGCGATGAGCCGGGCGCAACTTTCCTGATGCCACGCGAGCCGGCCTTTGGCGGTGAGTTCGGCGCGGAGCTTGTCGGCGAGCGGCTTGAGGTGGTGCGTGTCGTTGCGGGCGTATTCCTCCATGCGCGGCGTGAGCGGGCGACGCGCCCAGTCGGCCTTCTGCGAACCTTTCTCCAACTTCACGCCGAGGCAAGTTTCCACGAGATCGCCGAGGCTGAATTTTTTCATGCCAAGCAACCGCGCGGCGAGCATGGTGTCGAAGATCGCGCCGGGCACAAACTCGTGGTGCTTGCGGAGCAGGCGCAAATCGTAATCCGCCGCGTGGAAAATCAACTCGTGACCGGCGAGCGCGTCGAGCAGCGGGTCAACGTCCATGCCGGCGAGCGGGTCCACCAGCTCATCGCCAGCGGCGGTGCTGATCTGGATGAGGCAGAGTTTTTCCGGGTAAGCGTGGAGGCTGTCCGCCTCGGTATCCACCGCCACCCAGTCGGCGTTGCGGACGGTCGGGAGGAAAGCGGTGAGCGTTGGTTCAGAATCAATCACAGTGCGGCAGGATAGGGTGACGGGTGACGGGTGACAAGTGGCGAGAGCTTACAAGAGTGTGACCAGAAGCACCGCGCAGCGGAGGCTCGCCCCGAGTTGGAGTTCAAGCTTTAGCTTGTTCCCCTCACACCAGTCACCGCCCCGACACGCTGAAGCGTGAACTCCAACAATCTCGGCGCGGCAGTTTCAATCACACCCCACTCCAACGGGTGTAACCGGAAGCACCGCGCAGCGGAGTCCCGTCCTGAGTTGGAGTTCAAGCTTTAGCTTGTCCCCCTCACACCCGTCACCGCCCCAACACGCTAAAGTGTGAACTCCAACCATCTTTGCGCGGCACTTCCCATCGCACCCGGGAGTCGGCGGGATAACCCCGCTCAATTCTTTGACACCCGGCCGCCAAAACGTATCCTTGCCCCCATGCGCGTCGTGAAAGTTTCCTTGGGCGAACGAAGTTACCCCATCCACATCGGCCCGAACCTGCTGGCCGGGCTGGGCAAGGACTGCGCCCGCCTCCAACTCGGCCCGCGCTGCGCTATCATCACCGACACCAACGTCGGCAAACGCTACGCCAAAACCGCCTTCAACTCGCTCGCCCGCGCTGGCTTTGCGCCGGTGCTCATCACCGTGCCCGCTGGCGAAACGGCCAAGAACCTCAAGACCGTCCAAGCCTGCTACGACCAACTCGCCGCGCATCGGCTGGAGCGCAAGTCCTTCATCATCGCCCTCGGCGGTGGCGTGGTGGGCGACCTCGCGGGCTTTGTCGCCGCGACGTATCTGCGCGGGATTGATTTCGTGCAAGTCCCCACCACGCTGCTCGCGCAGGTGGATAGCTCCGTCGGCGGCAAGGTGGGCGTGAACCTCAAGGCGGGAAAAAATCTCGTCGGCGCATTCTACCAGCCGCGCCTCGTGCTCGCCGACCTCGCCACGCTGGCGACTTTGCCAAACCGCGAATTCCGCGCCGGCCTCGCCGAGGTCATCAAATACGGCATCATCTACGACGCAAAACTTTTCACGCGCCTCGAATGCGACCTGCCCCGCCTGCTCCGCCGCGAGGCGAAGCCCCTCGCCGAAGTCATCGCCCGCTGCTGCGCCATCAAGGCCGAAGTCGTCGGTCAGGACGAAACCGAGTGCGGCCTGCGCGCCATCCTGAACTTCGGCCACACCCTCGGCCACGCCATCGAGAATAGTTCCGGCTACGGCAAATATCTGCACGGCGAGGCAATCTCCATCGGCCAAGTGGCGGCGGCGGAACTTTCCCCCGCCCTGCCCGCTTCCGAGGCGGAACGGATCAAGGTGTTGTTCCACCGCGCCGGCCTGCCGGTGACGGTGCAGTTGAGCGCAGCGCAGCGGAAAAACCTTTTCACCGCGATGCGCCTCGACAAGAAAGTCAGCGGCGGCGAGATCAAGTTCGTGCTGGCGAAAAAGATTGGTCGCGTCGTCTGGGGTCAACGCGTCACGGAAGCCGCCATCAACACCGCGCTGGATAAGGTTTCTCGCTGATGAGGCTGTTAACTGTTTTCTGTGGTTTTGGGAGAATGGATGTTGCGTTCCCCCTCACCCCAACCCTCTCCCTCGGGGAGAGGGGGCGGCTGGCGCGGCTTTCCGGTTTTACGAAGGCGGCACTCATCAATCCAGTCGCGGGTTTTTGCGTGAGACTGAATACGGTTCTCCCTCTCCCTTGGGGAGAGGGCCGGGGTGAGGGGGAAGCGAGCCTTCTTGAGAAATGCAGCCCCGGAATTTTCTGAACCCCATGGATGTGCCCTCCGATTCTCCCGCCAGCCTGCTGGTCGAACTCCGCTCCATCTTGGAGCGCCTCGACCCGGCGCAACTTTTCCCGCAAGGCCAGCCGCTCGAAGTCGAACTCGGCAGTGGCGACGGCTCGTTCCTCGTGGCCTACGCGAAGCTGCATCCGGGGAAAAATTTCATCGGCGTGGAACGATTGCTCGGCCGCATCCGCAAGACCGACCGCAAAGGCCGGCGCGCGGAGCTGACAAACCTGCGCGGGGTGCGGATCGAGTCCACGTATTTTCTGGAATACCTGTTGCCTGCGCACGCCGCAACGGCGATCCACGTCTATTTCCCCGACCCGTGGCCGAAGCGGAAGCACCGCCGCCACCGGCTCATCAACGAGCGGTTCACCGAACTGGCGCGGCAGGCACTCGCGCCGGGCGGCGTGGTCTGGCTACGGACGGATGACGCGGATTATTTCGCGCAGATGACGGCAGTGTTCGCGGCCAGCCCGCATTTCCGCGCGGTGGAGACGCCGGCGGAATTGAGCGCGGTGACGACGGACTTCGAGCGGGGCTTCAACGCGCAAGGCATCGCCACCAATCGCGCGGCCTACAAATTGCGAATTACGAATGAAGAATAACGAATCGTCGGTTTGATTCGCCATTCGAAATTCGGAATTCGAAATTTTAAACGTCAATCACCGGGCCGTCGTCGTCTTTGCCGGGCGGCTTGTTTTGCGGAGGCCCGCCGCGCCGGATGTGGATGCGTGCCTTGCCGACGCCGGTGAGCGCGTTGACGGCGAACGAGACGATGCTGATGACCAGCGCGCCCCAGAAGGCGGCTTTGAAATTTGCCACATGGAAACCGGTCACGAGGTTGCCCACGAAGTAGAGCAGCACCGCGTTGATGACGAGCGTGAACAGGCCGAGGGTGAAGATGAGCAGCGGCAGCGAAATGAGCATCATCAGCGGACGCAGGAAGGAATTCAAGATGCCCAGCACGAGCGTGGCGATGAGCAGGTCGGAGTTGCTGTCGTAGCGGATGCCGTTCACGACCTTGACGGCGACGAGCACGGCGAGCGTGTTGACGATCCAGCGTTGCAGGAAGGATTTCAGTGCGGGCGTGTTCATGCGGGGACAATGTGCAGGAAGGTCGCGGGCGTGAGTGCGGTCAGCGTGGCGGTGCGCAGCGCGGCGGGGACGAGGCAGAATTGTCCGGGCTGCAGGTCGAGGGAAATCTCGCCGGCCTGGAGGGTGATGCCGCCTTGGATGACGGCGATGATCTGTGCGCGTGGCAACCGTGGCAGGTGATACTCTTGCGCCCGGAGTGTAATCTCGTTGACGGTGAACAGCGGGTCTTTCGCGAGCAGTCGCGTGGTGTGGTTCGGGCCGGGCACGGGCTTGCCGGCGGCGAGTTGCGGCTCGAAGTCTTTGAAGTCAATCGAGGCGAGCGCGTCGGCGATGTGGAGTTCGCGGGGCTTGCCGTCGAGGCCGGTGCGATTCCAATCGAACACGCGGTAGGTGGTGTCGGAATTCTGCTGGATTTCAAAGATGACATTGCCCGCGCCGATGGCGTGGACGCGGCCGCTGGGCAGGAAGAGGGCGTCGCCGGTCTGCACGGTGAGGCGATGAAAGCATTTTCCAACTTCGCCGGTCGCGATCTTCTGCTCGAACTCGGCGCGGGTGACGCCGCGTTTCAGGCCGGCGTAAACCTCCGACCACGGCGCGGTGTGCGCGAAATACCACATCTCGGTCTTGGGTTCGCCACCGAGCTTGGCGGCGAGCGCGGCGGGGGGGTGGACCTGCAGCGAGAGCTTGTCCTGCGCGTCGAGAATTTTGATGAGCAGCGGGAAATGATCGCCGTGAGGGCTGGCAGAACCGAGAAGTTCATCTGCGTGATGTTCCATGAGCCAGCGCAGATTTTTTCCTGCGAGCGGTCCGTTGGCGATGACGCTGGCATCGCCCGGGCGGTCGGAGATTTCCCAGGATTCGCCGATGACCTTGCCGGGCGGAAGCGGCTTCTGGTAGATGGTTTCGAGGCTGCGCCCGCCCCAGACGCGCTCTTTGAAGATGGGATGAAATGTCAGCGGGTAAAGCATGGGAGTGGCGCGCGGGGAAACCGCCCGGTGCGGTCACGCGGCGGCGGGCTTGAGCGCGACGGCCTTCTTGCGCGGGGCTTTCGCTGACGACGGCTCGGGTTTTTCGAGGTAGTGGCCATGCGAACGGAACTTGGCGTAGCGCTGTTTCAGCCGATCCGACGCGGGCAGCGCCTGCAATTCCGCCAGATGCTTGAGCAATGCCTCCTTGAAATTCGCCGCGGTCGCCACGGGATCGTTGTGCGCGCCGCCGAGCGGTTCGGGGATGATTTCGTCCACCAGTTTCAACTCCAGCAAATCCTTGGCGGTGATCTTCAACGCTTCGGCAGCTTGGGCGGATGCCTTGCGGTCCTTCCACAAAATCGCCGCGCAACCTTCCGGGCTGATGACCGAGTAATACGCGTTCTCCAAAATCAACACGCGGTCCGCCACGCCGATGCCCAGCGCGCCGCCGCTGCCGCCTTCGCCGATGACGATGGCGATGACGGGGACGGAGAGGAGCATCATCTCGCGCAAATTCACCGCGATGGCTTCGGCGATGTGCCGTTCCTCCGAGGCCACGCCCGGAAACGCGCCGGCGGTGTCAATGAGTGTGATGACCGGCAGGCCGCACTTGTCCGCGAGCCGCATCAGGCGCATCGCCTTGCGGTAGCCTTCCGGGTGGGCGGAGCCGAAGTTGCGGAGGATGTTCTCCTTTGTGTCGCGCCCCTTCTGTGTGCCGATGACGACGACGCGCTGGCCGCCGATCCGGGCAAAGCCGCCGACCATCGCGCGGTCTTCGGAGAAAAGCCGGTCGCCGTGCAGCTCGTTGAAATCGGTGAAGGCGTTCCTGATGTAGTCGAGTGTGAACGGGCGTTTGGGATGCCTCGCCATCTGCACGCGCTGCCAAGCGTTGAGGTTGGAGAATATCTGCTTCCGTGTTTCCGCAATCTTTTCCTCGATGGCGAGAATCTCCGCCTCGAAGTTCACGTCCATCGCGTGCTCTTCGGGATGGGTCTTCAACTCCTCAAGCTTGCTTTCCAGTTCAAAGATTGGCTTTTCAAAGTCCAACTGATGTTTCATCGGTGGCAAGATTAAGGATTTTGCAAGGGACAGGCAACGCCGGATTTCGGCGGGGCGAGGTATTGATTTAACCCAACTTCCGAAATGGCGATGGTCATTCCGGTGGGTAGCACAGGCGACTCGCCTGTGCCGTCCGGCCACTGGCCGGACGGAACGGAGAGAGCGTTCGCCGTGGAAACGGACGTTCGAAAACATTCGGGCGCGCTCCCCGTTCCGAGCGGCGGGTCGCCCCTCGGCACAGGCCAGTGGCCTGTGCTACCCACCGGGTTGTCGCTGGAACTGGCCCGCTGGGAAGCGGGCGCTCCACGGAACGCTCGCTTCCTAGCGGGCGTGCTTATCCCAAACGCCGGAATTGTAACCGCGGATTTCGCGGATTTCGCGGATGGAAAACAGATTTAGTTTCCGAGGTGTGCTCCAGACTCATCTGGGCGGATTCGGCTTCAAGTTTTTGTTTATCCGCGCCATCCGCGTAATCCGTGGTTTCAACTTCGGGAATCAGGCTAACCGCAGAGAACGCAATGGCGGCAGGATGTCGCTGGAACATGCCCGCTGGGAAGCGGGCGCTTCACGGAACGCTCGCTTCCTAGCGGGCCAGTTTAATTCGGAATCAGGAAAAGCAAACGGCGGTTGTCGTGATGACAACCGCCGTTTTGTTTAAAAGAAGTTGGGCGGGCCTGTGTCGGTGTCGCATCGCCTATGAATTCAACGCGCACTTCAAGTGGAACCCAAACCACCCACAAACTCCGCCCAA